>JBBRYE010000011.1:0-46357 GCA_038237895.1 Sphingobacteriales bacterium | reverse complement strand
TAAGTTGTTTTTCTATCAAACCCAAAAATCCTCATTAAAAATAAAACCCCTCAAACGATAGTTTGGAGGGTTTCTTTAAGCTCCCAAGCCTGGGCTCGAACCAGGGACCCTCTGATTAATCCCGACGGGTCGGGACTCTAACCAGCTGATTAATATCGTCTAGAGAATTTGCATTGGATATTATTTTTCGATAATGATTCTGCTTTTAGCTTTTTTAATTACTTTTTCCACTTTCATTGCAAATGCCCTATCACTTCCTAATTCTATTACTTTCTTAATTATCCAAGGTCGATGTTTAGAAGTTTAAGTTATTCTTCCACTATTATTATGTTGCAATAATCGTCTTTCAGGATCTTCAGAATACCCCAAATAATATTTGTTGGAAGAAATAGAATAAAGAATATATAAATAGAACATAAATCTTATAAAACAAAAAACCCTCCAAACAGTAGTTTGAAGGGTTTTTTTAAGCTCCCAAGCCTGGGCTCGAACCAGGGACCCTCTGATTAACAGTCAGATGCTCTAACCAGCTGAGCTACTTAGGAATTTCGGGTGTTTTTATCAAACACTTTCTGGTTAACAATCACTTTTTTCAAAGCTTTTGCCCCTTTCGGGAGTGCAATATTCGGGAATTAAAATTAATTATGCAATATTTGTAAAGAAAAAAGTTAAAAAAATTTATGAGCTTAGTAGTTATAGGCACTGTAGCCTTTGATGCAATTGAAACACCATTTGGTAAAACTGATAAAATTGTTGGCGGAGCAGCCACTTACGCTAGTTTGGCCGCTTCTTATTTTTATGATAAGACAAAAATTGTTGCCGTAGTAGGAGATGATTTTCACAAGGAAGATATAGCAGATTTTGGAAAGCATGGTATTGATGTGGAGGGTTTGCAAATAAAAAAAGGAGAAAAATCCTTTTTTTGGGCAGGTAAATATCATAATGATATGAATAGTCGTGATACCATCACAACTGAGTTAAACGTTTTGGAAAACTTTGATCCAATTATTCCAGAATCTTATCAGGATTGCGAGTTTTTGATGCTAGGTAATCTTACTCCACAAATACAGCAAACAGTGATTAACAGGATTAAAAAGCGTCCAAAATTAATTGTTATGGATACGATGAATTTTTGGATGGATATTGCAATGGACGATTTATTGGCAACTATTAAAATGGTTGATGTTTTAACCATTAACGATGCTGAAGCCAGACAGCTCTCTGGCGAATATTCTTTGGTAAAAGCCGCCAAAAAAATATTAACTATGGGTCCAAAATATTTAATCATCAAAAAAGGCGAACACGGTGCGCTATTATTTCATGGAGATCAAATATTTTCTGCACCAGCTTTACCCTTGGCAGATGTTTTTGATCCAACTGGGGCTGGTGATACTTTTGCAGGTGGATTTATAGGATATCTGGCTAAAGTTGGAACCATCAATTTTTCAAATATGAAAAATGCAATTATTTATGGTTCTGCGTTAGCATCTTTTTGTGTAGAAAAATTTGGTACAGAAAAAATAAGAAACCTTTCTGAAAAGGAAATTGCAGGTCGTGTTCAAGAATTTATTAACTTAAGTAGTTTTACCATTTAAGGTTAAACTATTTTAATCGATTGTCAAAAAAAAGTAATCTAACAATAAAAATAAATATATATGTTTAAACATATATATTTTTATATCTTTGATTAAATAAAAAATAACAAATATGAAAAAAGTAGTTTTATCAATATTGGCAATAACAGGATTATTCCTTGCCTTTAAACCAGCCGCTAACATTTATACTGTAGATGTAAGTAAATCTAAAATTGAATGGATTGGCAAAAAAATAACAGGGCAACATACAGGCGAAATTAAATTAGCTGATGGTACATTAAGTGCTAACGGAAACAAACTTGTTGGAGGTGCTTTTAATATTGATATGAGCACAATATCTTGTACTGATTTAGATGCTACTAACGGTGGAAAGCTTTTAGGTCATCTTAAATCTCCTGATTTTTTCTCTGTAGAAAAAAACCCTACATCTAATTTCCAGATCACTAATGTAGCCGTTATTGATGGTAGCAAATTAAATATCACCGGGAATTTAACAATAAAAGGAATTAACAATAAAATTACTTTCCCTGCAAGCGTACAGCAGAAAGGTAATTTTATAGTAGCTGTAGCATCTGGCGTAAAAGTAGATAGAACTAAATACGACATTAAATATGGTTCTAAAAACTTTATTGCAGGTATAGGAGACAAAGCAATTGATGATGAGTTTGAATTAAATATCAATTTGGTAGCTAAAAAATAATTAGTTTTTTAACTATTTAAAAAGGGGATAATCACAAATTATCCCCTTTTTTTATTTATAATTTTTAGTGGCATATCCTTTGCATATCTCCAATAAACAAATAGAGACTTATGAGATTGATATTAAATATATTAGCAATCGCATTTATACTTGGCTGGATTTTGGGATTTTTTGTTTTTAGTGCGGGATTTTTAATTCATATTTTATTGATATTAGCCATTTTTGCCTTTATTATAAATTTCTTATCAGAGCCCGTATAATTTGCCACTTTAAATAATTGGAGATTAAAACTGAAGCATTATTAAATCATAATGCTTTTTTATTTTCAAAAGTGGTTACAATTTTTGATTGGTATATATTAAAATCTAATCATTTACCTAAATTTTTTATCAGAACATTTAAACTGGCTATAAACTATTTTTTTTGCATTTGCTGATTGGCAAGAAGCAAAAAAAGGCCTGCCCTGATTACGGGCGGTGATTCCAGTCCTATCCTTAAACAAAATCTTAATCATTAATAATTTGCGCTTATTTAAAATCTCAGCATTAAAATACCCAGTTTTTAATTATTTAAAATGTAAATTATCAGGTATTTTTAAAATAAACTAAAAAAAAGACTGCTTAATTAAGCAGTCTTTTTACTAATTATAATATCTTAATTATGCTAAAAATAGTAAATCAAGATTAAGATAATCTGTTTATTGCGGAGTTAAATTATAGACCACATAAGCCATGTTTCCGTTTAATAATTTAAAGGGAGTTTTTAAAGTTAAATTAGTTTTAGAAGCATTTGCAATTTGTAACTGATAACCTTCAGAAACATTTTTAGCTTTTTCAGAGGCACCAATTTTTTTAAACTGGAATATTGGGTTAATTCCATCATTTAGTAAAGACCAATAAATTTCTTGTGTAGTCCCATTTGTTAAAGTAATCATCCCGCCATAGCCTCCATAAAGTTTCCAAGTACTGCCATTAAAATCTTGAAACGGAGCCATATCAAACACGTTTTTAACTTGATAACCCTGCGGAAAACCCTCTAAACTAACATTGTTTACTACCCAAGTACCAGATATGGTTCCTTTAGAAACATTATTGCTTATAGTTCCGCCTGTTTTTGGTGAACATGAGGTAATAATTAAAGCTATAACAGCTAAAAATAATATGCTTTTCAATTTCAATAAATTTTTCATTTTTCGTGATTTTAAATTTTTTGTTAATTAAAGTTTTAAAGTCAAAAATAAAGCCAGTTAAGATTTATAAAATTCTTTAAGTTAAATATTCTTTAATTTTTTATGGTATACAATTTTACTAACATCATTTTTTTATCGATAAAATTAATTAGAAAGCACATTTTGCGTTAGGGATTGAAATGGATACCGGCCTTGTGGCTAATGCCTTGTGCAGTATAAATAAAAAGCCCGCCCGAACGCCCAAATAAATAAAATATTGAGACATTAAAATTTGAAGCATATATTATTTACCAATTAAAGCCAAGCACTGTTTTAAATTTTTTATTTTCGCATTAAACATTAAAAAAACGGTATTAGATGGATTATCAATTTAAGCAGATAGAAAAGAGCTGGCAAAAATTTTGGGCAGAAAACGAAACTTTTAAAGCGGATGTAGATACGAGCAAGCCTAAATATTATGTGTTGGATATGTTTCCTTACCCAAGTGGTGCAGGTTTGCATGTTGGGCATCCACTTGGATATATTGCGTCTGATATTTTTGCCCGTTATAAACGCTTAAAAGGTTTTAACGTTTTGCACCCAATGGGATATGATTCTTTTGGTTTGCCGGCAGAACAATATGCTATTCAAACGGGTCAACACCCTGCAAAAACTACAGAAACTAACATTAATAGATATCGTGAACAATTAGATAATTTAGGTTTCTCTTTTGATTGGAGTAAAGAAGTGCGCACCAGTTCGCCAGAATATTATAAATGGACGCAATGGATTTTTATGCAGCTTTTTAACAGCTGGTATAATAAAGAAACTGATAAAGCCGAACCTATTTCTACTTTAATTGCGAAGTTAGAAACCATTCCTTCTTCTGAAATTAATGCCGTTTGTGATGAGGATGTTTTAAATCTGCTACCAAGCGATTGGAGCAATATGAACGCTGAAGAAAAACAAGCAGAATTATTAAAATATCGTTTAACTTTTTTAAAGGAAAGTACAGTTAATTGGTGTGCCGCTTTAGGAACCGTTTTGGCAAATGATGAAGTTAAAGATGGTTTTAGCGAGCGTGGCGGCCACCCTGTTGAGCAAAAGAAAATGATGCAATGGAGTATGCGAATCTCTGCTTACGCCGAGAGATTGTTGCAAGGCTTAAATAATATTGATTGGCCAGAACCACTTAAAGAAATGCAGCGCAACTGGATTGGGAAAAGTGTTGGTGCGATGGTTTCCTTCGGAATTGAGAACAAAGAGCAAGGAACAAGGAGCAAAGATTCTATCATTGAAGTTTTCACTACCCGTGTTGATACCATTTTTGGGGTGTCGTTTTTGGTAATTGCGCCAGAACACGAATTGGTTGCGTCTTTAACAACTACTGAGCAAAAGGAGGATATTGAAAACTACATTTTAGCAACAAAAAAGAAATCGGAATTAGATAGAATGTCTGACGTGAAAACTGTTTCTGGTGCTTTTACTGGTAGTTATGCAACAAATCCATTAAGCGGTGATAAAATACCGATTTGGATTGCAGATTATGTTTTAGCAGGATACGGAACTGGTGCTGTAATGGGCGTTCCATCAGGTGACCAACGTGATTATCTTTTTGCTCAAAAATTTAATTTGCCAATTCTTCAAATTTTAGATTCGCAAAAAATTGAAAAGGAAGCCGACCCAACTAAAGAAGGAAAATATATTAATTCTGGGATTGTTGATGGGATGGATTATAAAGAAGCGAGTGAAGCCATCGTAAATAAATTAAAAGAAATAGAAATGGGTTACGGTAAAATTAATTACCGTATGCGTGATGCAATTTTTGGCCGACAAAGATATTGGGGCGAACCAGTTCCGGTTTATTTTAATAATGGTTTACCTTATTTAATTAAGGAGGAAGAATTGCCTTTGTTATTGCCAGAAGTTGATAAATATTTACCAACAGAAAGTGGCGAACCACCTTTAGGAAGAGCAAAAGATTGGAAATATAAAGACGAATATGAATATGAACTAAGCACCATGCCGGGTTGGGCAGGCAGCAGTTGGTATTGGTATCGTTATATGGATGCCAATAATAATCAGGCTTTCGCCGATAGTGATAAAATTGCTTATTGGAAAGATGTTGATTTATACATTGGCGGTAGCGAACATGCAACCGGACACCTTTTATACAGCCGTTTCTGGAATAAATTTTTGAAAGATTTAGGTTATGTAACCGAAGAAGAACCTTTTAAAAAGCTGATTAACCAAGGGATGATTCAGGGGAGGAGTAATTTTGTTTATAGAATAAGTTTATTAGAGGAGGGTTATAATCCTATTCAATATTATATTTCTAAAACCTTAAGAAATGAGTATGTACATAGTCAAACTTTAGGGTATGATTTGTTAGAAAAGTGGGGAATACCTTATAAAAAAGGTGATGGTATTTTGACTATTTCTTTACAGAACATATTATTTACAGAACATCACGTTGATGTCAACATTGTAGAGAATGATATTTTAGATGTAGAAAAATTTAAAGCTTCAAGAGAAGAATATAAAAATGCTGAATTCATTTTAGAAAATGGCAAATACATCTGCGGAAGCGAAGTAGAAAAAATGTCTAAATCCAAATTTAATGTGGTTAGCCCAGATGATTTGGTAGAACGTTATGGTGCGGATACTTTGCGTATGTACGAAATGTTTTTAGGTCCGTTAGAGCAAAGTAAACCCTGGAATACCAACGGAATTGAAGGTGTTTTTAAATTCTTAAGGAAATTCTGGAAATTATTTCATGATGAAAACTTTAATTTCTCGGTTTCTGATGAAGCACCAACAAAGGCAGAATTAAAAACTTTGCATAAGATTATTAAAAAAGTAGAAGATGATGTAGAACGTTTTTCTTTCAATACTTCGGTTTCTAGTTTTATGATTGCCGTTAACGAGTTAACAGATTTAAAATCTAATAAAAGGGTAATATTACAAGATTTGGTAATTATACTTTCGCCTTATGCACCACATATTTGCGAAGAGCTTTGGCAATTATTAGGCAACGTAGCAGGAACTTTATCATACACTCCTTTCCCGATTTTTAATCCAAATCATTTGATAGAAAATGAATTTAATTATCCGGTTTCTATCAACGGAAAAACCAAGACGAGTATCAATTTGGCTTTAACTTTAGAACCAAAAGAGGTAGAAGAAATCATTTTGAAAGAAGAAAAAATTACCAAATATTTTGATGGAAAATACCCTAAAAAGGTGATTGTTGTTAAAGGAAGGATTATTAATATTGTGATATAAAAAATGAAATAATTTGTATCTATTTTTAGTTTCTTTCGTATAAAGTGTTTTATCTATTCTATTATGAAAAAGATTTTCATCATTTTTTTTATCCTACTGGTAAGTAAGGTAAGCTCTGCAAATAATACACTCAATTTGGCAGACGACTCAATAAAAAATATTATTATTGATAATCAGCAAATTAAATGCGAAGATAAATTGGTTGGAAAATATACCACTAAAACGATAAAGCTAGAAGGAGATAAGACTACAAGATTTATAATCAAATTTTTTAAAACCGAGGGTAAAGAAATTGCCGAGTTAAATATAGATTTGTTAAACAGGGTTAAAAAGAACCAACAACAAATTTTAGATGCATCTTTAAACACATTTTCTGATAATGTTTTGCATAATGGGTCCAATTTTATCAATTATCAACAAATTATACAAATTGATGATGATTTTCAAAATTCATCGCAATTAAAAAACGTCATTACCTATCTTTTAAATTATAAATACCTGGAGGAAGAATAGCCATTATAAATTCTTAGTTTTTATATTTAGTCATCATTACTTAAGAAAAGTCATTTCTTTTATTGCTATAGTTTTTGGAAACATAATTGCTAATATTTGTTTAAACATTAAACAATTATAATGGCAAATCCACTTTTCGAAAATTATCAATTAAGTAAAATTGAATTAAAAAATAAAGCTATAATGGCTCCTCTGACTCGTTCTAGAGCTGTAGAACATAATATCCCAAACGAATTAATGGCAGAATATTATGGACAAAGGGTAGGAGCAGGTTTAATAATAACAGAGGGTACTTCACCATCTGCAAACGGCTTAGGCTATCCACGTATTCCTGCAATGTATAATCAACATCATGTTGATGGATGGAAATTAACAACTGATGCAGTTCATAAAAAAGGCGGAAAAATATTTTTGCAGTTAATGCATTGCGGCAGAATTGCTCATCATCTTAATTTACCAGAAGGAGCAGAAATTTTAGCGCCATCTGCAATTATTGCTGAAGGGCAAATGTATACAGACAAGGAGGGGATGAAGGAAAACGATTTACCTAAAGAAATGTCAACAAATGAGGTTTATGAAGCAATTGAAGAATATGTAAATGCCTCAAAACTTGCAGTTGAAGCAGGTTTTGATGGGGTAGAAATTCATGGAGCTAATGGGTATTTAATTGAGCAATTCTTGAATCCAAATAGTAATAATCGTAATGATGAATATGGCGGAAGTTTGCATAACAGATCTAAATTTTTATTAGAAATTGTAGAAAAATCTATTGAGGCAATTGGTGCTGAAAAAGTTGGTATTAGACTTTCACCAAACGGAGCATTTAATGATATGAGAGCTTACCCAGAAATGGAAGAAACTTATGATTATTTAGCTAAAGAATTGAATAAGTTAGAATTGGTTTATATCCACATTCTAGATCATTCTGCAATGGGTTCAACTGAACTTCCTGATAATGTTAGAATAAATATCAGAGAAAATTTTGAGGGCACATTAATACTTTGCGGTAATTTTGATGATAAAAAAGCTGCTGAAGCATTAGAAAATAAATCAGCAGATTTAATAGCATTTGGTCGTCCGTATTTAGCAAATCCAGATTTATTAGAACGTTACAAAGCTGGAGCAAAATTAAATGAGCCAGATATGGATACATTTTATACTCCTGGAGAAAAAGGCTATACAGATTATCCTTTTATGGATAAATAGAATTTAAAAGTTCAGTTTACCGAGCTTTTTTCTTGGAACATACTTTTTGTCCTCTTCTAAATCAGGTATAAACATTAGTATAAGGAGAGATATAAAAGGGAGAATAAAAGAAATCCAAAACCAAAACCAAGGATTTCTACCCAAATGTTGCGCAAATTTATAGGCTAATATTTGTGGGGATAAAAGTATTCCTAAAACAAAAAGACCGATTAATATTTCTGGCATCAATATTTTTGCTCAAATATAATTAAGAGATTTAGAATTATTTAAATTTTATATATTTGCCGACTCATTAAAAGGGGGATTAGCTCATTTGGTTAGAGCGCTTTGCTCTGCTTGAAAGGGATGGGCGGTTTGCATGTTTTAAATATTAAATTGGGGGATTAGCTCATTTGGCTAGAGCGCTTCGCTGGCAGTGAAGAGGCGGCCGGTTCGAATCCGGCATTCTCCACCTCAAAAGCTTTCAATTTTATTGAAAGCTTTTTTATTGAAAGTGAATATTTTTCTTAAATGTTGCGATTAGAATTCCAAACTGTATATTTAATAAATAAAATATCAAATCTGGAACTAATATGTCGAAATATTTAAATATCGAGAATAAAGATTTAATTAAATTAGCTCAACAAAATCAGGCAGCTTATCTTTCAGCAAATCCATTTCCAAGTATTTCTTTCGATGACTTTTTTAACCCAGATCTATTAAGTAAAATCTTAGAAGAGTTTCCCGATTTATCAAAAAAAGATAGTATCTCATACAAAGATCAAAAGCAAATTAAATTTGCTGGTAAAGGCGAAAATGATTTTAGCGAAGAAACTAGGTCTTTTATGCACTTTTTAAATTCTGAACCCTTCTTAAATTTTTTGCAGATTTTAACAGGAATTGAAGAGCCATTAACAGGAGATCCATATTTTTTTGGAGGTGGGCAACATGAAATAAAAAGAGGTGGTTTACTTAAAGTTCACGCCGATTTTAATAAACACCCACAGTTAAAATTAGACCGTAGAATTAACGTTTTGGTCTATTTAAATAAAGATTGGAAAGAAGAATATGGCGGTTTTTTCGAACTATGGGATAAAAATATGGAAAACTGCGAAAAGAAAATATTGCCAACTTTTAATAAATTAGCTATTTTTTCTACTACAGATTTTTCTTATCACGGCCATCCAGATGCTTTAAATTGTCCGGAAGATAGAAGCAGAAAATCTTTAGCATTGTATTATTATTCTAACGGAAGACCATCATCAGAAATTAACCACAACGCCAAGCACAATACACTTTTTCAAGAACGCAAAAACAACGAGATTGATAAAATAGCCTTTACACCCAGTGGAAAAGACAAGGTTAAATCGTTAATTAAGAGTATTATTCCTCCTGTTTTATACAAAAAAATAAAAAAAGGAGAAGATTAAATTGATTAGAAAAGATACTGTAACGGGTGTTAACTAAAAGCAGTCCCGCTTTCCCTACAAGTCCGTTTGCTTTTGCCAAAGCACTATCAAAACACAGCAATCCGGGCTTTTCGTCCAATCGGGTTTATAAACTAAGGCTATTTGCTTTTGATAAAGAATTCTTTTAAATATTTAAAATAGTTTATTTCAATTTAGATATACCAAGTTTCTCAGCAATTTCATTTAAATCATTAACTACAGCATCAATAATTGGAATTCCATTAATTTTTCTTTCTTTTTCAGCTAAATTTTCAGGTTCTCCGGGGATGATAACTTTTTGGTTTTCATCTATAGGTTTTGCATCCTTAAAACGTTGGATCCAATTATCCATATTGGTTTTAAAATCTTCAATTGGTCTAAAACCATCTACTCGCATCGCTCCCAAAAAATGACCCAAACCTTCTCCTGGCTGATTAGGCAGTGGATCCATAAAAGCCACAAAAGGTGGAGCCCATGGACCATAACTTGCGCCAGATAAAACCGCAGAAAGAATGTCAACAGTTGCGCTCAAACCAAAACCTTTATGGCTACCATGTTCTTTATCAGAACCTAAAGGCAAAAGAGAGCCACCATTTTTTAAATCTGCAGGTTTTAAAGCTGCATTACCATTTTTATCTTGTATCCAACCTTCGGGAACGTTTTTACCCTCACGTTGAGCTATTTCTAATTTGCCGTTGGCAGCAGTAGAAGTTGCCATATCAACAACAACAGGAGGGAATTTTCCAGCCGGGAAAGCATAACAGATTGGGTTTGTACCTAACATCCGCTCACTAGAAAAAGTGGGCGCAACTAGCGGGCTGGCATTGGTTAAAGCATAACCAATCATGTCGTTTTCTACGGCTTTTAAAGCATGATAGCCCGCAATACCAAAATGATTTGAGTTTTTTACAGCTACCCAGCCAGAGCCAAATTCTTTTGCTTTTTTTATGGCTAAATCCATTGCAAAAGGTGCAACTACTAATCCTAAACCGGCATCGCCGTCAACGGTTGCTGTGGTTGCAGTTTCATGAATTACTTTAATATTTGGTTTTGGATTTATTCTCCCTTTTTCCCAAAGCCTAACATAACCAGTTAATCTTGCAACTCCATGAGAATCTATTCCTCGTAAATCAGCTTTAATTAAAACATCAGTTGCTAAAATTGAATGCTCGTTAGAACAGCCCATTTTTTTAAAAACAGATTGGGTAAAATCTCTTAAAGTTTCTTCTGAGAAAGTGTAAAATTCCATTTATTGATTCATGTTTTTAAAAGTTGCCTTAACAACTTCCTGGCTAGCATTTGCTAGCATTTCACTAAAACCGAAAGTTAATTCATCTTTCCCATCTTTCATTTGCTGAAAAACGGACTCAATAAAAATGCTCACATCAGGGCTGCCATCATGAATCCCTTTTCCGCCAAGATCTGTATTTAAAGCTGGAGGAATCATTTCTATTACTTCAATATTTTTTGATTTTAATAAATGTCGTAAAGAAAGAGTGAAAGAATGAAAAAAGGCTTTACTAGCAGAATAAACCGGAACTTTTGTAAGTGGTACAAAAGATAAACCTGATGTTATATTGATGATGGTATCCAAAGATTTTAACTCGATAAATAAGTTGATCAAATGAATAGGGGCTGTAATATTGGTGGTAATTTCTTGATTTGCTTTTTGATAAAAATCGGAATCGGTAATATTCATCCAATTTTGAATCCCAGCATTATTTACCAGCATATTAAGGTCAGGATGATGATCACTAATCCAATTAAAAAGCGATATTCTTTCTGATTCAACAGAAAGATCACATACTTTTGTAGTAATAGAAGGAAGTTTTTCTTGTGCTTCTTTCAAAACATCGGCTCTTCGCCCACAAATAATTACTTGATTATTTTCTGAAATAAATCTTTCTGCTAACGCAAAGCCAATACCACTTGCGCCTCCGGTAATTAAAATTTTATTGTTTGATAGCCTCATGTTAAAGTATATATTTTGGAGTATTAAGCTTGTTTTAGTGTAAAATAGTAAACTTAAAATCTAAGGGTTTAAATTTTTTAATAAGCTGAGGGATAAAATCTTTACCGTATTTAATATAAAATAAACCAAAATTTTCCTTCCTTTCTTGTAAACCACCATTTGGAAATAGTTGACTTTTTAACTTTTCAATATCAATCATAGCTTCAGAAAAATTCCTTTTCTCTGCCCGCATCAACTTCTTTTCTAGGCTATCAATGGCTTTTTTTAAACGAGCTTCAACAGCTTCTGTACTTGGTTTTAAAGTAGGATCAACATTAGCAGCTCTTGATTTTAAGCTTTCAAAAATTGATTGAAGTTGTTCCCATTCGCTTTTCAAATTTAAAACGTGTAACGAATGTGCGCCAACATATTCTTTCTTTAAAACTTCAGTAGACTTAAAAGCATCGGCGAAAGCCAAATTTAATTTATGCAGCTTAGCAACAGATTTTTCGTCAGCAATCATCGCCGAATTTCTTAGGATTAGCAAAGGGAAATTAACCCTGTAAAAATCGAAATTAGATTTTAATTGTAGCCAATAGGCCAACTCGCCGCCGCCGCCTATGTAAGCTAAATTAGGCAAAATCACTTCCTGGTAAAGCGGACGCATCACTACGTTTGGGCTAAATCTTTCGGGATTTTCTTTGATTTCTTTTTTAAGCTCTTCTTCTGTAAAAGAAATATCAGCATTTAAAACCTGATACTTTTCATCTTCAAAAACTATACGTTCCCGTAAACCATCAATCAAATAAAAGAAGTTAATTTCTCTTGGATTTACTTGAGCATGAATATCAATTTCAGCTAATTTCTTACTGCTTTCTTCTATATTTTTGAAGCTGTTTTGTTGAATTATATCTTTCTCAATAATATCCGCAAATTGAGATTTTAGTGTTTTATCATCAGCATCAATAATCACTAATCCATATTCTCCAAAAAGTTCGTTTGCTAAATATTGTATTGCTTGTGCGAGCGATTTATCCTCGGCGTAAGCATTAGAAACAATTTCTGAAAGCTTTTGTGCATTATCGGAAATCCCTAAAACACCTTTATAATCATTTAAAGCTTTAATTATCGATTTAGTATTTAACCTACCGGTTGCCCCAGTTTTATTGTTTTTCCATTCTATTTTTTTGCCTGATAAGTAAGTGTGGTTAATTTCTTCAAAATCATGATCTTCTGTCGCCATCCAATAAACAGGGACAAAATTTTTATCGGGAAAAGCAGATTTTAATTCTTTAGCTAGATTGATTGCAGAAACAATCTTGAAAATAAAGTAAAGCGGACCAGTAAAAATATTGAGTTGATGGCCTGTGGTAATGGTAAAAGTATTCTCGTTTTTTAGCGATTCGATATGCTGATTTAATAAATCAGAAGTTACTATGTTTTGATATTGATTATTTAAAACATCAACTAATTCTTCTCTATTTCCATTGAATTTTCTTTCAGCAATTATCTTTTCAAAGGTTTTTAAATCAGGAAATTGATTGATGAAAGGTTTAATTTTTTCGTCTCTGGCTAGTAATCGATTTACTGTAGCCGAAAAACATCGAGTTTCATCGTAATCAATATATTGTGCTTCCATTAATTACGAAAATAACCAAAAATCAGAATTTAGATTTTTTACATCAATTATTTGACAATTGTACCATAAAGATCAAAGTCTTCTGCTCGATCTATTTTAGCGTTAACAAAAGTTCCGGGAGTTGCATAATTACTTTTCGCATCAATCAAAACCTCATTATCCACTTCTGGAGAATCGAATTGGGTACGTCCAACAAAATAATCTCCTTCTTTTTTATCGATTAAAACCTTAAAAGTTTTATCTACTTTTTGTTGGTTTAAGTCAAAAGAAATTGCTTGCTGAATTTCCATAACATCTTCTACACGTTGCTCTTTTACTTCTTGTGCAACATCATCAGCTAAATCATGAGCATGAGTTTTTTCTTCATGAGAATAAGTGAAGCAACCCAAACGATCAAAACGAGTTTCTTCTACCCAGTTTTTCATTTCTTCAAAATCTCTTTCTGATTCGCCAGGGTAGCCACAAATTAAAGTAGTACGCATGGCGATATTTGGAACTTTATCTCTTATTTTATTGACTAAATCTATAGTTTTTTGCTTGGTAGTTCCGCGACGCATAGATTTTAACATATCATCAGAAATATGTTGTAGCGGCATATCCAAATATTTACAAATGTTAGAACGTTCGTTCATTACGTCTAAAATATCCATTGGGAAACCACTTGGATAAGCGTATTGTAACCTAATCCACTCAATTCCATCCACATCAGAAAGTTGACGCATTAAATCCCCAAGCTTACGTTGGTTATATAAATCTAAGCCATAATAAGTTAAATCCTGAGCAATTAAAATCAACTCTTTAGTTCCATTTTTTGCTAAATGTTTTGCATCCCTAACTAAATCTTCAATAGGCTTTGAAACATGCATTCCACGCATTAACGGAATCGCACAAAAAGAACAAGGTCTGTTACAGCCTTCAGCAATTTTGAAATAAGCAAATTGCGACGGCGTTGTTAATAAACGCTCTCCAATTAGTTCATGTTTATAATCAGCACCAATAGAATTTAATAAACTCTGCAAATCATTTGTGCCAAACCAAGAATCAACATTTGTAATTTCTGCAGAAAGTTCAGGTTTATAACGTTCTGATAAACAACCTGTAACTACTACTTTTCCAACTTTACCTTCTTGTTTTAAATCACTATATTGTAAGATAGTATCAATAGATTCTTGCTTGGCATTATCAATAAATCCACAAGTATTAATAATAATAATATCGTTGTCACGAACATCATTTGCCTCGTGAACCACATTAATTTTGTTGCCTTGTAGTTGTCCCATCAACACTTCAGAATCGTAGGTATTTTTAGAGCAACCAAGCGTAATAACATTTACACGAGGTTTAACTAAATCCTTAATCTGTCTATCTTTTACTCTCATTCTAATTCTCTTTCTTAACCTTTAAATAACGAGTCAACGAATTCTTTTTTGTTGAAAAGTTGAAGGTCCGTCATCTTTTCACCAACTCCAATATATTTAACCGGAATTTTAAATTGATCAGAAATTCCGATAACTACACCACCTTTCGCAGTTCCATCTAATTTTGTTAAAGCCAAAGCATTTACATCCGTTGCTTGTGTAAATTGTTTACACTGTTCAATTGCATTTTGGCCTGTTGAAGCATCTAAAACCAATAAAATTTCATGAGGTGCACCGGGCACAACCCTATCCATTACTTTTTTAATCTTAGAAAGTTCGTTCATTAAACCAACTTTATTATGTAAACGGCCAGCAGTATCAATAATTACCACATCTTCGTTATTTGCAATAGCAGATTGAATGGTGTCAAAAGCCACAGATGCCGGATCAGCATTCATTCCTTGTGAAACTACACGAACATCTGCTCTTTTCCCCCAAAGCTGAATTTGTTCTACAGCTGCAGCTCTAAAAGTATCGGCTGCGCCGATTACTACTTTTTGTCCAGCTTGTTTTAACTGATAAGCCAACTTACCAATTGTTGTTGTTTTGCCGACGCCATTTACACCAACTACCATAATCACATAAGGTTTATGAGAACCATAATCCATTTGCTCAAAATCGGTACTGTTATTTTCTTCTAAAAGCGCTTGTACTTCTTCTCTTAAAATATTATTCAGTTCAGAAACATTGGTGTATTTATCTTTTGCTACACGGTTTTGAACGCGGTCAACAATTTTTAACGTAGTAGAAACGCCAACATCAGAAGTTACTAAAATCTCTTCTAAATTATCCAGCACTTCATCATCAACAGTAGATTTGCCAACAACTGCTTTACTTATTTTAGAGAAAAAATTATCCTTGGTTTTCTCCAGACCTTTATCTAAAGAATCTTGTTCTTCAACAGTTTTTTCTTTTTTCTTAAAGAAATCAAATAATCCCATAGTCGATAAATTTAAACAAAAAAAGCCATCCTAAATTTTCAGGATGGCTTATATATCTTCAAAAAATGATTATTCTGTAACGCCTTCTTTAGCAACTACAATTGCATCCTTAATGTGATCATTATGAGCAATCATTTCTTTAAAAGAGTAAGCACCAGTTTTTGGTGATCTTACCATAGTAATTACTTTAGAATACTCTTTACCTTTGCCGGTTTTTAATGTTGCAACAACTTTCTTTGCCATGTTAAATATTTTTTACGCTAATAAATTAGCCGTCAATTATTTGATTTCTTTGTGAACTGTAACTTTTCTCAAAACAGGATTAAATTTTTTAACCTCTAACCTTTCTGGAGTATTTTTACGGTTTTTTGTGGTAATGTATCTAGATGTTCCAGCCATTCCACTTCCTTTATGTTCGGTACACTCTAAAATTACCTGAACTCTGTTTCCCTTCTTAGCCATTATATTCGGGTTTTATATTTTAATTAAATTGTTCCTTTTAAAACGAACCTGTTTATTGCCTCTGTAATACCAATCTTATTGATGGTCTTAATTGCCGATGTTGATACCTTTAAGGTAATCCATCTGTCTTCTTCGGGAAGGTAAAAACGCTTCATCTGAAGATTAGGGTAAAATTTACGCTTTGTTTTGATGTTAGAGTGAGATACTCTGTTACCCACTAACGTCTTCTTTCCTGTTAAATCACAAATTCTTGACATGACTGTTTTGTTGTTTCTGTTAAACCCCTTTTCACAAAGAGTTTGCAAATATCCAAAAATACTTTTGAAATAGCAACACCAATTCAAAAAAAGTTAAATGAATATTTCTAGTAAAATTTCTCTTATTAATTTTGTCTAAATAGATTCTATAAATTGTTGGTATAGATTAAAATTAGTTTTTATCATTAAACTGACAATTGGTAAAATCATTTGGGCGTTCCCCAATCCGCTAGCTAGCGGATTGGGTCAGGCTTTTCGTTTCAATCTTTTGATCGTTCCTCACAAAAGGATTTCCTCTTCAATCCTTTACACAAAAAAAACTCATTTAAGACTTACGAATTTTTAAAAACTTCGTAAGTCTATTTTGTAAATCAAATCAACATAGCCACCAAACCCGTCCAGCCAGTTTGGTGGCTTGCTCCTAAACCTTTGCCATTATCTCCATTAAAATATTCGTGAAAAACAATATAATCTTTAAAATGAGGATCTTCCTGCAATTTTTTATAATCTCCAAATACTACTCTTTTACCATTTGCATCTTTCAAAAAGATAGAAGTTAAACGTTTTGCAACTTGGTTGGCAGACTCTTTAAGGGTAGTATAATTTCCAGAATTTGCAGGCATTTCTATCTTAAAATCATCGCCATAATAATCGTGAAAACGATGCATGGATTCAATTAATAAATAATTTACTGGCATCCATATAGGGCCACGCCAATTACTATTTCCGCCAAACATACCAGTATCACTTTCCGCCGGAGTATATTTTACATTAAAAGTCTCCTTTTCTATTTCAATCTCGAACGGGTTTTTTTCATAAATTTTAGAGATAGAGCGTATGCCGAAAGGAGATAAAAATTCGTTTTCATCTAACATTCTACGCAGCAGGCACTTCATTCTGTGGCCGCGTAGTAAGCTTAAAAGTTGCATGTTTCCATTTCCATCTTGCCCAACCCAATTACTTACCAATTTTGCTAAATCTGGCCTTTGTTCTGTAAACCATCGGATATGAGCTACTAATTTGGGTAGTTTGTCCCAATTTTTTTCTTCAATTACTTCTACAGCAATCATGGGCAATAATCCTACTAAGGTTCTTAATCTTAAGCGTTTCCAGCCGCCATCTGGCGTATGTAGCATGTCGTAATAAAAACCATCTTCTTCGTCCCAAAGTCCAGCGCCTTCCGTATTATTCATGTTTGCCATTGCCCCAGCTATGTAAAAGAAATGTTCGGCAAATTTTATGGTCATATCTTCATAAACAGGATGGTGATAAGAAATTTCCATAGCAATGCGCATCATGCTTAATGCATACATTGCCATCCAACTTGTACCGTCAGATTGTTCCAAAATTCCGCCGCCTGGCATAGGTTTGCTACGATCAAAAACTCCAATATTATCTAAACCTAAAAAACCACCTTCAAAAATGTTATTGCCTTCTGTATCTTTTTGGTTTACCCACCAATTAAAATTTAAGATGAGTTTATGAAAAACTTTTTGTAAAAATTCGATATCACCATTACCGGTTTGATCTCTTTCCATTTTGTAAACTTTCCAAGCCGCCAAAGAATGTACCGGTGGATTTACATCGCTAAAATTCCATTCATAAGCTGGCAATTGCCCGTTTGGATGCATGTAACGTTCCATAATGAGTAATAAAAGTTGGTCTTTAGCAAACCGAATATCTATAGTTGCCAGCGGAATACAATGAAAAGCTAAGTCCCAGGAAGCAAACCACGGATACTCCCAATTATCTGGCATAGAAATAATATCCGCAGCCATAAAGTGTTTCCAATCATTGTTTCTTCCATTCTGGTGATTTTGTGGTGGCGAAGGTTCGTTTTTGTCTCCTTCTAGCCAATTTTTAACGTAGTATAAGTAAAATTGCTTGCTCCATAACATTCCGGCCCAAGCCTGGCGTTGTACAAGTTTTTCGTCTTCATTTTTATTTTCATGTTTTTCTTTATAAAATTCATCGGCAAAAGCCAGTTGCTGTTTATAAATTTTATCGAAATCTTTAAACGGATTTTCTATTTTTTTATCGGTTAAACGAAGCTTAATGGTAATACTTTTTTTACCTAAAATTTCTTTTTGATAATAAATTGCTGCTTTTGTGCCGCTCTGTTGTGGACTAACAGCATCTTTATTGCCATTTACCACAAATTCATGAATACCATCCTTAACATAGGGTACTTTATTTTCTACTCCGTATAATTTTTTATCGTTGCTTTCATTTTCTGTAAATAGCAATGTTGTTTCTTCCTCTAAATAACAATAATAATTACCCAATTTTTTGGTTTGAAGCAATAAAACCTTACTGTCCATGGGCGAAATAGTTGGTTTATCTGCTTCGCTCCATTCTAGGGTATTCCTAAACCAAAGGGTGGGTAAAAAATGTAAATTAGCTTTTTTGCTTCCTCTATTATGAATGGTATATTGTATTAAAATATCGTTCTCGTTTTCTTTAATATATTCTGTAAAAACATCAAAATATTTATCATCATCAAAAATACCAGTATCAATTAATTCAAATTCTGGATCTTGTTTTCCTCTTTTCTGGTTTTCTTTCAGTAGTTTTTCATACGGGAATTTTGTTTGGGGGTATTTGTATAAAAACTTCATGTAACTATGAGAAGGAACATTATCTAAATAATAATACATTTCCTTTACATCCTCACCATGGTTTCCTTCCTTATTGGTTAAGCCAAAAAGTCGTTCTTTTAAAATATCATCTTCACCATTCCAATAAGAAGTAGCCAAACATAAAAGCTGATTATCATCACTTAAACCTCCAATTCCATCTTCGCCCCAACGATAGGTTTTACTTCTCGCCATATCATGAGTGATATAATCCCAGGCGTCACCATTTTCACTATAATCCTCACGGACAGTTCCCCATTGTCTTTCAGATAAATAAGGGCCCCATTTTCTCCATATTTGAGGATTTTTAAGCTTTTCAGTTTCTTTCATGAGGTTTTAATTTTGAATAGTAACTAATTTTGAATTAGTAAATGATAGAAGGGTTTAATGGTATAAAATTTTGAATTCGTAATTTTTAGAATGATTGAATGTTATTAAATTTTGAATTAGTGAATGATAGGATGATTGAATTTATGTAAAGTTTAAGTGTTTGATATTTGAATCATTCATCTTTAAAGATATTCATTCAATCCCTCAAAATTCATTCCTTCAGTAATTATTTCATTCAATTCTTCAAAATTCATTCCTTCAATCACTAAACAGAATAAATATTTTGATTAAATTTGCACAAAAGAATAATGACTATGGAAGAGAATATAGATTTTCAAGATTACAATTGGGTATATTATGTTATAGGTTTAGTTTGCGGTGCTTTAACGGGTTTGGCAGTAGGTCAAGTAATTATTGGAGCAATTTTAGGCTTGTTAACTGGTGGACTTTTCCAGTACCTGATCAATAAAAGTCGTGAAAAAGCTAAATAACCAAGAACTACCTCCATTTATAAAGAGCTGGAACCAATTTTACACTATTGTTTTATGTTGGTTGGTTCTACTTATTCTTATTTTTAATCTAATTACTTACCGTTTTTCATGAGTTATATAGACTGGATTGTACTTTCTTGTACCATTTTGTTTATTGTAATTTATGGAATTTATAAAAGTCGGGGTCAAAAAAATATAGACGGTTATTTACTTGGCGACCGTTCTATGCCTTGGTATAGCGTGGGTTTATCTGTTATGGCAACCCAGGCAAGCGCAATAACTTTCCTTTCTGCCCCGGGTCTAGCTTACGCCGATGGAATGCGATTTGTGCAGTTTTACTTCGGGCTGCCGCTTGCAATGATTATCCTCTGTATCACTTTTGTTCCCATTTACCATAAGCTTAAAGTTTATACCGCTTACGAGTTTTTAGAACAACGGTTCGATTTAAAAACCAGGGCGTTAACAGCTTTTTTGTTTTTAATTCAACGTGGACTTTCTACAGGGATTACAATTTATGCACCTTCCATTATTTTATCAACCATCTTAAATATAGATACTACTTATACCACCTTATTTATAGGTAGCGTAGTGGTTTTATATACTGTTTATGGAGGCACAAAAGCAGTTTCCTATACTCAGATGCTGCAAATGAGCATCATATTTTCAGGGTTATTTTTTGCTGGCTTTGTAGTGGTTAGCCTATTACCACAAAACGTAGGCTTTGTAAAAGCTTTAGATATTGCCGGTAAAATGGATAAAATGAACGTAATAGACTGGACATTTGATTTGGATAATAAATACACCGTTTGGACAGGTATTCTTGGAGGTTTGTTTTTACAATTATCTTATTTTGGTACAGATCAATCTCAGGTTGGGCGATATTTAACCGGAAGTTCTGTTGGGCAAAGCAGAATGGGTTTATTGATGAACGCCATGTTAAAAATACCCATGCAGTTTTTAATTTTATTAATTGGGATATTGGTTTTCGCCTTTTATCAATATGAAAAACCCCCTGTTTTTTTTAATAGTGTAGAGCTAAATAAGATTGAAAATTCTAGCTATAAGGCAGAGTTTAAAGAAAAGCAAAAAAGTTTTGATTTGGCTTTCGCCGATAAAAAGACAAAAGTAATTGCTTTAGAAAATGCGCTCAACAACAAAAAAAATGTTGCCGATGCGAGTGCTGAGGTTAAAAAAGCTAATAAAAGTCTTCAGCTAAAAAGAGCAGAAGCTTTGGCTGTGATGAAAAAGAATGATAAAAACGCCGATTTAGACGATACTAATTATGTTTTTCTATCCTTTGTTACCAAATATCTCCCAAAGGGATTAGTCGGTTTATTGATTGCTATTGTTTGTATGGCTTCTATGGGTTCTACCGCAAGCGCATTAAATTCTTTAGCTTCCACCACTTCTGTAGATATTTATAAACGCTTAATCAATAAAACCGGTAGCGATTCTAAATATTTAAACATCAGTAAACTCACCACCCTTTTTTGGGGAATTGTGAGTATCACGATGGCTTTATTTGCCAGTAAATTAGGCAATTTGTTAGAAGCCGTAAATATTTTAGGTTCGTTATTTTACGGAACAATTTTAGGTGTTTTTCTAGTGGCTTTTTATGTAAAATCTATCGGAGGAAAAGCCGTTTTTTACGCTGCATTATTAACAGAAGTTTTTGTTTTTATAGCCTATAAATTTGATTGGATGGCTTATTTATGGCTCAATCTTTTTGGTTGTGTATTAGTAATTGGATTTGGGTTGGTTTTGGAGAGGGTTTTGAAAAGGGAATAAAATTAACTTCATTTTTTTAAATGTTATATTTAGTGTTTTCTTATTTAAGAAATAAAGTATTGTAATAAATTCTAAAGGAAGTTGGATATTCAAAATGAAAAAACTAAATATAATTTTATTTTTTTTGGCTTACACTACTTGCTACTCCCAATCAATAGTGAAATTTGTAAATTCTAAAAATAATGAGCCAATAAGAGGAATTTATGCAAAGGTTATTCTTAACCAAAATACTTTTTTAAGTAATGGAATGTCTGATAAAAACGGATATTTTAAAACCAAGTTCACTGACTCAAATTTAAATTCTAATTATAAAGTAGTTGTTAACATGCTTAGGTATAACTATATATCTAAAGAATTAGATCTTAAAAACAAAGATACTTTGGTTGTTAAGATTAAAGAGAATAAGTATTTCTTAAAGAATTCCCAAAATTACTTTTCATCTGAGTGTGGTTCTATTGTGTTTTTTAAATATGAACCAAAAATTATAAGATCACTGAATGATTTGCCAAATCCAATATCAAAAAAGGTGAAGTTATATTTGAAGAAGAGAGTGGGTAATAATGTCTTTAAAAGTTTCAACTTGATAAATGGACAAATAGTAGATTTAGAGGAATTAAAAAAAAGAAATCCTGAGTCAGAGTATGAGACTGCTTATTATCTCTGCTTTTCATATCGTAATCTAAAAGCCGGCATTTCAATGTATTCTTCCACACTTAAGCTTGATAGAAATGGAAATATCCTAAAAGATATTGATTTCCCTATCTTAAAGAAAAATACATTTAAAAAGATAATTCCCTTTTCTGAGATAAAGAAAAAAGCTATAGAAAAGGATTTTTTAAAAGATAGGACTGCTATTGACATTGGTTATCTTCCAGAAGAGAACTTATTAGTATGGAAATTTGTTAATGAGCAATATATTAATAACCATCAAATATCAAGAGAGGAAATCATATTTAATATTAGAGATGGACAATATTTAAGAACTAATATAAAATTGATAGATTAAGTAAATTGATTTTTCACCTTTAGTATTAAGTCAAAATAAATATTTTCAAATATTTACAAACATTCATCAAAAGACTAATATTTTACTAATCAGTTAGCTACTTTCTGTTCGAGCAGGGTCTCTCGAAGAGGACCCTGCGTTAATTCAATAGAAAGCCACAATGTAGATATTTTAATCATAAAAAATATTTAAGACGAAATTAAAGATGTTTAAACGGAGCATGGTCCTCTATGACAGACCCTCGCTAATACAGGAAGCGTAAAAAACGCAGGGTCCTCTGCGAGAGACCCTGCTTAGACTAAAGCGTAAAAAAAACTTGGTCTTCTACGAAAGCCCGGATTGGACGGTAGAACCCACGAAACAAAAAAGCCTGAAATTCTAATAATTTCAGGCTTTTTTAAAAATTAATCAAAAACTATTAATTAGTTACCTCAACTAATTCAATATCAAAATCTAGGATAGAATTAGCTGGAATAATAGATTGGGCAGTTGCGCCATATCCTAATTTAGAAGGAATAAACAATCTAATCTTTCCTCCAGATTTAATAAAAGGTAATCCAATTTGCCAACCCTGAATAACACTACTTAAAGCAATGGTTAAAGGGTTTGCAGTTGCTGCTTGATCAAATATTGCACCTGTTAACAATCTGCCTGTATAAACAGCTTTAATAGTTGAGGTTGCTAAAACAGCATTTCCGGTTCCGGGTGTGATAATCTGATAATATAAACCGCTTACAGCATCTTTTAAAGCTGTGATTTTATTAGTGGACAAAAAATCTTTAATTAAATTATCTTCATAAGTAGGCCTGTCGGCATCATTAGCAATAGTAATTTTAGTATCTAAGATTGAATTACCAGGAATACTTGTTCCCGAGCCATCTTTACCAAAAGCTAAATAAGAAGGAGTTAAAATTCTTAAAACAGCACCCTTATTTGCTCTTATCATAGTTTGACGCCATGAAATGGGAGTGATGTAACCCACATAATTACTAATAGGTGTGTATATTGAGTTTTCAAAACTTACACTTTCATTAATTGAAGTGGTTTTTTGAGAAAAAATTACCGAAGTAGAATATTTAACCTGTTCGCCACCACCAGGGCTTATAATTTGATAATAAAAGCCTGATGTATCTTTGCTAAATCCTGTAAGGTTATTAGATTTAATAAAGGCCTGTATCTGCTGGTCTTCTATCGTTTTTAAATCCCTTGTTTCTTTTTTGCAAGAGTTTAGCACAATAATGGCCAAAAGCATAATGCCTAAATATTTTCTTATCATTTTTATTGAACGTTAATTAATTCTATGTCGAAATCTAAAATGGAGTTTGCGCCAATGGTACCTGTTGGGGTTGTACCGTAAGCATATCCACTAGGTATAATCAATCTTATTTTACCACCTTTTTGTATTAACTGGATTCCAATTTGCCAGCCTGTTATAACGCTTCCTAAAGATGTTTTAAAATTTGGTTTTCCTACAGAACTATCAAAAGTTGTCCCGTTTAATAGTCTGCCGGTATAAATAGTTTCGATTTGAGTGTTGGTGGTGTAAGTGATGTTACCAGAACCTGGCTGTATAATTTGATAAAACAAACCAGATGCATCTTTAATTGCCGGGATTTTATTATCAGTTATAAATTTTCTGATGATAACGGTGTCTTTAGCTAATTGTGCTTTTGCATCTGCAAAAGGATCAGTATTGTCTTGCTTTAAACATGAGCTTAAACCTAAAACAGCAATAAAAAATATTAAAAAGTATTTCTTCATTTTTTAAATAATTTGCAAATTTATCTTTCTTTTTAGTAAAACCTAAACATTAACATTTTTTAACGAAAATTTAAAGCTTTTATGTTAAGGTATACGAGGTTTTATCCTGAAGCGATACTCTTTTACTAAATATGTATTTTGACATTACAATTAGAAATTCAACTTTATCAGCTATTTTAAATTTAAAGCCACTTGTTTTGATAAACTGGCCACCCAAAGTTTATACATTTTTGCAGATGGATGTAAACCATCTTCTGCAATAAGCAAATTATCAGTTTTTGCTAACCGAGAAATTTGGGTAATATTTAAATAATGGGCATTTAATTCTTTAGAAATATCATTAGCAATTTGATTGTATTGATTTATTTCTTTTCTGATTTTTTCTCTATCACTATTTTCTGCAAAAAGCGTAACGCCATAATCTGGTATCGATAAAACAAAAACTTTTTGAGGATTATTTCCTGCTTTTGCAATTGCGGTTTCTAATAATTGCTTAAATTCTATTTTATAATTATCAATATTATAACCTCTGTATTGGTTGTTAACGCCGATTAAAAGCGTTACAAAATCATATTTATCTTTTAAAAAGCTGGTTTTAATTGCAGCAATCAATTCATCGGTTGTCCAACCTGTTTTTGCTATAATCTTAGGGGTTTCAATAAAAGTGCTATCATTTATTAATAAAACAGCCAATTGATTAGGGAAGTTTTTATCAAAATCTACCGATTCTCCGATGGTATATGAATCGCCTAAAGCTAAATATGTATAGGTTTTCAAGTTTTTATTTTCAGGTTTATCTGTTTGGTTTGATTTTACTTTACAACTATTTAATACTGTAAAAAGCATAAAGGCAAAATAGTTAATTTTCATTTTCCTCCTATTTGATAATCTTCATACCAAAAAGAACGGAAATATGGTTTTTTAAGTTTTTTTTAACCTCCTCTAAATTGACTTTTTTGCCCAATTCTCTCTGCATAGAAGTCACGTCTTTATCATCAATACCGCAAGGCACAATATTTTTAAAATAATCTAAATCTGTGTTTACATTAAATGCAAAACCATGCATAGTAACCCAACGACTACATCTTACGCCCATAGCGCAAATTTTACGGGCTTTATCATTATCAGCATCTATCCAAACGCCAGTGTAACCTGGGTATCTTCCGGCTTCAATTCCATAATCCTTTAAAGTTAAAATTACAGCTTCTTCTAATGTTCGTAAATAAAGATGGATATCTGTAAAAAAATGGTCTAAATCTAAAATTGGATAACCAACAATTTGCCCAGGACCGTGATAGGTAATATCGCCACCTCGGTTTATTTTATAGTAAGTAGCCTCTCTCTCTTTTAGTTGATACTCATTTAATAATAAATTTTCTGGTTTTCCGCTTTTACCTAAAGTATAAACATGAGGATGCTCCACAAAAATTAAAAAGTTTTCAGTTTGAATTTGGTTTTCTGGCTCATTACGATTTTTAGTTTTGATGGCTACAGTTGATGAAAAGATCTCCTCTTGCTTGCCCCAAGCTTGTTGGTAATCCATTAAGCCCCAATCCCGATAGTTAACTTTTTTGTTTTTCATGTTTATTTAAAAACGTAGCCCAACATATAATTGTCTATTTTTTTATAATTTACAGCATAAGTATCAGTAGAATTATCTTTTTCAATTGTTGCGCTCAAATCGCCGTAAGGCAAATAATTAAAAGGTTTTATAAGAATATTATCTTTAAAAGAAGTTTCTCTTTTACCATTTAATTTATACAAGGCTTCTTTAGCACACCAATAAACGTATAACTTTTCAATCCTGTTAATATTATCAATTTCATTAAGTTCTTTGGCGCTTAAAAATTTGTTTTGAACTCGTTCAATTTTATTTTTAATGATTTCTATATCTATACCAACATGTTTTGTTTTACTAATCATTACTGCGGCGTAATCGTAAGAATGACTTAATGAAATGTGATAAGGATGATTAATTAGTATTGGTTTACCATTTTCATCGGCCCTGCAATCTATATATTCGTTTGTGTTTAGCATTTTTCTTAACAAAACTCTGGTAGCCAACCAATGTAAATTTCGTTTCCCTTTGCTTAAAGAACTTAAAAGCGTTAATTCATGTGTTTTAAGTTGTAATTGAGATTCTAAATCTATACTTGATTCTGTAATTCGCCAAAGACCAATTGCGGTATCCTGATCAATATTTTCATGAAGTGAAATGGGCATTTTTAAATATATAAATTCTCTGCAAAATTATTTTAAATAAATCATAATTTAGGCATACCCAAAAATTTAACAATGATATTATCTGATCAGCTCATTTTAAAGGAAATAGATGCAGGAACAATTGTGATAGAACCTTTTAAAAGAGAATGTCTAGGAACAAATTCTTACGATGTACACTTAGGGAAGCATTTAGCCTGTTATAAAAGCAGGGAATTAGATGCAAAAAAGCATAATGAAATTGAGCATTTTGAAATTCCAAAAGATGGATTTGTGTTGCAACCCAATACATTATATTTAGGTGTAACTTTAGAATATACAGAAACGCATAAACACGTACCATTTTTAGAAGGAAAATCTAGTACTGGGCGTTTGGGTATTGATATTCATGCAACCGCGGGCAAAGGTGATGTTGGCTTTTGTAACACCTGGACATTAGAGATTTCTGCAACGCAACCTGTTAAAATTTATGCAGGGATGCCCATTGGGCAATTGATTTATTTTGTTGTAGAGGGTGATGTAGAAACCATGTACAATACTAAATCAGATGCAAAATATAATAACAAAACCACTAAACCTGTAGAAAGTATGATGTGGAAAAACCAATTTTAAAGTATTAAAACCTCAAATTTTTCTGGGATTTTATTTTTTATAGCATTAATCCTTTTTTAATTTTCCTAATCTAAAATAAATGAAATATAGAAAAATTGTATTTTCGACTTTAGCCATTGCTTTTATTGGTTTTGTTGGCTTTATAGCCGATGATGATTTACTTAAAAAAGCGATAGAAAGTTTTCAAAAATATCAGGATACAAACGTTCAAGAAAAAGTTTATATCCATACAGATAAACCATACTATGCCATAGGCGATGAAATTTGGTTTAAAGCTTACGTGGTTGATGCCCAAACATTAACACCAACTTCTCAAAGTAATATCTTATATGTAGATTTAATAAATGGACGTGATTCTGTAAAGAAAACGCTTAGAATCCCATTGGTTGCGGGGTTTGGTAACGGTAATTTTGAGTTAAAAGATTCTTTACAAGAAGGTAATTATAGAATAAGAGCTTACACCAATTGGATGAGAAACTTTGGCGACACTTTTTATTTTGATAGAACTGTTAAAATTGGAAACGCCTGGACAAACCAATTGATCACTAAAACAGACTACACTTACAGTAAAGAAGGAAATAATGAGAAAGTTGCGGCAAAAATTAACTTTAGTAATATAGATGGTTTTCCTTACGCCAATAAAGAAGTAAGCTACCAAGTAGAAATTGATTTTAGGAATATTGCAAAAGGTAAGGCAGTTACAGATGCAGATGGAAACATCAATATTCAATTTACTAATGATAAACCTTTTTTAGCAAAAGATGGCAGAATTTCTACTTCCTTAAAAATAGCCGCAAATACAATAGTGAATAAATACATTCCAATTATTAGTACCAGCAATCAGGTTGATGTTCAGTTTTTTCCGGAAGGTGGCGATATGATTAATAATGTTAGGGGAAGAGTTGCTTTTAAAGTTTTAGGTGCCGATGGTTTGGGACAAAAAATATCAGGATATATTACTGATAATAACGGAGAAAAATTAGCAAATTTTGAAAGTAGAAATGCTGGAATGGGCTATTTTAGTTTAACTCCAGAAGAGGGTAATTCTTATTTTACGATGGTCAAATTTGAAGATGGTTCTGAAAAGAAAATCATTTTACCAGCATGCAAAGCCGAAGGAATTTCATTGGGCTTGATCAACAGTTTGGCAGACAGTTTAACAGTTAAAGTGGTTGCTAACCAAAATTATGCGTCAAAAAATCAAGGTAAAAGCTACACTGTTATTGCACAAAATTCAGGAAACGTTATTTACACTGCTAAAACAAACCTTAACGGAATTGCCTTTGTTGCTAAATTAGCTAAAGATAGGTTTCCGTCTGGTATAACTCAGTTTACTTTGTTTGATGAAAATATGATTCCATTATCAGAGAGATTACATTTTGTGATGCCTAAAAATGTATTATCATTATCGGTTAAACCGGATAAAGAAACCTATACTAAAAGAGAAAAAACCAATTTGAATATTAAAGCTTTAGACCCATCTGGTAAACCTATTATTGGTTCTTTTTCTATGGCGATAACTGATGAAACAAAAGTGCCAGTAACAGAAGATGAAGAACATTCCATTTTCACCGATTTATTGCTTACTTCAGATATTAAAGGATATGTAGAAAATCCAAATTATTATTTTCATGATGTAACAGAACAAAAGTTAGTTGATTTAGATATTTTAATGATGACACAAGGTTGGCGACGTTTTAATTGGAGAAATATTATCAATAACGTTACTCCATCCTTATCATTTAAGCCAGAAAAAACGTTATTTGTTAGCGGTAAGGTAACTCAGGGTAAAAAACCTGTTGTTGGTGGTAAGGTAACTTTATTTTCATCATCAGGAACTTCATTTTTGATACAAGAAAAAACCGATGCTAATGGAGAATTTAAAATAGATAGTCTTTATTTTCCTGACAGCACAAAATTTGTAATTCAGGCTAGAAATGAAAAAGGGAGAAAAGGTGTTGATATTGAGCTTTATAATAATGCTCCACAAATTGTTGCTAAAAATGTAAACCTTCCGGATTTGACCGTAAACATAAACGGCTCTATGGAAGCTTATCTGAAAAATAGTAAAAACCAATACGAAGAATGGTTAAAAAATGGGATTGTAAATAGGTCAATTTTATTAGGTGAAGTAAAGGTAGTAGATACAAAACCTTTGGTAGAACAATCTAATAATTTAAATGGAGCAGGAAATGCAGATCGGGTTTTAACCGAAAAAGATTTTCAAAATTCATATTCATTAGAACAAGCTTTACAAGGTAAAGTTGCTGGTTTACAAATAATTAATGGAATTGCGACGATTAGAGGCAAAGAAGCTCAAATTATATTAGACGGAATTTATGTTGAGTCTGATTTTTTAAGTTCAATACCACCTCAAGATGTTAAAACGGTAGAAATACTTAAAAGTATTGGTTACACAGCAATTTATGGAAGCAGAGGAGGAGGTGGAGTAATTATTATCACCACTAAAAGAGGCGAACCAGGTTATGTGAACAATACTTTTGCTCCGGGTATAGTAACTTATTCGCCCATTGGCATCTTTCAACCAAAACAATTTTACTCTCCAAATTATGCAGACCCTAAAATTAATACTGCTGTTGCCGATTTAAGAACAACAATTTATTGGAATCCAAGAGTAATAACAGATTCTACCGGCACAGCAAAAGTTAACTTTTACAACGCAGATGGAACAGGAAATTATAAAATAATTTTGGAGGGTATGGACTTAAATGGACATATTGGAAGAAATGTAAGCCGATTTACAGTAAATGCTAAATAGTTTTTAATGAATACTTTACAAATAACTACTCAAGATCGTGTTGCTATAATTGCTTTAGATAATGGCAGTTCAAATACCATAAATGCAGAAATGCTTTCTGAATTAAAAAAAATTATAAAAAGTATTGAGGCTGATGATTTAATAAGAGGGGTTATTTTAACTGGTAAAAAAGGTTTTTTTAGTGCAGGTTTAGATTTAATTGAGCTTTATGATTATGATGAAACCAAAATCAAGCAGTTTTGGGTAGACTTTCTTGATCTTGTGGCCATATTAACAAAATTTAAAAAACCAATGGTAGCTGCAATTAGTGGCCACAGTCCAGCAGGAGGTTGCCTTTTAAGCATTTGCTGCGATTATAGAGTTATGGCTGAGGGTAAATATATTATTGGATTAAACGAGGTGCCTGTTGGCATTATAGTTCCTGATAGTATTTTTGAACTATATGCTTTTTGGATTGGTAAAGCCAATGCTTATAGAAATTTATTAGAAGGGAAACTGATGGGTTTTGAAGAAGCGAAAAAAATAGGTTTAATTGATGAAAGCGCCCCAATAGAATCTTTAATGACCATTGCCCAAAAGAAAATGAATTCTTACATTCAGTTTGATGCAATTACTTGGCAAGAAAGCAAATTGAATATGAAAAAGGATTTAATCGCTAAGGTTTCTCAAGACCAAACAGATACACTAGAAAAGATGCTAAAACAATGGTGGTCGCCTAGTACAAGATCAATCTTAAAAACTATAATAGGAAATTTACAAGCTAAAAAATAGATTTAGCTTGTAAATTTTAAATCTACTTCTTAGCTCTTACTGCTTTAACTTCTGCAGCAGTAACATTGCTGGCTTTATTTCCAAAGCTATTACGAACGTAAGTTAAAACATCTGAAATTTGTTGGTCTGTTAGGTTATTTACGGCAGGCATTGCATTGGTATATTTATCACCATCTATTACAACACCTTTGCTCAATCCTTTCAACAATATATTTATCAGCTGCGTTTTATCTCCTAAAACATAGGCGGTAGCAATTAATGGAGGATTCATGTTCATTACTCCACTACCATCAACCTGATGACAAGGCAAACAATATTGAGTATAAACTGCTTTTCCCTTTAATAGAGAAGGCGAATTATTAGAAGTGGAACCGCTTTTTTTTACTTGAGCATTCACACTAGCAACCGATAATAAAAATCCTATTACAAAAATTAATTTCCTCATTTTTAATCTATTTATTAGCTCAGCTTTATTGGTTATAGCTTATTTTATAAACGCTACCTTTTACGTCATCGGTAACAAATAATGAGCCATCAGGGCTTTGAGCCAAACCGCATGGGCGATGTTCTGCCTGTCTTGTAGAATTTATTACTTCAACTCCAGCAAAACCTTTTGCAAAAACTTCCCACTCACCAGAAGGTTTTCCATCTTTAAACGGAATAAAAGCTACATAATATCCTTCTTGAGGTAGTGGAGAACGATTCCAAGAGCCATGAAAGGCAATAAATGCTCCGTTTTTATATTTTTCTGGAAACTGATTGCCGGTATAAAATAACAATCCATTTGGTGCCATGTGGCCAGGGAAAGCAGCTACAGGGTTTATAAATTTACTATCTGCTTCTTTCTTACCATCACCTCCATATTCTGGGGCTAATATTTTCTTTTTCTGAATTTGGTCATAATACATATATGGCCATCCTGCGTTATCCCCTTTTTTAATTTGATATAAACATTCGGCAGGTAATTCTGCAGATTGCTTTTCATCATAAAGTTTTGGCCAGGAAGAATTTAGATTGTCTCTACCATGTTGCATCACAAAAAGACTATTTGTAGTATAATTCCAATCTAAACCAACTACATTTCTTAATCCAGAAGCATAATGTTCGCCATTATTGTAAGACTGATTTAATTTATCGGCTTTAAATTTCCATATACCACCTGCCGAATCTAAAATTGGGCATCCAATCCTACCCGGCGACTCAAACGACCTATCCTTCACTTGGCAAGAATTTGAATATGCACCAATATTTACATAAACATTATCTTCATTATCAACCACCAAAGATTTTGTTTCATGTTGATTCCTAGATAGTAAGCCAGTTACAATTTTCTCAGGGTTGTTAGGGTCTATAATCCTTTCATCCTTATCTAATTTATATCTAAAAACTTCTTCATCAGATGATGCATATAAATAACCGTTCTTTATATAAACACCTGTTCCACTGTAGTTTCCAAATTTATATTTTACTTCAAATTTTCCATCTTTATCATCATCAGTCAAAAATAAAGTACCTTTTCCATCTACCAATTTGCCTAACCTTACATACATTTCTCCATTTTTATTAATGGCAATGTGTCTAGCTCTTCCTATGTTTTCAGAAACTGCACTAGCAGAAAAACCTGTTGGTAAAGTTAATCCTGCGTTTTCGTTATCATCTTTTTTATCTTTAAAAGAGTAACAAAGAATTAAAAAGACAATTAACACCGACAGAATTTTATAATTATGTTTTTTCATTTTGGAATATTTTAAGGTTAAATATACAAATAAGAGATTAAATATGAAGGTAAGTTTTTTGATAGAAAGCGAGGCAGATATAATTAAAATGATAGACAGATAAATGATTTGGGCGTTTTTACGGGCTTTACACTGTATCTTTTCTTCGCCAAAAAAGGCAAAAAAAAGGATGCCGTTTCAATCCCTAACGCACTTATAAATCTTGAAAAAGAATCTGAATTCCGATTTTAAGGATTTAAAGATTTACATAATTAAAATTCAAATGAATTTCCATTTAATTCTGTGATTCAGCTAGCCAACTATTTTTTTAACTACTGTTCAACATCTTCGTTTCCTATGTTTTTATAATACCTGTTCAACAATCTCAAAAAGTTTATATTTGCACAAAACCACCATCAGCATGAAACTTTGGCAAAAAGAAACTTCTACTAATAAACAAGTTGAAACTTTTACAGTTGGGCAAGACCGTGAAATGGATCTTTTTTTAGCCGAATTTGATGTATTGGGTTCTTTAGCGCATACACAAATGTTAGAGAGCATTGGTTTATTGGATAAAACCGATTTAACTGCTATTCAAAAAGAGCTTAAAAATATTTATCAAGAAATACAAGAGGGTAAGTTTACAATTGAAGATGGGATAGAAGATGTGCACTCACAAGTAGAAATGCTATTGACCCAAAGAATTGGCGAGGCAGGAAAGAAAATCCATAGTGGTCGTTCTCGTAACGATCAAGTTTTAGTGGATCTAAAACTTTTTTTTAGGAGCCAAATACAAGAAATGGTAATCTCTGTTGATGAACTTTTTAAGTTATTGATTCAACTCGCCGAAGAGCATAAAAACAAATTGATGCCGGGTTATACTCATTTGCAAATTGCTATGCCTTCCTCCTTTGGTTTATGGTTTGGCGCTTATGCAGAAAGTTTAATTGACGATTTAGAAGTTTTATTGGCCAGCTATAAAATCTGTAATAAAAACCCATTAGGTTCTGCGGCAGGTTACGGTTCTTCATTTCCTTTAAACCGCACCATGACTACCAATTTATTAGGATTCGATAACTTAAATTATAATGTGGTTTATGCGCAAATGGGCCGTGGAAAAACCGAAAGGATTTTATCTCAAGCCATGTCTTCTATTGCGGCAACATTAAATAAAATGGCTATGGATGCTTGTTTATTTATGAACCAAAACTTTGGTTTCATTTCTTTTCCAGATGAATTAACAACTGGAAGCAGCATTATGCCACATAAAAAAAATCCTGATGTTTGGGAATTAATTCGTGGAAGGACAAATCAGCTGCAAGCATTACCCAACCAAATCATGATGCTGACTACCAATTTACCATCAGGTTATCACCGAGATATGCAATTGCAAAAGGAAACATTATTTCCTGCTTTCCAAAGTTTAATGGCTTGTTTAGATATGACTAAATTGATGTTAAAAAACATCAAAATAAAAGATAATATCTTAGACGACCCAAAATATAAATACCTTTTCTCGGTAGAAGAAGTCAATAATTTGGTTTTAGCCGGAACGCCTTTTAGAGAAGCGTACAAAAAAGTAGGAATGGATATTGAAGCGGGAAATTTCGGTGGAAATTATAAAATAAATCATACTCATGAGGGCAGCATCGGAAATCTTAATCTTAAAGAAGTTAACAAAATGATGGAAGAAAAGATTGCTGAATTTAATTTTGAGAAAGTAGAAAAGGCTTTGACGGATTTGGTGAAATAGCTAATTCTTAAATTAATATTTTTAAAATTCAAAAACATCTTTAAATAAATTTTCAAACGATAATTTATAACAGAATATTATTTACCTATAACTTCTTTCCGATATTGAACTCCCCATTCTAAAATTTCATCTAACAACTTTTTCATCGAATTTCCTAGCGGTGTGATGGAATATTCAACTGTAACGGGCATGCTATCAAAAAGGGTTCTTGTTATAATTTTAAGATTTTCTAATGCCTTTAATTCTTGTGATAACATTTTTGGCGAAACATCTGAAATATCTCTTTGAATTTCTCCAAATCTTTTGTTGCCATGTAGCAATGAAATAATAATTGGCAAACGCCATTTCCCTTGAATTACTTCCAAAGTATCTCGCAAAACCAATAACTTATGTTGGCAAATATCTTCTTTCTGACTCATAACCATTTTATTTTCAGTTTACTAACCTAAAGGTAACTACTTACTATAAGGTAACAACTATGTTTTGGAAATCAAAATTAACTAATTTTGTATCAATATTAAAAATAAAAATTATGACAAATAAAACAACATGGGTTATTGACCCGCTACACTCTGACGTACAATTTAAGGTGAAGCATTTAGTTATCTCAAACGTAACAGGTAGGTTTAATAAATTCGATGGTTCTATAGTTGCCGATGGAAATGATTTTAAAGATGCAAAAGTTTCGCTAACGATTGATGTGAAAAGTATTGATACCAATCAAGCTCAAAGAGATGCACATTTGCATAGTAGTGATTTCTTTTCTGCAGATTTATATCCAACAATTACTTTTGAATCTAAATCGTTTAAAAAATTAACTGAAAGCGATTATAAAATGATTGGCGACTTAACTATGAAAGGTGTTACTAAATCTGTTGAATTAAATGTAGAATATAACGGTTCAGAAGATAATGGTCATGGAGTTTTAAAACATGGTTTTGAGGTTACTGGCATAGTTAATCGTAAAGAATTTGGAATAACCTGGAATAAACTGACTGAAACCGGTGGCTTAGGATTAGGTGAAGACATTAAATTAATTGCTAATATTCAGATAGCAGCATTGGTTGAAGAAGCGGTATAGAATTGTTGAAAAATCCATCTTAATTATCGGTTTATTTATCTTAAAAAATTTAAATTCTTGAGTTAAAAAAGCTCAAGAATTTTTTTTTGAACTAGATTTTCAATTCAATAAATCTTCTTTATCTGATTTTCAATTTATTTGTGCAAGATTAAAATTAAACTGAATATTTGGTTACAACAAAACTAGATTCGGCTACAACTTGTTATCCTACTTTAAAGAGATTTGTATTAACCAAAAAACAAAAAGATGAAAATAATTATAACAGGTTCATTAGGAAATATAAGTAAACCATTAACCCAAGAATTAATAAAAAATGGTAACACCGTCACTGTAATTTCAAGTGATGATAAAAAACAAAATGATATTGAAGCTTTAGGTGCTAATGCGGCAATTGGTTCCGTAGAAGATGTAGATTTTTTAACCGAAACTTTTAAAAACGCAGATGCGGTTTATTGCATGATACCACCAAATTTTGCAGCCACAAACCAAGTAGATTATTATAGCAAAGTTGCTAGCAATTATGCAAAAGCAATTGAACAATCAGGAATAAAACGTGTAGTAGATTTAAGCAGCTATGGCGCACATTTAGAAAAAGGTACTGGCTTTATTGTTGGATCTTACCATGTGGAGCAAACTTTAAATGCACTCTCAAATGTTTCAGTTACACATATTAGACCTGGTTACTTTTATTATAACTTATTGCATTTTGTAGGCATGATAAAAAACCACGGTTTTATTGCATCTAATTTTGGTGATGATGATAAACTGGCAATGGCCTCTCCATTAGATATTGCTACCGCTATTGCGGAAGAAATTGTTAAACCAGTTTCAGACAATAAAGTACGTTATGTGATTAGCGATGATAGAACCTGTAACGAAATTGCAACTATTTTAGGCCATACAATTGACAAGCCGGATTTGAAATGGAAAACATTTACAAACGAGCAGGTACAAACAGCTATGGAAGCTCGGGGAATGTCTGCAGCGACAGCATCTGTAATGGTAGAATTAGGTGATGCAACACACAAGGGTTTGCTGCGTGTAGATTATGATTTGCATAAACCCACTGAAATGGGTAAAGTTAAAATTGAAGATTTTGCAAAGGAATTTGCAACGGCATTTACTAAATAACTAAAAGTTAAAACGAAATACACATTGAAAGTTAAATGGGCCCTGTTTTTTGCATGAGGGATTGCAGTGAAAATCCTTTTTTTGCCTTTTTTTTGCAAAAAAAGATTGCAACGGAAAGCCTGACCCTTGCGGCATGCCCAGATAGTTTAAAAGGAATTTTAAATTTCAGGTTTTAGCATAATGAAAAACTTTGCTAAAGCATTAATAATTACATAAAAATATTAAAAGACACAACAATGAAAATTACAATCACAGGTTCTTTAGGACATATTAGTAAACCGTTAGTAAAAGAGTTGGTACAAAAAGGACATTCTGTTACCGTTATTACAAGTAGCCAAGAAAGACAAAAAGATATTGAAGCATTAGGCGCAAAAGCTGCGATTGGCTCTCTAAAAGATATTAAATTTTTAAAGACATCTTTTGCAAATGCGGATGCAGTTTATACCATGGTACCACCAGCAAATTATTGGGATCAAAACCTTGATTTGTTAGGTTATTATAAAGAACTGGGCAATAATTATTTTGAAGCAATTACTGATTCTGGCGTTAAAAAGGTTGTTAATTTAAGTAGCATTGGCGGGCATTTAAATAAAGGAAACGGAATATTGTTAGGAGCGCATGAGGTAGAAAATATATTGAATAAATTACCATCAGATCTGTCTATTACACATATTCGCCCAACTGAATTTTACTATAATTTATTGCCACAGGTTCATGCTGCAAAAAGCAATAATACTATAGGGTCAAATATTGGTGGAGAAGTAATTAATTCGTGGGTATCGCCAACAGATATTGCCGCTGCCATTGCTGAAGAAATGAACACCAATTTTAAAGGCAGAAAAGTACGCTACGTGGCAAGTGAAGAAATAAATTATAACGATTTAGCAAAAGTTTTGGGAGAGGCTATTGGCAAGCCAGATTTGAAATGGCAAACAATAACCGATGAACAAATGGTAAGTAATTTAGTTAGCGTAGGCATGAAACCTGATATAGCACAAGGCTTGGCAGAAATGTATGCTGCCATAAATAGTGGATTATTATATGAAGATTATATCCACAATAAACCTACTAAAATGGGGAAAATTAAAGTAAAAGATTTTGCAAAGGATTTTGCAGCTGCTTACAACCAATAAAAATAAAAGAGAACAAAATATGGAATTGCAGAGACTAAAAACAGTAAGCCAATATCACCAAATGAGGAATTTGCCCAAGCCACAGCATCCATTAGTGAGCGTGGTAAGGTTTGAAGATATGGACATGCAACATAGTGATGGTGGGGAGAGTTTTATTTGCGATTATTATTCCATCGCATTAAAAAGAACGAATGCTAAATTAAAATACGGACAGCAGCAATATGATTTTGATGAAGGTGTGTTGGCTTTTATAGCACCAAACCAGATATTAAGCGTGACATTAGATGAAAACCAAGTAATACAGCATACGGGTTGGCTGCTCCTATTTCATCCTGACTTTTTATGGAATACTCCTCTAGCAAAAAAGATAAAGGAGTACGATTTTTTTGGTTATCAATTATCAGAAGCCCTGCATCTTTCAGATAAAGAAGAAGCTTTACTAACTGCTATAATTGAAAATATTAATCAGGAGTACCATGCAAATATTGATAATTTTAGCCAGGATGTAATTATTGCACAATTAGAATTATTACTTACCTATTCAGAAAGATTTTATCATAGACAATTCATCACCAGAAAAATAAATAACCATAGCATTCTTGACCGTTTAGAAAATTTGTTATCATCTTACTTTAAAAGTGATGAAGTAGGCACAAAGGGTTTACCAACTGTTCAATATATTTCCGAGAAATTAAATATATCAACAAATTACCTTAGCAGGTTATTAAAAACATTGACCGGGCAAAGCACTCAACAATTTATACACGATAAAGTGATGGATGAGGCTAAAGAAAAACTATCGACAACAGAATTATCGGTAAGCGAAATTGCTTATAAATTAGGTTTTGAACATTCTCAGTCATTTAGCCGGTTATTTAAAACAAAAACTAATTTATCTCCGCTAGAATTTAGAAAAGCTTTTAATTGACATATAGAGGATAACTATTAATATAATAAAAATTATAGATAACAACAAAAACAAGCATTTATTCAATAACAAATAATATAAAAATGGAACATAATAAAATAGCATTAGTAACGGGCGGTAGCCGAGGATTAGGAAGAGACATGGCAATCAACATCGCCAAAAAAGGAATTGATGTAGTGTTAACATACAACAGTAGCAAAGATAAAGCGGAAGAAGTGGTAGCAGAAATAAAAACGATGGGACAGAACGCTTTTGCACTTCAATTAGATACCAGCAAAATAAAATCTTTCGATAAATTTTTTGATTCAATGGGTAGTTTTTTAGAGAAAGAATATGGCAATAAAAAATTCGATTGTTTGATTAACAATGCGGGAACGGCTTTATATTCTCCACTTACAGATACCACAGAAGAACAATTTGACGATGCCGTAAACATCCATTTTAAAGGTGTGTTTTTCTTAACCCAAAAAGCATTGTCATTTTTAAATGATGGTGGCAGCATCATCAATATTTCATCAGGTTTGGCTCGTGTATCTTTTCCCGGCTCATCAGTTTATGGTTCTTTAAAAGGAGCGGTTGATGTAATGAGCCGTTATATGGCAAAAGAATTAGGGGAAAGAAAAATAAACGTAAATACAGTAGCTCCTGGCGCAATTGAAACTGATTTTGGTGGAGGACAAACAAGGGATAACAAAGAAGCAAATGCTCGCGTAGCAAGCGTAACGGCGTTAGGAAGGGCTGGTTTACCAACTGATATAGGTCCAGTTGTTGCTTTTTTATGTACTGAAGATGCAAAATGGATTAACGGACAAAGGATTGAAGTGAGTGGCGGGATGGTGTTGTAGTTTTTGTGGGGAATTATTTTCTAGTTGTTTGGTTCTTATATAAATTAAAACAAATATTATGAAATTAGCAGAAAAAGGTACACATATTCCACCGCCAGTTTTAAGTAAATATTCAGAATTGGTTTCGCAAGAAGTACAAAAATGGGAACATATTATTTCAGCAACTCATTGGGAAATATGGAATAGAAATCAGCCAAATGGAGCTGATTTTTATGTTGAAGAATTGGAATTAGGGCATATTCATTTAGATGGATATTTGCATATGGCTTCTACAAAAGAAATTTCTCAGGCACTTATTACAGCAGGTTTAGCACAACAATTTCCGTATGGGAAAGATTGGGTACAATTTAAAATTACTGACAAAGAAAGTGCAAACCACGCTATTTGGCTATTTAAATTACATTACGATAATTTGCGAGGCGCTAATGCTTTACAATTGTTGAATAAAATATCAAAGTATAACATTGCGATTTAATCTTTTCTAAAAGGAGAATATTGTCTTTTTTTATTGCATTCTCAATCCGACTACCAATTTCCGTAATTAGCTTAGTTAGGTTTTATTTTGATAACCGAAATTTGTATCAAATAAAAAACAAAACAAATGAAAAAAGTATTAATTACAGGAGCAAACAAAAGCATAGGTTTTGAAACCGCGAAGCAACTTTTGCAAAAAGGATATTATATCTATTTAGGAAGTAGAGATTTAAAAAACGGACAAGAGGCAGTAGAAAAATTAAAAGCAGAAGGTTTAACAAATGTAGAAGTTGTAGCATTAGATGTTACTAATGATGATTCTGTTAAAGCTGCCCGAATAGAAATTGGAAAGAAAACAGACGTTTTAGATGGATTAATCAATAATGCAGGCATTACAGGTGGCTTTCCACAAAGTGCATTAACAGCAAGTATAGACCAGTTTAAAAAAGTTTTTGATACCAATATGTTTGGTGTGATACGTACCACTCAGGCTTTTATAGATTTACTGAAAGTTGCAGAACATCCTCGTATTGTCAACGTTAGCTCAAGTCAGGGTTCCCTTACATTAGCTACCGACAAAAACAATATTTATTATAATCATAAAGGAGCAGTTTACCAACCGTCAAAATCTGCCTTAAATATGTACACCATAATTTTGGCTTACGAGTTAAGAGGAACCGCAATAAAAGTAAACGCTATTGACCCTGGTTTTATAAAAACGGATTTCAATAACCACCGAGGAACTGGCAATGTGAGCGAAGCCGCAGAAAGAATTACTAAATATATTTTTATTGATGATAATGGGCCATCGGGTAAGTTTTTTAGTGAAGAATTTAATGCAGCTACAGGAGAAATTCCATGGTAAGATTATAGTTTTAAGGGCGTCTTGACAGCTATTTGATTAACAAGTTAAAAAGCGCAAAAGGCATCCCTTTTGATATTTGTTTTGACAATGAAATTAAGTTAAGGATTGTTTTTTGCGTTAAGGATTGAAGCGGCATCCTTTTTTTCTTTTTCAGAAAAAAAGATACAGTGTAAAGCCTGTTAAAACGCCCAAATAAAAAATCGAAATCTTAGGAATTAATTCTTTTAAATTAACGTACAGGCATTGCCTTTTGAAATTATCATTATTAAAAAAAAACGCTGAGTTAATTTTTTTAAACTTTCACTTTTAATAATAAAGTAAAAAATTTCCTCATGAAAAACACAGCATCTCATCCTTTAGTTTTTAATTCATTAACTGAAGTGCATCGCATATTTGGTCTTTCAAAACCATTACATCCTTTAATTAGCTTTATAAATTTAAAAGATGTGAAAATATTGGAGAATGGGATGGGCGAACTTTTTATTTTAAATTTCTATAAGATTGCCTATAAAAATAACTTATGCGGTCAGGCCAGATACGGGCAGCACTTTTACGATTTTGGTGAAGGAGGACTGATATTTACTGCACCTGGACAAACTTTAGAAAAACCGCCACAAAATGATGAAGTGGAGGGAAGTATGTTATTGATACACCCCGACTATCTGTTGTCTTACGGGCTGGCAAGTAAAATAAAACAATATGGATTTTTTTCTTATTCGGCAAATGAGGCTTTACATGTTTCGGATTTAGAAAAAAACACCATCATGGCAATTTTTAGTTTCATAGATGATGAGTTGGAAAATAGAATTGATGATTTTAGCCACGATGTGATAATTTCTCAATTAGAATTACTTTTAAACTATGCTAACCGTTTTTACAAACGCCAATTTTTAACCCGGAAAGCGATTAATAATGATTTGCTGTCTCAGCTTGAAGAACTTTTAGAAGCGCATTTTTCAAGCGCTGAAGTTTCTAAAAATGGCATTCCAACCGTTCAGTTTTTGGCAGATAAATTAAATCTTTCATCAGGTTATTTAAGTGATATGTTACGTTCTTTAACCGGACAAAATGCGCAACAACACATTCATAGTAAATTAATAGAAAAAGCTAAAGAAAAACTAAGTGGCACTAACTTAACAGTTAATGAAATAGCTTATGAATTAGGTTATGAACACCCACAGTCTTTTAGTAAATTCTTTAAAACAAAAACCAATTTTACCCCAGGCAAATTTAGAGAAAGTTTTAATTGATTGTTTCTGAAATTTAATCAGTTCAAAAAAAATATCCATTTGATAATTTTAATGAAACAATTCTAAATTTTGATATTGCATATTGGCAACTATGTTTTCTAAAAATTTTAGACAAAAAAAATCCCCAGAAAAATTTTCTGGGGATTAAATTGAATTGAAAATTTTACATTTTCTTAGTAGAATCCATCATCATCATCATCTTTCCATCTTTGTCCATCATATCTCCATTCATTTTCATCATTTCACCTTCATTCATTTTCATCATCTTACCATCACTCATTTTCATTTCACCATTCATCATCATCATGGTACCGTTACTCATGGTCATGTCTTTGTCCATTTCCATCATTGCACCATCTTTCATCATCATCATTTTGCCGTCTTTCATCATTACGTCTCCATTTTCCATAGCTGGCATCGCCATAGTGTTGTCCATAGCCATTGAGTCTGCAGTCATGGTCGAGTCTGCCATACTCTCATCAGTTTTAGCAGTGTTGTTGCATGCCGTAAAAGTTACTGCAGCAAAAGCAATTAAAAATAATTTTTTCATAATTTTTTCATAAAGTTTTAAGCTATAAACTTAACTGATATTCAGCAGATTATGAAATGTTTTTTTAAATAAGTCTCTAATATTTTATAGCTTTGTTAGTTATTAATATAGAGATTTTATTTTTAAGTTAAACTTCAATTTTAAATCCCATAAAGAAAACCTATTTCTTAAATATTTATATAGTTATTTAAATTTAAGCTTCATTTTATATACAAATCGCTTCATTTTTCACACTTTTTCAAATCTTAAACATTTAATCTTTGTTAAGATATAAATAAATAACATGAAATATAAAGTTTTAGGAAATACAGGATTAATGTATAAACACTTTGTTTGGGTACAATGAACTATGGCGGTAAAGGTTTTTTTAGCCAAATGGGCGAATTAGGTCAGCTGATTACTACAGAACTAAACGTTAGCGAAATAGCGCTTACCAATTAGATTTTGACTATCCACAATCTTTTAGTAAATTATTCTAAAGCGAAACAAAGCTTACGCCGATGGAATTTAGGAAAATTTTTAATTGAAGGAGCGTTTAAATTTTCGAGCTAATCCACGAAATTTGTAGGAGAAAAATTATCCCAATACCTCACTCAAATTTTTCTCCTTAGCAATTAAATCGGCGATGGTAGTTTCTGTCAGGATTTTTAAAGTAGCATCTCTTACATTCCTAAAAGTATCACGAATTCCACACGTTTCTTCGTCTCTACATTCTTCACATCTCTGATAGAAATTCAAGCTTACACAAGGTAATTGCGCAATTGGGCCACCTGTTAACCTCATTACATGGACTAGATTAATATCTTTTGGATTTTTCAATAAAGAATAACCGCCACCAGCACCTTTTTTACTAAACAAAAAACCAGCATTTCGCATTTCTAAGAGAATTTGTTCCAAAAACTTTTTAGGGATGTTCTCTTTTTGAGAGATGGAAAGAATGTTCATAGCTTCTCCACCAAAGTTTTCTCCCAATGCAATCAATGCCCTAATGGCGTATTTTGTCTTTTTAGATAGCAAGTTTTTAATTTTGAATGATAGAATTTTGAATGAGAGATTAAAACTTTAAACCTTATACTTTGAACTTTTTACTTTAATTTATTTCTAGGGTATAGCCAATCTCAACACCGCCGCCAACTAACATATCATGGACAGAGCAATATTTTTTTACCGCTAATTCAGCTGCTTTCTGAGCTTTAACTTCGTCGATATTTCCCTTTAAACGGAATAAGATATGAATTTTTGTGAAGATAGTCGGAATTTCTTCTCTTCTCTCTCCATCCACCTCGACAGAAAAATCAGTAATTTCTTGTCGTTGTTTTTTTAAGATGGTGATTAAATCCAAAGAACTGCAAGAGCCTAAAGCCATCAAAACCAACTCCATCGGGCGTACGCCTAAACCTTGTCCACCAATTGCTTCCGAACCGTCAATATGAACTTTTACATTTCCGCTGCCACTAGCTTCAAAATGAACAGCATTATTTAATCTATTTAATTCTATTTTCATTGTTAATTAGATATGAGTATTGAGATGTGAGATATGAGAATCTGCAAACTCAATTAATTCAAAGTTTTGAAATTATGATATAAGTTTATTTTGTTTAAATGCATTGATGAAACCGATGCCGAAAATGATTAAACTTATAAAAATTAATAAAGGACCTATAAGAATAATCAAATCAATCCAATAATGCGACTCGTAAATTTTATCATTGGGATAAAAAGTTTCTGTTAAAAATCTAGCTACAATTTGAAATACTAATAAAAAAACTGTACCACATAAAAACAAACTAAAGTGCAGAAAACCATATTTTTTCTTAATAGGTCTATTTAAAAAGTTCATAAATATATAGATAGAAATAATTACCCCACAAGATACAGTTATGATAGTTGCAATTTGTAGATAAGTAATTACTAAATAAGTATCATAAACATTTACATCGATAAAAAGAGATTTTGTTATTACACCTATAATAATGGAAAGAAAGCCAACAATAAGAAACAAATGAATAGGTTTAATTTTCATCTAAACTTAAATTAATAAAGTGTGATTAAAACTATCTATTATCTAAAAAGCTAAAATGAACAGATAATTCAAAAAGCCCAAAAGCCTAACCTAATTACCTATCTAGATTTCTCCAAAGCCCCAACAACATCCTCTATAATATCATCTAAATTCTCTAATCCAATAGAAAGCCTAATTGAACCTGGGTAAATCCCTATTTTCGCTCTTTCTTCTTCTGTTAATTTAGAATGTGTGGTTGATGCGGGATGAGTAGCTATACTTCTGCTATCTCCCAAATTTGAAGTAATCAAAATCATTTCTAAAGCATCCAAAAATCTTTTCGCCCTTTCAAAACCTCCTTTAATAATGAAAGTAACGATTCCTCCACCTTGCTTCATTTGCTTTTTGGCCAATTCATATTGAGGATGGGATTTCAAATGCGGATATCGTACCAATTCCACTTCTTCATGCTGCTCCAAAACCTCGGCGACAGCCAAAGCACTTGAACAATGTCTGTCCATGCGGATATGTAATGTTTCTAAACTCTTGCTCAATAACCAAGCATTAAAAGCCGACATTGCTGGGCCAGTATGACGAATGAAAAACATCATTTCTTTCATCAAATCTGCTCTACCACAAACTAATCCACCCAAAACACGACCTTGTCCGTCCATATATTTTGTTGCAGAATGACTTACGATATCTACACCATAAGCAATTGGTTTTTGTAGATAAGGAGTTGCAAAACAGTTATCTACATTGATAATAACATGAGGATGTTTTTCTTTTATTTTACACAACCATTCTAAATCAACCAACTCCAACCCAGGATTTGAAGGCGTTTCCAAAAAAATCATTTTTGTATTTGGCAAAATTGCCTTCTCCAGACCGTCAGGTTCAGCAGCGTCTACGTAAGTATGAGTAATGCCCCAACGAGGAAATAAAGTGGTCAATAACTGATGGGTAGAACCAAAAATAGAACGAAAAGCAACAATATGGTCACCAGATTTTAACAAACCTGCAAAAGAAGCAAAAACCGCCGCCATACCGCTAGCAAATGCTAAACCAGCATCTGAACCTTCCATTTCACAAACTTTATCAATAAATTCAGTCGTATTTGGGTTAGAATATCGGCTATAAATGATACCTTCTTCTTCATCAGCAAAAACAGCCCTGCCTTGCTCCGCATCATCAAAAATGAAACTTGAAGTTAAATATAATGGCGTAGAATGCTCTCTGTTATAAGTTCTTTTAGTTTGTGTTCTAATTAATTTAGATTCCTCTTTCATTTTTTTAGTTCATTTAGTTCAATAGTTGAACTAGTTTCATTAGTACCTGCATAATAATTAAAAAGTTCGTTAGGTATTCGTCATTAGTGTTTACATGATGGCAATCAAGTTCATGAAAAATCATCCTAATATGATAATTGTCTAAATTTCTTGTTTCTTTTTACCTATGTAACTGATATAAGCATTTAACATTTTATGTATTTGGTCAATTTCGTTTATCAATTGGTCTGCTTTTTCTCTATTTATCAACTCTCTGTTTTTACACTTCTTGAGAAATCCTTTTGTTTCTAGCAAAGAACCTCGACTATAATAACAAAAGTTTTTATTTTCTTTATAATGAAAACGTCCATAACCTTCGGCAATGTTTGCATCTATTGAATCAGCT
>JBBRYE010000010.1:0-47213 GCA_038237895.1 Sphingobacteriales bacterium | reverse complement strand
TTTTTATTTTTTCTACTTCTGGTATTTGTTTGCCTTTTTGTAGCTCAGTTAAAGCAATATTTTTATTATTTGGTGTTTGGTTAAAATAGATGCTGGCTATGGTAATACAAAAAATAATAGATGCCGCAATTCCCCATTGTTTAATTCCCCACTTTAAACTTAAAATTTTTCCCGTATCCTTTATTCTCTCGTTAAGTCGTTCATCTAAGGCATTAAAATCCGCATTTTTAATATCAAAATTGCTAAAACCGTCCAAGGCATCTTGTAAAAAAGGATCGTCCAAAGCCCTAGCCTCCAAACTGTTCATCTCAGTTGGGCTTAATTCTCCGTTTAAATATTGGCGGATCAGTTCTATATCTTTATCCTGCTTGTTCACTTTTTTGCTCTATGCAAAGTTTTAGATTTCTTTTCCCGTTTTGTATGTAGCTTTTTACTTTTTTTAGCTCATAACCGGTTTCTTCTGCAACTTGGGTGTAACACTTTTGTTGAAGATAAAATAATTTAACGCTCAATTTTTGTTCAGTATTTAGCGTTTCTATGCAATCTTCCATCATAAGCAAGGATTTCTCTTTTTCATATCTATCTTCATGATGCAAAAGAACATCAGATTCCATAAATTTTTCATCAATACTTATTATATCAACTTTTGATGTTTTTCTCAAATCCATCAAACAAAAATTACGGCTTAAAACATATAGCCAGCTTTTAAAATTTTTTATTTCGTGTTGTTTTACTTTTGATATTAGCTCTTCAAATATCTGCAATACTGCATCTTTACTGCGCTCATCATCCTTAAAATATTTTAGACAAACACCGTAGACCAAAGGCATATAATTTTGATATAGAGTTCCCAAAAGCTTTAAATCGCCCGATATTTTATATTGGGCAATCAGTTGTTCTTCTTGTAAAGAGCGGTCTTTGGGTTTAATAATCATTGACATCTAATATCAATATTAAAAAAAATATTTGGTCTGTTTATGGAAAAAGGTTTTTAAGGGCATCATAACTATGAATTTAAATTAAAAATTATGAAAAGGATATGCACTTTTATTATTGCCGCCACATTATTGATGGCTTTTAAAACCGACGATACAAAATTGGTTAGCGGTTATGTTTACGATAATGGTAAACAAGTTTTAACTGGGGTTAATGTAAGTTCTAAATTGAACCCTAAAATAAGATCTATAACAGATATCAATGGGTTTTTTAAATTAAAGGTTTCGCAAATCGAGAAGAAGATTATAGTCGCTTTTTTAGGTTTTGAAACCCAAGAAGTTGGTGTTAAAGCAGAGATATTAAAAATCTATTTAAATCCGGCAAAGGGAAATTTGAGTGAGGTAGTTGTTATTGGTTATGGTACTCAGAAAAAAGAAAGCCTTGTAGGCTCTATTTCTATGGATAAATCAATGGCAGTAAGAGGCTTTGCTTCTTCACCAACTTATGCTAACATGGATTACAATACAGAATCTTACAATGCCATCAATGAAAATGGTTTTAAAAACGCAATTGATAATAGCCTTTCCACTTTTTCTATAGATGTTGATGCCGCTTCTTATAGTAATATGAGAAGGTTTATAAAAATGGGACAAATGCCGCCAAAGGATGCGGTTAGGGTAGAGGAAATGATCAACTATTTTGGATATGATTATCCCGAACCAAAAACAAATGAACCAGTAAGTATTACTACTGATGTTGCCGATGCACCTTGGAATAAAAACCACCGTTTGGTGAGGATTGGTTTAAAGGCTAAAAATATCAAAACAGAAAATTTACCTGCTTCTAATCTTGTTTTTTTAATTGATGTTTCAGGATCTATGCAAGGGCCAGATAGATTGGAGTTATTGAAAACTTCCATGAAATTATTAACTGACCAATTAAGACCAAATGATAAAGTTGCTATTGTAGTTTATGCCGGTGCTGCTGGTCTAGTTTTACCAAGCACAAATGGAAACGATAAAAATAAAATTAAAGAGGCATTAACTAATCTTTCCGCTGGTGGCTCAACTGCGGGTGGAGAAGGGATAAAATTAGCTTATGAAACCGCTAAGAATAACTTTATTAAGGGTGGCAATAACCGTGTGATTTTAGCCACTGATGGTGATTTTAATGTAGGTGCAAGTAGCGATGCAGAAATGCAAAGGTTGATTGAAAGCTATAAAAACGATGGCGTTTTCTTGAGTGTTTTAGGTTTTGGAAGTGGAAATTTAAAAGACAGTAAAATGGAAGCCATTGCCGATAAGGGAAATGGAAATTATGCTTATATAGATGGAATTAATGAAGCCAAAAAAGTGTTAATCAATGAATTTGGCGGAACGCTTTTTACAATTGCAAAAGATGTAAAAATACAGGTGGAATTTAATCCAGCAAAAGTAGCAGCTTACCGTTTGGTAGGATATGAAAACAGGTTATTAAACAACGAGGATTTTAAAGATGATAAAAAAGATGCTGGAGAAATGGGAGCTGGACATACGGTTACAGCACTTTATGAGATTATTCCAGTTGGTGTTAAAGATGAGTTTACTAAAAAGTTAACAGATTTAAAATATCAAAAACCTATTGAAACCAAAAAATCTGATGAATTATTGACCGTTAAAATGAGATATAAAAATCCCGACGAAAATAAGAGTAAGAAGTTAAGCGTTTCATTAATTGATAATAATCAAAAGCTAGAAAATGCTGCAATAGATTTTAAATTTGTTGCCGCTGTTGCCGAGTTTGGATTGCTAATTAGAGATTCTGAATTTAAACAAAATGCTAAATTTGATAATGTAATTTCATTAGCAAAAAGCGGAAAAGGAAAGGATGATAATGGTTACCGAGCAGAGTTTATTCAATTGGTAGAAAACGCTAAATTATTATCCAAAAAAGATGTAATTTCAAAAAATGATGATGAATAAAACACTCAATAAAATAACGCTTTCGCTGATGCTTTTAATGGCAAGCAGCGGAGCGTTTGCACAATTTGGTAAATTGATAGATAAAGCAAAGAGCGCTGCTGCAGGGAATGGAATTTCAGCAAGTCCGACTGATATTGCAACTGCTTTAAAACAAGCTTTGGAGTTAGGAGCGACAAAAAGTGCGGATTTACTTTCAACGCAAAATGGCTTTTTTGCTAATCCTTCGGTTAAAATTTTGTTTCCGCCAGAGGCGATTAAAGCAGAAGCAACCTTAAGAAAATTGGGATTAAATAAAATGTGCGATGATGCCATTTTAAGTTTTAACAGAGCTGCTGAAGATGCCGCCAAAACCGCTAAACCTATATTTGTAAATGCTGTAAAACAGATGACCATAAAAGACGCAACAAATATTTTAATGGGCGCTAAAGACGCTGCAACCACTTACTTTAAAAACAATACCATAGATTCTTTATCTAAAGTTTTTGAACCAATTGTTGGTAACAGCATTGAAAAAGTTGGTGCAACCAGATTATACAGCGATGTTGCGGAGCGTTACAATAAAGTTCCATTTGCCAATAAAATAAATCCCGATTTAAAGCAATATGTTACCCAAAAAGCCATTGAAGGTTTGTTTAAGCATATAGCTGCAGAAGAATTAAAGATTAGAGAAAACAGTGCTTTTAGAACTACTGATTTAATGAAGAAAGTTTTTGCTCAGGCGGAGAAGAAGTAGGATTTTTATTAGACCTTTTAGAGTTTTTCCGATTTGTATAAGTGGATTACAAATCCATAATATTAATGTTCGACATGCCATTTGGTTTATAGTGCTTAATCACAAACTATTTTAAAAGCCGGACACAGTCCTAAATATTCCCCCCTCGTTTAAGTTTTCCGCTAGGATCACTTAAATGCTTTATGAAATTGAAGACTGTGTCCGGAAATTCAGAATATTTTCTAAAACAGTAATAAACTCTCTTTTCTTCAAAATAGTGAAACGCATACTTTTATTTGTAGTGCCTGATCACCAACAATCTTTAAAAGCTGGTCACAGTCCTAAATATTCTATAAAGATTTAAGTGACCACTGAAATAGCAAACACTTAAACAAGTAAGGTGAAAATTTTATCGAATTTTGACATTCAAATCATTATCAACTGTAATGGTATACCTATTATTTAAATATCCGCCTAGGTCTGTATAATAAAACCCGTTTTTATAATTTCTCTTTTCGCTATTTAAAAAATATGCTCTGATCATTACATCATGACTATTTAAGGTTATAGAATCTACATCAATAATCTTAGTAAAGATAGTATTTGGTTTAATGTTGTAGGTAGAAAATTTATAATCTTGAATAAGGATTGAAGCAGTATCAATAACTTGTTTAGAATTATTTTCTATTGTAATTTCGACTTTATTTTGTTTGACGAAAGAACAGTTTATAAAAAAACAAATTACAATTATTAGAAAACAATAAGCAGATATTTTATTTTTCATACTATTGATTTGTTGGTGTTAAAGTTGTTAAAGATGTAATTCCATGAGTTGCAGTTTGACAATTTGGTATACCTCCAGCCCCCCTGCTAGAGCTTGTAGCTCGTTCTAAAACTGATTTGAAATTAGTAAAGTTACGAGCTACAAGCTCCCACCACCAGCATGGGGGGATTAAACTTTTCGTTAAAGATTAAATTTATTTTTTCAGTTGAATTACTCTCACCTTTTTCAATTAGCCAAATTCCCTCGGCATAAGGAATTGGTCAAATACTATCCCAACCAAATTCAGAATAAAAAAAATTTTTTGCAATAAATGTACTATCGTCATTAAATTTCAAAAATATTGAATCTTTGGGCAAATCTTCATGGTAATTTCTGTCTAACATGTATATCCCTGCAATATCTTTATTGCTTGGAATCCAATCAACACTCATATATTCAATCTTTTCTTTTTTTTGTCTCGAACAATTAGTGAGTGCGAAAATTGTAACACTTATGAATATATATATTAAAAAAACACTGTTTCTGTCCATGTGAAGTTATTTCACTTTTTTTAAAAATAATCTATATTCATAATTTGAATAATGTTCCATGTTTAATCGATAAAAAAATAGAGTGTCCCTATTTGATGTTAGAAAGCCTTGTAAATTTGTAGTATTAATTGGAAAAGGAATGAAAATTTTAGCTTTTTCAAGCAAATTATCTATTGTTTTCCCTTTATAATTATCAATCCTATTCATTTTGTCAAAATAAAAATGATTAAATATAAAAATAGAGTCAGGTCTAATTTCTAATTTGATTGAGTCGCCTTTAGAAAGTTCAAAAGTCTTATAATTTGGATAGACTTTATCATCTATACTTGGCACAAAATAATACATTCCCACAGCATCAGCAATGTTCAAGTATTTTGTCTCTGTTTCATAAATATCATCATCAGTCTCCTTACCGTTAGTGTTATTAAAACAACTTGTAAGCGTGGCAATTGCTATGCTTACAAAGATTATTTTTAAAAAAATATTGTTTCTGTCCATGTGAAAGTGTTTGTAATTGTGCCACCTAAATGCAATCCTGTTCCGACTGGCTTATTATCAATAATCCCTTGATTTCCGTTTGTTCCTTTAATAAATCTGGTACCAGACTCCCAACCTAAATCATTAATAATTTGAAATTGGACAACCGCAGTATTTCCAGATTTTGAAATTACAGTTGCATTAATAGGGAAAGAACCTAGCATCTGAATACCTAAATTAGCATCAGATAATGTAGAATAAAACGCGTTTACATCGTACCTAAAATATCCCTGTATCGCATTTTGGCCAACTCCCAAGCCCTGTTGTAATTGATATTGTATGTTTAATAAATTACCTCCTTGTGCATTATTTCCTTTAGGGAAATTCATTACCGCATTAGTTGCTGGGTTACTGATACTATATCCGTTTACCACATTAGATGCCAAAGTAAAATTAATGGTATTATTTGAGAAATGCCCAGGTGCTAATTCAAAAAGCCAAGTATTAAATAAATCTCCCCAGCTCATCGTATTTGCATTAAAATTAACAAGAGGTGTAACGGCATCTATCCTTACTGCATCAATTACTTTGTTTGAGTAATTTATAGTCGATGGATATTTAAGAGAAACTTTTTGCAACGGTAAATAAAGATAATTTCGGGCGTATTTGGCTGTGGTATATACTCCTTTTGAAATTGCGCTTGTTATTTTGCTTTTAATATCATTTGCGCTTGGCCAACTAACATCTAAATTATTTAAAGTGCCATTTTGTCGGTTAACTAAAATATCCGTAATAATATCAGCTGCATTAGTAGCCATTGCAATGTCATCAGGTTCATTTAAATCAATGTCGTTCATTACAAATAATTCAAAATCCTCTGGATGATCAGTTAAGTACGATGAAGCAGCACTATTATCGGCTAAATATCCAACCGACCATTTGATGAAATCTTTGTTTTCTTGGGTTTCCCCATAAGCACTGAGATAGTTACGCATCTGTAGAGAAACATTATTATGATCCTGTAGATAAAAAACCAATTTGCCGTCAAACCTAGATAGGTTCAGTATTGCTATCAACTCCTGTGCTTCGTAACTTCCATTTACGGGATTTATGTTAATGTAAGGCCCATGTGTCGGGTCATTGATGATGATACTGCTAAAAGGAGGGTATAGTGTTGAAGGGTCGTTAGGGCCAGGAAGATATAATTTGTAAGGGTCAAATTCTTCTCCACTATAATCTCCGTAAGAAAATCCGCCTCCACCATCACTAACAAAAGCATCGCCCATAGAGCCAAGAGCAGATTTTAACCAATCGTAATTGTTATGACATCCGTATCCCCCGGTGCCCCCTTGATTGTAGCAAGCGTTAGAATACCAATTTGTATTCATTGCTATAGGCAACCCCATGAAGTAAGCTAGATTGTTAAAAAAAGACCCAATCCCTGCAAAAACTTCTCCTAACCATGACCAAAAACTATCGGTTTTTATTTTAGAACTATTTTGTTCGCTATTATTTGTTTCTGGTGCTTTTGAAATGTATTTTAACATGAGCTTGCTATCGGTATATTCTTGTACAAATAATGAATCGGAGTTCATGTTCCATTCAAATAACTTCCCTGTCCATTTTCCCTCTTACCCAAAACCAATAGCTTGGTTATCGGGTATAAAATTGAGTAGAGAAGAATGAATGGAATCATTATTATCTTTAATAAAAAACACCTCCGGTGGATGTTGGTCAAAATAAGTACTAGGAAGTGCATCACTTTGAGTATGAGAAACAATAGCATCAACTTTTCTACCATCTGGCTTTTGGGTAGGCAACCTGTTCTCATTTAATAAAGGGATTTTAATTACCTGCCTCCCTTTAAAAATTGTTTGTTTTGCATTTTTCCAGTCTATAGCCAAATATTGTACAATAGGATTATTTTTTGCCCATATACCAATCTCGGCATTGCTTATTCGATGCGTTGGGTTCTCTATTAAATTGATATTAGATTCTTTAAAATCCTCTTTTTTACAAGAATTTAAAAAAAGGTAAGTAATACAAAAGTTAGTAATAAGTAATAAATCTTAAATAAATAATTGTTTCTCATATATTAGTTTGCTTAACTCAAAACTAATCATTGAATAAATTAAGTAGAAAAATATGCTAATTAATAAATAATATTAACTTTAATTAATAATTAATTGGTTTTAAAATATAAACTAACAAAAAAGCATTTTATAAGTTAAATTTATAATTAAATATGATATACTTTACTGAATTAGAAGTATAAGATTTTGATTCATATTATTTAAGAAAACAAAAAAGCCCTTGCTAAAAAAATTAGAAAGGGCTTTTCAAAAAGGTTAAAACCTTTTAAATATGAATAAACAAATCTTCTTTAGATTTTCTTACTTTAGCAAAATGTTGGTAAGCATCATCAGCTGATCTAAAACCTGTTGGTGCAATAACTACAGAAGTCAAGTTTTTATCGGCTAAGCCTAAAATTTCATCAAATTGTGCATTGTTAAAACCTTCCATTGGGCAAGCATCAATTTCGGCAAGTGCTGCAATATCTAATAAAACACCTAAAGCAATGTAAGCTTGTTTTGCATTCCAAACTGCTAATTGCTCTTGAGATTGCGAGCTTACCGTACCTTTCATAGTATCTACAAAACCTTTTATATCTGCAACTTCTATATTTCTTGTAGTTGCGATATTATTTGCATAATCATCTACATGTTGAGTAGTGAAATTTTTAATGGTAGCAAATACAAAAACATGAGAGGCATCTGTTAATTGTGGCTGGCCGTATGCAGCAGCTTTTAATTTTTCTTTAACGTCTGGGTTAGTAACTACTAAAATTTGATAAGGCTGTAAACCGTAAGAACTTGGTGCTAACTGAACTGCATCTAATAATAAATTTAACTGACCTTCACTTAATTTCTTACTGCTATCAAAACTCTTGGTTGCGTATCTCCAGTTTAGAGCATTTATAATTTCTTTATTGTTTTCCATGTTAAGTTTTTTTCTTCAAATATAGATGTTTAAACATCTATATATATTACTTTTGATTTTAATGACAATTTTATGATTTAATTTCCCTCTCGCCTTTGTTTGCGCTTTTCTTGTCGCAGTTCTTTTGCAGATTTTATTACGGTATCTTTCTTTTGGAGTTCACCTCCAAAAACATTTTTCAAAAAATTATCTTTTTTTTGCGTGGAGTCTTTTTTACTTTTAAAAATATTGAGGTTAAAAAAGCCATTATCTTCATCATCATTCATTAAACTATCTGGCTCAAAATCAGATGGTGCAATTTGTTTTCGCAAACTTTCTTTTAATCTTACTCCATAAAACCCATAGTAACTACTGTCTTGTTGAATATAACCTCGCCTTGCCATTAATCCCCCAATCATTCTATAATATCCCGTTAGGTAATTTTTTAAGCTGCCATCTGGCTCCCAAGAATATAATGAAGACTTAGGTTTAGGCACAATATGAGCTAAATAAATAGATTCGCCCACGGTTAAATCACTTGCATTTTTACCGAAATAATAATGTGATGCCTCGCCAATTCCGTAAACATTTCTTCCCCACTCAATAATGTTCAGATAAACTTCATACATCCTTTCTTTACTAGTTAACCGTTTATTTTCTATCAACCAAACAATCAAAATTTCCTCAATTTTACGAGCTAAGGTTTTTTGTCGGTTTAAGTAAACATTTTTTACCAACTGCATAGAAATGGTACTGCCACCACGTTTAAAAGATTTTGCCTTAAAATTAGTTGCAATAGATTGCCTAATAGATTCTTCTACAAAACCATGATGAGAAAAAAACGAAGGATCTTCTGATGTTAGTAAAGCATTTTTTATATTTGGAGATATTTGATCAAAAGAAACAAAATTTGAATTGCTTGGTCCAATTATAATGTCTCTAACTGGTTTCCCTTTTTCATAAGGAGTATAAATAAAAGGGTTATTTATTTTTTGAAAATTGGTTTTTCCAAACTTTATGATCTTAAAATCCTCGCTTCCATTTAAATCTGAAGTAAAAATTACTTTATCAGGTACTTTACTATCTAAATAAAAATTAAGTGAATATTGTAAATTTCCTTGTACTTTAATTCCTTCTAAAGATTCGAATAAGCCAATAGGGAAAGCATCAAAAATATCCTGAGCCTTTTGATCATAAGCATTCACTTTTAGCTCGTAAATTTTATCTTTTCCTAAGGTAAATTTTAAGTAAGGGCTAAATTGTGCTTTTCCTAAAGAAACAATAGAAGAACTATCTAAGGCAACATAATTAGTTCCAATTAATAACTTAGCATCAATAGAACCATGTTTAACAATCACATCATTTGCAGCTATTCTGGGTTGGTTTATTAATAAATTAGTTACAGACCAACTTCCTTCAATCTCAAAATTGTCGCCTACTTTTTCTGCACTTCGCATTTCAGTTCTTACAGTATCAAAATTTAATTTCAAGCCATATTTTCTTTCTAAAAATGGAAATTCTACTTTTTTATTATCGGCGAAAAGCTTTAAATCTAACTGTTGAGAAGATGGGTTTGCAGTACCTGCAATATGCCAAATTGCTTGATTTTTATTGTATTTTATGGTAGAATTTACATCCCCATTAGCGATGGTGGCAGATTCTGTAAGTAAACTAAAATTAGTTGTATCTTGTTGATAGGTAATCAGAAAATTCCTAATATCCATATCATCCGGAATTTTGTCTAAAGCCTGATTTAAAAGCTTATTTGCAATTTCTGATAAATCTACTTTAGGTTTATTTTCCAGAGAATCTTTAGCTTTCTTTTTAAATAAGAAATCATAATTACTGATGCTATCTTTTTTAACTAAAGAAACTAAGGCATCATGAATATCTAACTCAGAGATTTTTACACTTCCAAAAATTAAAGGGAGCAGTTTAACACCAACTTCTAAATCTTTTATGGTAGCTAAAGTATCTTTTTGATCAGGAACTATTGATACAGATTGAAAATGGACCTTACTTAAACCACTAAAACTGTAAGAATTTATTTTAACATTTAGATCATAATCTGTTTTTGCTTTTTTTATTGCTTTTTTTATTGCGGCGTCTAATAGGCTTTGTCTTTTATTAAAGGCGATTGCTAAGCCAATCAAGAACAACATAAAAACGCTTACCAAGGTGATAATGAGCGGTTTTTTATATTTTCTTAATTTTATGCCTATAATTTTTCTTCTCATAGATGTTTAAACTGGCTTTAAAATTATTAATGAGCCATTAATAATTTTCTAAATTAAGTCAAAAACAAAGCCTAAACAAAAGTTATCGATGTAGATTATGTAATTTTGAGGATAAAATTTTAAAATGTCTATAACCAAAGAGAATATACTTGCTGCTTTAAAAAACGTAGAAGATCCCGATTTAAAGAAAGATTTAGTTACGCTTGGCATGATAGAAAATTTATCTATCGATGGTAACAGGGTGAGTTTTTCTGTTGTTTTAACAACTCCCGCTTGCCCAATGAAGGAAATGCTGGAAAACGCTTGTAGAAATGCAATCAAACATTTTGTAAGTAAAGAAGCAGAAATAAGCATCCACATGACAAGTAGAGTAACTTCTACACCTACCCAATTAACAGGAAATATAAAAAATATTATTGTGGTTGCATCAGGAAAAGGAGGAGTAGGAAAATCTACTGTGGCTGCAAATTTGGCAATAGCTTTAAATTTGAATGGAGCTAAAGTTGGATTGATTGATGCAGATATCTACGGTCCGTCTGTTCCTATCATGTTTGGCTTACAAGTAGCAAAACCAAAAGCAACAGAAATTAATGGTAAAACCAGTATAGAACCTATAGAAAAATATGGTATCAAATTATTATCAATAGGTTTCTTTACCGATCCTAACCAACCTGTGCCATGGCGAGGCCCAATGATTTCTACTGCGGTTAAACAATTATTTAACGATGCTAGTTGGGGCGAATTAGATTATTTAGTGGTTGATTTACCTCCAGGAACTGGTGATATTCACATCACGGTAGCTCAAAGTTTCCCAATTTCTGGTGCTGTAATTGTCACCACTCCGCAACAAGTTGCTTTGGCCGATGCTAAAAAAGGAATTGGAATGTTTAGGATGGAGGCAATTAATATTCCATTACTTGGGATAATTGAGAATATGTCTTATTTCACTCCAGCAGAACTACCAGACAATAAATATTATATTTTTGGTAAAAACGGTGGAAAAGAGTTGGCTGAAATGTATAATGCGCCATTTTTAGGAGAATTGCCCTTAGTGCAAAGTATAAGCGAGGCCGGTGATGAAGGCAAACCCATAGTTTTACAAGAAAATAATCCAAGTGCGATTGCTTTTTTACAGCTGGCACAAAAAGTGGCACAACAAGTGGCTATACAAAATGATAAAGCCAATACAAAAAAATAATTTATAATCTTTATTTTTAGGATTAAAATCAGCTTATGAGTGATCAAGAAAATTTATTACAAAAGGTAGAAGAGGCATTAGACACAATCAGACCTTATTTATTAGCAGATGCAGGCAATGTATCAATTATAGAAATTACTAATGAAAAGGTGTTAAAAATAAAATTATTAGGGTCTTGCGAATCTTGCCCTATGAGTATAATGACACTAAAGGCAGGGATTGAACAAGCCGTTATGAAAGCAGTTCCAGAAATCACAGCGGTTGAAGCCATTAACATTACGCCAATAGACGATCCAAACGCTGTTTTACCAGAGGCAATGAGATAGTATAAATTTGAAATGATCTTTAACTTTATTTAACAAAAAAGCTCCGAAAAGGTGTTTAAATTTGAAATATTGAAAAAACTATTTACCATATTATTAATGATTATTGGTTTTGCAGCTTACTCGCAAATCGAAAAACCTTTGGTGCAATTTAGTGGTGTAATTTATGATTTAGATAGTAACACCGTTGTTCCTTATGTGGCCATTAAAAATGTGAGCAACCATAACAATGCTTTTGCTGCAAATTACAAGGGTTATTTTTCTTTTGTTTTACAAGAAGGAGATACTGTTATTTTTAGTTCTATTGGATATAAGAAATTAGAGATGGTAATTCCATCTAATTTAAAGGAAAGAAAATACACTGCGATTATTAAGCTGCAATCAGATAATATACAATTGCCAATGGTAAGAGTTTTCCCTTGGGCAAGTTATGATGAGTTTAAGAGAGATTTCTTAACCATGAAGTTTGCAGATGATGATTTAGAAATTGCTATGAAAAACGTATCTAAGAAAAGCTTAAGAGAACTTTCTGCCAATTTACCCAGAGACGGACAAGAAAATAATGGGATGAGCTTTAATAATTTACATCAAGCCTTGGGGAACAAAAACATGGTACAAACCAATCCTTTATTAAATCCTCTAGCTTGGGCAGCATTAATTAAGCAAATTTCAGAAGGCAAAAAGAAAGATGATTAATAATTATCTGCCTTTTTTTAACAAAGGAAATTTCATTTTATAATCTACTTTTACAATTCCTTTGGCAATCGCATCTAATCTGCTTTTTAACATTGTTTTTCTGAGTGGGTTTATCCTATCGGTAAATAACTTACCTTCTATATGGTCATATTCATGTTGGATAACTCTTGCAGCTAAGCCAGAATATTTTTCCTCGTGGTTTATCCAGTTTTCATCAAAATAATTAATCAGAACGTTTTCATGTCTACTCACATCTTCCCTAACATCTGGGATACTTAAGCAACCTTCATTAAAAGACCATTTTTTGCCATTTTCCTCAATTATTTGGGCATTGATAAACACCTTTTTAAAATCGTTTAATTCTGATTTGTCGTCTTCTGCAAAAGGAGAAGCATCAACTATAAAAAGTCTAATTGGTAAACCTACTTGTGGCGCAGCTAAGCCAACTCCATTTGCGGTATACATGGTTTCAAACATGTTTGATATTAAAGCATCAAGTTGTTCATAATCATCGGATATCTCTTTTGCTTTTTTCTTTAATACAGGATCTCCGTAGGCAACTATTGGTAACTTCATCGTACAAAAATAAACATTTATGTATCTATTTCTTAAAAATTGGGTATAACATTGATAAAAATGATATCGAATAAAAAATTTATTTATTTATATTTAAAAAAAATATTGTTTATGAAGAAATTACTACCATTTCTTATTGTTTTTCAATTATTTATATCATTTGTAAATGCACAAACTTGCACCACACCAACCGGCGGAGTAATTACTGGCGGCAATAATGGTTGTGTAGATAGGGTAGGAACCTATAATATTTCTGGAGTTGTTAATGCAACTGGATATAATTGGTCTGTAAATAATGTTAGTTTGGCATCAATTAGTAAGGTTACAGATACTCAATATAGTGTAGTTTTTAATGGTCCGGGGAATATTATAATTTCTGTAACACCAACAAATGGAAGTTGCACTGGTACAACTATAACTTACTCAGTAAATGTTTCTTCTACACCTAGTAAACCTAATGTTGCTCAAACGGGTCAAACTTTAACGTCAAGTGCTTCAAGTTCTTATCAGTGGTATTTGGGTAGTACTTTATTAAGTGGTCAAACTTCACAAACAATTTCTCCAACACAAACAGGTCAATACAGGGTGCAAGTAACTGGTCCAGCTCCTGCTAGTTGCAGCATATTCTCAGACCCTTTCAATTATGTAGTTACAGCTATTAAAGAGGATAATAAATTTGACGGCTTAACTTTTTATCCTAATCCGGTTACTTCTACTATACATGTAGATTTTGCTCAAAAATTTGATGTAGAGTTTTTTGATATTTCAGGTAGAAAATCGTTACAAAAATTAAATTTGAAAGACAGTGAAGAAATAGATTTAAGCCAATTAAATAGAGGCATTTATATCATGAGGGTAAATAGTGGCGGTAAATTTGCTGTACGAAAGTTGATACTTCAATAAATAAAAAGAAATTTTATCAAATTAAACCCTGAAATTTTCTTTCGGGGTTTTTTAGTTTATACATAATATGGCAACAAATACAATTCAAATAGAAACAGTTGAGTTAAGAACTTTAAAAATAGAAGATTATAAAGATTTAAAATCTGCGATGATATCAGCTTATGCTGGTATGGGCGAAAGTTATTGGAGAGAAAAATCAATCGATAAATTAATAGAAATATTTCCTGAAGGCCAACTTTGTATTGAAATAAATGGTGCGGTTGTAGCAACGGCTTTAAGTATCATTGTTGATTACGCAAAACTTGGCGAAACACATACCTATGCTCAGGCTGTAGGGAATTATACATTTAGTACCCACACTTATGATGGCGATGTGCTTTATGGAATAGAAGTTTTTGTGCATCCAGATTATCGTGGAATGAGATTAGCAAGGAGACTTTATGATGCAAGAAAACTGCTTTGTGAAAACCTAAACTTAAAATCTATTATTTTAGGAGGTAGAATTCCTAATTACGAAAAGTTTTCAGAAGATAACACACCTCGCCAGTATATAGATAAAGTGAAGATGAAGGAAATTTACGATCCAACTTTAACTTTCCAAATCTCAAACGATTTCCATGTAAGAAAAATCCTAAAAAATTATTTGCCAGAAGATCAGCAATCTATGGAATTTGCCACCCTTTTAGAGTGGAACAATATCTATTATATTGATGAGCATAAAGATAATTTGCTAAAAAAATCTACCATTAGAATTGGCTTGGTACAATGGCAAATGCGTTTGTTTAAAGACGTTAAAGAAATGATGGAAAGTGCAGAATATTTTGTGGATGCAGTAAGTGATTACTCGTCTGATTTTGTGGTTTTCCCTGAGTTTTTTAACGCCCCTTTAATGGCAGATTTTAACCATTTAGGCGAGGCAAAAGCCATTAGAGAGCTAGCAAAATATACCGAATATATTAGAAATAGATTTTGTGAACTAGCTGTTTCTTACAATGTAAACATCATTGCCGGCAGTATGCCATTGTTAGAAAACGATAAATTATTTAACGTTTCTTATCTGTGTAGAAGAGACGGAACTTTTGACAGAGCAGTAAAAATACACCCAACACCCTCAGAAATTAATTCTTGGGGAATGAGTGGCGGCAACAGTTTAAAAGTTTTTGATACGGATGCCGGTAGAATTGGTATATTAATTTGTTACGATGCCGAATTTCCCGAATTAGCAAGGTTACAAGCGCTAGAAAAAATGGATATTTTGTTCGTTCCGTTTTGGACAGACACTCAAAACGCCTATAACCGAGTTAGAATTTGTTCGCAAGCTAGAGCCATAGAAAACGAGTGTTACGTGGCTATTACAGGTTCTGTAGGTAATTTGCCTAAAGTAAATAATATGGATTTACAGTATGCTCAATCTGCCATTTTCTCTCCTTCAGACTTCGCATTTCCATCAAATGCGATAGTTGCAGAAACTACTCCAAACAATGAAAATATTTTAATTGCAGATGTAAACCTAGATTTATTGAAAGAATTGCATGAGCATGGAAGCGTTAAAAATCTTAAGGATAGAAGAACAGATTTTTACGAATTAAGGTTGAAGAAGAAATAAAATATTTTTAAGTGAAATTAAAAAATAGGTTTTTTTAGTATAGTAGGAAATATTAATTAGAAAAATAATTTGGGCGTTTTAACACGCTATTCGCTGTATCTTTTTTTGCTATTTGCGTGTTGGCAAGAGCAAAAAAAGGATGTCGCTTCTATCGTTAACGCAAAACCAATGTTATTAAATAATAATATTTTTCTTTGCTCCCCGTCATGTCGAGGCAACGAGACATCACACTAATATTGTTGCCGTTCTACCTGAAAACCTATTTTTGAGATGTCTCACTATCGTTCGACATGACGGGAAAAAGATCTAAAGCAAGGGTTTTAAAAATCCTTAATTTATATTTGCCCAATTTTCTTGTTTTTAAACTTCATTACAATCACAAATAAAAACCCAAAACCTCCAATAAAAAGAAAAGGAAAAACCATCCAGTCCTGGTGTGCAGTGTAAAACGTAATTTCAGTATTTAAATTTATGTCTTGTTTAATAACTGTAGATTTCCACCATTCTGTTTTTTGTACAATATCACCACGCTGATTAATAAAAGCTGAAATCCCAGTATTTGCAGAACGAGCAACCCAACGTCGGTTTTCAATTGCTCTTAATCTTGCATAATCTAAATGCTGATCTTTACCCGAAGTATTTCCCCACCAACCATCATTTGTAATTACAGCTATAAATTGAGCTCCTTTATTTACAGATTTCGCAACCCAATCTCCCCAAATAGATTCATAACAAATCGCCGATACTACTCCAATTCCACTAGAAGCATACAGATTACTAGGTTCTTCTTGCTCACCATAACCCCCTGTTGTGCCTCCAAATTTTTCAAATAATGGATTTAAGAAAGATAACAATTTAGGGAAAGGCATTTTTTCTACTCCAGGAACCAATTTAGATTTATGGTAAAATTGAAGTTTAGGAGAGTTTTCTATCGCAACCGCTGTATTAAAGCTGTCATACCAAAGGTTATTTTCTTTAACAAATCTGGCAGATAAAGTTTTTTGATTTTGATAAGCCAAATAAGTTTCTGCACCAGTAATTACTGTTGCATTTTTAAAACTATCTAAAAATGTTCCAATCGTTTTGAATGAACTGGTATTTCTAAAATCTTCTTCGTCTTTATAGCCTGTTATTGCAGTTTCTGGCCAAACAAAAAACTCGGTGTTAACTTGCGCTTTTTGTTTGCTCAAATTAATTAAAGTAGTTAATTGCTCCTGCTCCGTGTAAGAATGATTTTTGCCATAAGGATCAATATTTGGTTGCACAACAACAATATTTGAAGGATTTATTTCTTCCTCAAAAGTGCTGTAAACTAAAACGGATAAACTAATTGGAACAATAATCCAAATAGCTAAAGCAATAATTAAACTTTTTTTATAGGTCTTTTTAATCACAATAGTTCTTTGTTCTTTATTCTTTGTTCCTTGTTCTCTAAAAAGCATCCAAATTCTAAACAATAAAATATTTGAGACTAAAACCCAAAATGTACCACCATAAACACCAGTATATTCATACCATTGTATCAATTGTGGCGTATTTGCAAATCCGTTTCCAAGTGTCATCCAAGGGAATTTTAAATCCCATGTTTGATGCAAATATTCGTAACTCATCCAAAAACCCAATAAACTAATATCAGCGATAAGCGGCTTTGTATTTCTTGCGACTTTACGATATAACCAAAAACTAAAAGTCATTAATACTGCTCCCAAACCAAACGGAATCAGCGAAAGCAAACAGGCAGCAAATGTTGGCATTACGGCATTTAGTGAATTAAAAACCCAATAAATAGACGCGGTATTCCAAACTAAAAAAGCTAATCCAGAGGTGTAAAATATTTTGTAGCCTTTTTTATTGAGTGCAGATTCTTCAATTTCTTGAAGCGCAATCATTAACGGTAAAAAAGCAAATAATAAAATGGGAGAGGTAAACGGAATTGGTGGCCAGGCCAACCAAAGTAAAAATGCGGTTAATAATGCTAACCAAATTTGTCGCTTCATTTTTTATAATATTTATCGTCTTTTTTAGGCGCTATTTCTTCACTGCCTGCAACTACAATTACAAATTCGCCTTTTAATATGTTCTCCTCAAAATGTGTTTTTAATTCTGCAATGGTTCCCCTAACGTTTTCTTCAAACATTTTGGTCAATTCTCTAGAGATAGATGCTTGTCGTTCGGCCCCAAAATATTCAATAAATTCTTCTAAAGTTTTTAGTAAACGATGTGGAGATTCGTAAAAAATCATGGTTCTACTTTCGTAAATCAATTCTTTTAAACGGGTTTGCCTGCCTTTTTTGACGGGCAAAAATCCTTCAAAAGTAAAACGATCATTAGGTAAACCAGAGTTAACTAAAGCAGGGACAAAAGCGGTTGCGCCAGGTAAACATTCAACTGCAATATCATTTTTTATCACTTCTCTAACCAATAAAAAACCAGGATCAGAAATTGCGGGAGTTCCCGCATCAGAAATTAGAGCTATATTTTGCCCTTCTTTTAAAAATTTGATAATCTCGGCGACAGCCTTATGTTCATTATGTTGATGATGGGCATAAACTTTTTTATCGATATCAAAATGTTTAAGCATGGGAGCCGAAGTTCTGGTGTCTTCAGCCAAGATTAAATCTACCTCTTTGAGAATCCGCAAAGCTCTTAAAGTAATATCTTCTAAGTTGCCAATTGGCGTGGGGACTAGATAAAGTTTGCCTGACATTGGATTAGGCAATTTTTATCTTACCTTCTCTAACCTTTAGCATAAATTGCTTTTGTTCCTCTAAATTCAATCCTTCTAATTTAGAGGCTAACTTTTCTTTTATCGCTCTAAAAAATGCGACACTGTCAAAATTTTTTTCTGTTTGTATTTTCATTTTAAAAATTCTAAAGGTGTTCTGATATCAATAATTGGGTATCCTAATTTTAAATTGATAGAGTTAAATAATTTTATTTTATCAAAATTTACAATATGTTTAAAGTTCCAGCTTATTAAACAATCTAATCTATTTACAGATGCAATTGCAATATGATAAGCATCATTTAAACTTGCTTTGCCTAATGCCTTTTCGTCAATATAAACATTTGCAAGCTTTAAAGCTTCCTCATTTAATTCTAAATATTTAAAACAATCTTTTGGAATTAAGTTTTTAACATCTTGAATATGCTTGGGCGCTAAGCTCAATTCTGTTTCGTTTACTTCAGAAAAATAGACCTCAAAATCCTTGTTGATTATTCTTTCAAATAATGCCTTTGAAAAATCTTCAAATTCATCATCAAAATAACCTCCGATAACAGAAGTGTCTATATAAATTCTAGGCTTCATAAAATCAATATAAATCTAAAAACGTAAATCGTATTCCGTAAATCGTTTTATCTTTGTAAAAATTTAAAAAGATGCTGCAAGTTAGTTATATCCGCGAAAATAAAGAGGAAGTTTTAGAACGTTTAAGTGTAAAGAATTTTAGCCAGCCACAATTGGTTGATGAAATTATTTATCTGGATAATCAACGTAAAAGCACTCAATCGCAAGCTGATGACCTTTTAGCTAAAGGAAATGCCACAGCTAAACAAATTGGAGAGCTAATGCGTAATGGCAAAAAAGAGGAAGCTGAAACTATAAAAGTAGAGACGGCCAAATCAAAAGAAGATATTAAAGCTTTGCAAGAACAGCTTGCAACAATAGAACATGAATTAAATCAAAAGTTAGTTCAGTTACCAAACTTGCCACATAATAGTGTTCCGAAAGGCAAAACTCCAGAAGAAAACGAAGTAGTTTTAACTTATGGAAAATTGCCACAATTGCCCGAAAAACCTTTGCCACACTGGGAGTTGGCAGCAAAATATAATATCATAGATTTTGAATTAGGAGTAAAAATTACTGGTGCAGGTTTTCCGGTTTATAAAGGAAAAGGTGCCAAAATGCAAAGGGCATTAATCAATTTCTTTTTAGCCGAGGCAGAAAAGGCAGGTTATGATGAAATGATGGTTCCGTTATTAGTAAACGAAGCTTCTGGCTTTGCAACCGGACAATTGCCCGATAAAGAAGGGCAAATGTATCATGTAGGCATTGATAATTTATATTTAATCCCAACGGCAGAAGTTCCAGTAACTAACCTTTACAGAGATGTAATTTTAAAAGAAGAAGAATTACCGATAAAAAACTGTGGATATACACCTTGTTTCCGTCGTGAAGCTGGTTCTTATGGCGCTCATGTTCGTGGTTTAAATCGCCTACATCAATTTGATAAAGTAGAGATTGTACAAGTGGTACATCCAGATAGATCTTATATGGTTTTAGAACAGATGAGTTTACATGTCCAAAACTTATTACAAAAGCTTGGCTTGCAATATCGTGTTTTAAGATTATGTGGTGGCGATATGGGTTTTACATCTGCATTAACTTATGATATGGAAGTTTATAGTGCAGCACAAGAACGTTGGCTTGAAGTTTCTTCTGTTTCTAATTTCGAAACTTTTCAAAGCAACCGATTAAAATTACGTTTTAAAGGTAAAGAAGGAAAAACACAACTTCCTCATACATTAAATGGAAGTGCTTTGGCTTTGCCTCGTATTTTAGCATCAATTTTAGAAAACTACCAAACAGCAGAGGGTATTAAAGTTCCTGAATGTTTAGTGCCTTTTACAGGTTTTGATTTTATAGATTGATAAACTAGTTCGTCATGAAACAAAAAAAGAGTTGCTAAAAGCAACTCTTTTTTTGTTTAAACATATTTTAAATATTATTGAAACTGAATATAAACTGGTTTAGGCTTTAACTTCAATAATTCATCTGGCGTCATTAAATGTTTTGGTGCAGCCGCTATATCATTAATATAAAATAATTTAAACCCAACAAACTGAACTGGTTCTCTATATAAATAATTCTGATAAGTTCCTTTTTTCAAATCTGGAGGTCCAAAACCGTCCATGTGCATTACCAATTGCACTTCTTTGTGTAATTTAATATTTTGATAATTGGTAACCATACCCTGTGTAAAGCGATGTACTATCAAAACTTTTGCAGGTAAATTATTATCCTTTACCAACTTAACTAAAAAATCGGCAGCATAATTTATATCAGCAGCATCATAAACTCCAATTTTAGTTCCTGGTCTAGCTCCGGTTTTCATAGAAAATTCTGGGTCTATCCCTAAATGAACATTTGGCAGCTTTAAATATTTTTCCAATCTAGGTAACTCATCCTTTAATTTACTCAAGGCAACTTGTACATCTAAGAAAACAATAGCATCATGATTATACATTTTAGCTATTTTCAAAACAGAATCAATCTGCTTATCTGGCATCCTATTGATGTATAAGCCGTCTTTTCCGGGAGTTCCACTTGCTACGGTAGCAATATAATGCAAGGCAGGGATAGATTTTATTACTGTATCTGCTTTATTCCATTTAGCAACCTCTTCATCTAACTTCCTCCACATTTCTTTGGGCTCATATTTGCCTAACGGACCCATTTTTTTAACATATAAATTTCCATAATAAGCTATAATCCTGTTAAATGGAAGTATTGCCCCATCAATTGGTAAAACATCTTTTTTTATTGGCCATTTACCGGTTGTATCTCCATTGGCTAAATATTTTTGAAGTTTAAAATACTTTGCAGAATCTACAGGTTTAAATAAATCTTCTTTAACAGCGGATTGCTCTTTTTTTGTAGAGTCAGCAGACGTAGTTGAGTTAGAAGTTTTTCCATCAGTACCAGAACATGATGAAAAGATGTACGCCGCACAGATAAGTTGCGGCACCAGAAATATTTTTTTAGATAGATTCATTAAGTAATTTTTTTAGCGAAAATAGATTTAACAAAATTGGAATAATTAAAAAGATTTCAACAATTAGACAGAACTGAATTTACCGAAAACGCCCAAAGGTAAATTTACACCACTGCGGGCAGTAAGGTATAATTCTCCAATATTTAAGTTTTGCACTTTTGGATAAGCACCTCTAATTAAGTTTTCTACAATAATGGAAGAAAACCCTAATGAATAAGTGTTTAAGATTAAGAAATGCTCTTGTGGGTCTAGCAGTTGTACAACATCCCGCATCATTTCTTTAATTAAATCTTCTAATTTCCATTTTTCGCCCTTTGGTCCATGACCATAAGCTGGAGGGTCTAATATGATCCCGTTATAAGTTTTTCCTCTTTTTAATTCTCTTTGCACAAATTTTAAAGCATCTTCAACTACCCAACGTATATCTTTTAATTCAGAAATTTCCTGATTTTCATTTGCCCAACTAACTACTTGTTTTATAGAATCTACATGAGTAGTATCAGCTCCCGCCGCTTTAGCAATTAAAGAAGCACCACCAGTGTATGCAAACAGATTTAAAACTTTTGGGTTGGGGTTTTTAAAGGCTTTTATTTTTGATGATATGTAATCCCAATTAACGGCTTGTTCTGGAAAAATGCCGACATGTTTAAAGGATGTTAAAGCCAATCTAAACTTAATAGCAACATCATTATTTTTATAGGTAATATGCCAACGATCTGGTGTTTTCGGGTCTTTTTTAACCCATTCTCCGCTTGTCGCAGATTTCCCTTTAAACTTTATATGATGCATTTTTTGCCACTCGCTTTCTGGCATTAATTTGCTCCAAACCGCTTGTGGCTCGGGTCTAATCAAAATTAAATCGCCAAATCGTTCTAATTTCTCAAAATCACCGCAATCTATTAGTTCGTAATCTTTCCAATGTTGTGGGCTAAGCGCTTGTATGTTTGGCTGCATGTTTGTTTAATTTGAAAATTTGTTGATGTAGAATAGCTGATTTGAAAATTTGATGATGCTTATATTGGGTTTTACTTATGTTATGATTTACATTTAAGGGGCAAATTTACTTTAAATTATGCAAAGCATCTTCAAATCAGCTCATTTTCAAATCTTCAAACTACTTTTTTTTAAGCAGCGTTTCCATCAATTGGGTAGCAAAAACAAATTCGTTCAGCTCTTTATTATCTGTAGAAGTGATTTCATCCTTTGAACCTTCCCACCATTTTTGCCCTTGATGCAAAAACAAAATATGTTCGCCAATTCCCATTACAGAATTCATATCGTGAGTAACAATCACCGTAGTAATCTCATATTCTTTGGTAATCTCGGAAACTAATTCATCAATCATGATAGAACTTTTTGGATCAAGTCCAGAGTTTGGCTCATCACAAAAAAGATATTTAGGACGCATGGCTATTGCCCTTGCTATGCCCACTCTCTTCATCATTCCGCCTGACAGTTCTGCGGGAAACAATTTGTTTTTTCCAGCTAAATTAACCCTTTCCAAAACATCATTAACACGATCAGTTTTCTCTCCAATTCCTTGATCTGTAAACATATCTAACGGAAAACGGATATTTTTCTCAACCGTCATAGAATCAAAAAGTGCAGATCCTTGAAACAACATGCCAATTTCCTTTCTAATTTCAATTCTTTCTTTGGTATCCATAGAAGTGAAGTCTCTTCCATCATAAAATACTTTGCCACTATTCGGTTCATGCAAGCCAACCATGTTTTTCATCAAAGTTGTTTTTCCAGAGCCAGAGCTGCCAATTATTAAACTGGTTACGCCAGGTTTAAAATCGGCAGTAATGCCTTTTAAAACCTCATTATCACCAAATTTTTTAAAAATATCTTTAACTTCAATCATAATAAAAGTTGTGCAATAACATAATCAGAAATTAAAATAGCTATACAACTTATAACTACTGCTTTTGTGCTAGAATTACCAACCTCAATTGCGCCTCCATCGGTATAATAACCTTGATACGCCGAAACCGTAGTGATAATAAAAGCAAAAACTAAAGCTTTAATCATGGCAACAGCCAATGTAAAAGGAATAAAATCTGTAGTTAAACCTTGAATAAATTCTGCTGCACTAACTGCTCCGGAAGCTGTTCCTGCTAAATAACCACCAGTAATACTCAATGCGATGGCCACAATAACCAACATTGGTATCATAATAATTCCGCCTAATAATTTAGGCAAAATCAGATAACCCGGCGCATTGATTCCCATAATCTCTAAAGCATCAATTTGCTCGGTAACCCGCATGGTGCCTATTTGTGAGGCAATGCTACTCCCAACTTTACCGGCTAAAACCAAAGAACAAATGGTTGGGCTTAATTCTAAAATGGTAGAATCTCTGGTAATACCCCCAATAATAGATTTCGGAATTAAATCGCTAGTAAGCTGAAAAGCAGTTTGAACGGTAGTTACAGCGCCAATAAAAACAGAAATGATACTGATGATACCTAATGAGCCTAAGCCAATAGAAACCATCTCCCTAAAAATTTCATTTTTATAAATGCTAAACTTTTCTGGCTTTCTAAAAACCGCTTGTAACAATAAAATATATTTACCAAAGTAATGAAATACCATATAAAAGATTTTCTGTAAAAATAACGTTTTTTATCAATTGCAATTATTAAACCTAAATTGTGATTGATTAAATTTTATTATCATGAATATATTAATAACAGGCGCTACAAAAGGTATAGGGAAAGCAATTACTTTAAAAATGGCTAAAGAAGGTAACAATTTAGCAATCTGCGCCAGAAATATTAACGAGCTGGAAACCTTAAAAGCAGAATTGAACGCAAAATATCCTGCTATAAAGGTGTTTATAAAAGCAGTCGATTGTGCTGTAAAACAAGAAGTATTGGCATTCGCCGATGATGCACTAGCGGAATTAAAAAATATTGATGTTTTAATTAATTCTGTCGGAGTTTTTAAACCCTCTTTTATTTTAGATGAAGACGATGAGGTTTTAGATTTTCATCTAAAGACAAATCTTTATGCACCTTATTACTTGTATAAAAAGCTGGCTCCAGCCATGAAAGAAAGAAGATTTGGCCATATTTTTAACATCTGTTCAGTCGCTAGTTTAGAGGCAATTGCAAATGCTGGGTCTTATTGTGTAACTAAATCGGCTTTGCTAAGTCTTAACAATATCATGAGAGCAGAGTTGATGGAACATGATGTTAAAGTGACTGCAATTTTACCAGGATCTACTTTAACAAATTCATGGGAAGGAACAGAAATCTCAAAGGATGAGTTTATACAGCCCGAAGACGTTGCAGATACCATCTCTCAAATTTTAAAGTTGAGTAAAGGCGCAAACGTAGAACAAGTGGTCATAAAACCCATCCATGGTCAGGTTTAAGATTTGTAAAGGATAGCAAAATGGAAAAAAAATTAAAAAGAGACACCAGTGATAAAATGGTTGCGGGTGTTGCAAGTGGGTTGGCAAATTACTTTGAATTAGATGTTACCTGGGTAAGAATTGCCTTTGCCCTGGCTACATTTTTTGGAGGAAGCGGTATTTGGGTTTACATTATATTATGGATAGCCGTACCCGAGCAAAAAATTTCTCCATTTAATTATACAGATTACAGGGTAAACCCTGATGAGCCTTTTAAAGAGAATTTTGGTTCGACCTTTAAGCCCAAAAGAAATAAAAACGTGAGCGCTTTTGCAGGTTTTATATTAATAGCCTTAGGCTTTTATTTTTTAATGGCCGAGTTTGATCTGTTGCCTTATTGGTTCCATGTCAAAAAGTTATGGCCTTTAGTATTTGTAGTAATTGGATTGAGTATCATTTTTAAGAACAAAAACAAAAAAACTTTTGAAGAGCCAATTATAGAAGATAAACCTTTTGAAGAAGCGCCAAAAGCAGACGAAAATCAATCATTTAACAATCAAGAAAACAATAATCTATAAAATTATGAAAGCTGATAAAATATTTTGGGGAATCATCTTTGTTTTTATAGGCGGAGTTTTCCTTTTAGAAAATTTTAATGTAATTGATTTTAGTTGGGGTTATATATGGCGTTTTTGGCCCTTATTGTTAATCATTACGGGTATAAACATCGTCTTTTCAAAATCTAATTCTAAAGTAGGCTTAATATCCGTTATCTCTATTACGGTTATTTCTCTGGCAATTATCACCTATCAAGGGTTAAAAAATGGTAAAGAAAATCATGTAAATAGCAGGTGGAGTTTTTCTGACGATGATAATGATGATAATTGGGATGACAGTGATAGCACCGAAAGTGCATCCAACCTGACTAATTATGCCGAAGATTTAGACGCTAAAATTAAAACCGCAACGCTTAACATTTATGGCGGAGCAAGCACTTTTGATATTGAAAGCGGAGACGAAAAACTGTTTAACGCAAGGGTAAAAGAATCTAAAATGAGATATTTTCTTAAAAAAACAGATTCAGACTCATCTGCAGTTTTAGAATTTAGATCTAAAGACAGAAGTGGTTCATTCAATTTTAAAGATGATGAATACGGAAAGGTAAAAATGGAAATCAACACGCTACCCGTTTGGGATGTAAACTTAAAAATGGGAGCGGGCAAAGCCGATTTTGATTTTTCTCAAAACAAAGTGCGTAATATTTCCTTAAAAGGCGGTGCAACAGAATTCGACGTTAAAATAGGCAATCTTTATAACGATGTAAATTTATCTGCAGAAACCGGTTTAGCCGATGTTAATATAGACGTTCCAGAAGCTGCCGGATGTAAAATTTTAGCTTCCAGTGGTTTATCCTCCAAAAGCTTTAATAATTTTATTAAAATGGCCGACGGAAGTTATGAAACATCAAACTATAAAACAGCCAGTCAAAAAATTCATTTAACTTTAAAAGGCGGTTTAAGCAATTTTGAAGTGAACAGGTATTAAATGAGCGATAAAATTTATACGCTAGTCATCAACGGAAAACCACAAGGTCCGTTTACATTAGCAGAGTTAAAAGAGAATCGGGTTAAGCCCGATTCTTTTGTGCGTAAACCCGGGATGGACGATTACAAAGAAGCCCATGAATTTGCAGAAATAAGAGCATTTTTAGGGATTGATAAACAATATACCGCCCCACAATATTTTGCCGGATTCGATTTAAGGCTGTTGGCCACCGCAATAGATTGGTTTATGATTTTTGGAATAGTGGCCTTTCTGGAGTTGATGATCGCCTTAATCTATAACGATAAAGCAACCACCCTAATCACCATTATTAGCGGCTTTGTGCTATTACCCATACTCAAATTCTTTTACCATATCTACATGGAAAACGCCCAACAAGCCACTTTTGGCAAAAAAATGATGGATATAAAAGTAACAGATATGCGAGGTTTAAAACCCACCCTTCAAGAAATATTTGTGCGTAACATCTCAAAATCCATCAGTACCATTACCTTCTTTTTCGGATATTTTTATTTGTTCTTAAATAAAAAGCAACAAACCCTACACGATAAAATGGCCAATACCTTGGTAATAAAGGATAGGTTGGTTTAACATTTCTTTTTTTCGATTTTTTGGAAAAGCAAAGCTGGTGCTATAAACATCCGATAGTCCGGCTTTTACTACAATCTTTTTGTTTGTCAGCCTGAGCGGAGTCGAAGGCAAACAAAAAGGATTTCCATTTCAATCCGGTTTAGGAAGAATGGATCTTACATGTTTATAAATATGAAAGGTTTTAATGATGTTTATATATGTTAATTATCTTTTGTTAATTTTAAACTAGAGAAAATCATAAGAAACCTTATTTTTGTCAACATTTAATTAGATTTTATAGAATGTTACAAGAGTTGATTGGTAGAGAAAATGTTGTAAAATATAAAATCGACTATCATGTATTCATTAAATTGCAAAAAATTGTTCTTAAACATTTAGGATTCAGTAATATGAATAAGCTAAGGGATAGATTTGAAGGGCAGGCTTTCTATAATTCTTTTTTGCAAAGAGCTTACGCTGAAATAGCATTACAAAATGAATTGAATGAATAATTCTTTACATTAGAAGAAAAAGAGAAGCATAAGAATTATAAGCCTGTTTTTAAAATTAAAGGAAAGACCACAGAGATAGTAGCTTCTAACCTTGATACCTATCCATTAATACCTAAGGGAGAATATGATTTAGCTGCCTTTATTTTTGTTAATATTAATTTTAGGGAGACATTTCTAATAGGTATTGTTGAACGTGACGATTTGATTAACAATATTAAAAATACAGGCCTTTCGCCCATTTTGGAAAAAGGATATTATGGGTATTTGAAAAATTTCGACTGCATTAAAAGTTTGTAATTTAAGTCTATAAATTTTTAAAGTTATAAATGAAATATTGTTGTTATCTTAATACGAACGTTCATAATTTCATATTTTTTGAGTTAGAATGAAGTTGTTAATTCTCTAAATAAACTTATGATATTATAAATAATTGTTTATTTATAGTTCAAAATTCAGATCTGAGATAAAATTATAAAAAGAATCGGTAGGCATAATGTCAATGTTATATACATTAATTGCTTCTTTCTTTATTATTACACTATCAAATCCAAGTTCATTTAATAGATTTATTGTTGCTAAATCACCTTCTTTTAAAAATAACACTTTTCTTAGTAACCATTCAGAAAGTGCTTTATTAGGGTCAGTCATTAGGGCTTTGGAGTTCGCTTGACAAACTTTTGCACTTAATAATTCCCCAGTTGGTACTGTCAAAATGAATTTTTCGTCTTTAGAAGGAAAGAAATTTGGAAATTGTTGGTGAATAGTTATTGGTATTGGAATATAAATTTCTCCAATATCTCTTTCTCTTCCATTCGCATTCCATTGGTTTAATCCGCTTCTTTCATAAACATATTTTTCATTATTTTTAATACCATATAAAGGAAGTATCACATAATCTATTCCACGTCTTAACTTGTCCTTAGCAGGTTTTAAAATCTTCTCTTCAAAGAGATCTAATAAAAGACGATAAGGATCCTCAATAATTTCTATTGGTAAATTGTTTATTTGTTGAGGCAATTCAAATCTTCTAAAAAGAGTGCTTTTTGAATAGTTAAAAGTATAATTATGTTTATCATCATCGAAATTGAGACTACTTGAATTTTCTCGAATATTCTTTATGTTATTAATATCTATCGTAGAATAATCTGTTTCAAATAGTAATAATTCTTTTTCTCTGCGAGCTACAATATGATATAAAGATTCTTCAATACCGTAAGTTCTATTTGCCAGCTCAATTCTTTCATTTCTATATTCTGCCAATTTAATAGCTAGAGGTTTACCACTAAACTTTTTAAGTTCGTTTGATAGGGAATTAAATTCAGCAACTTTTTCGCTACTAGAAGCGGAAGGACAAGTGAAAGTTTTTAATCCGATGCCTTTCCCTTTATATTTTGCGTCAAATGCCGTGTCTGATCTACTAAGATTCTCAGCACTAAAGCTTCTACAAAAAATATTTTCGGCGACTCTATAATTTATTAATGGAACAGCGCTGTCCGAAAATAAACCAGAAAGCTTAGAAACAGCACTAAGTAATTTTAAATAATCTCCATTTGATTCTATATCAAGTTGTGCAAAGTTTATCATAGAACTTTTATAATGTTTTCTGCTATTCGTTGAATTAAAGGCATTGTTACTGAATTTCCTGCTTGCATATATAGTTTACTGTCTGCTAGCATCGGTGGGAGTACGAAATTTTTAGGATATCCTTGAAAATGAAAACATTCTTTTGGTGTAAGTTTTCTTATTCCATATCTATCTCTTATCAATGGTACGTTGTGACCACCTGCCCCCATATTCGCGGTAAGAGTTGGACATACATTGCTTTTGTTTTCACGCACATATATTCTTCTCCATTGATAAACTGTATCATGAGATTTCATTGACTCGTCCAATTTCTGATAGTACATATGATCTTTTTTATAGTAGTATTTATCAGCTTGTTTATCTTTATCTAAAATATCATGTATAGTTTTAGTTAGTTTAATAGGTTCTGGGAAGACAAAATTCAAATAATTAGGTACTTGGTGCGCATCAAAAGCAACTATAAATATGCGTTCCCTATTTTGAGGAACATTTGTGTGAGACATAGAATTTAGAACCTTAAAATAAACTTTATACTCTAGTTTTTTCTCTAAAATTTCCTTAATTATTCTAAATGTATTTCCTTCATCATGTGATAAAAGATTTTTTACGTTTTCAAGAAAAACTACTTTTGGTCGATGTTTCTCAACAATCTGTTGAATATCAAAAAATAAGGTTCCTCTTGTATCTTCAAAACCACCACGTTTGCCTGCAATTGAAAAAGCTTGACATGGAAATCCAGCACATAAAACATCAAAACCTTCAGGTATGTAATTTTTTATTTGTTGTTTTGTGATATCTCCAAATGGAATTTCACCGAAATTAGCGCTATATGTACGTTTAGCCTCTTTGTTCCACTCACTTGTAAATACACATTTACCACCCAAATTTTGCAATGCCAATCTAAAGCCACCAATTCCTGCAAATAAATCTATAAACTTAAACTTTGGATTTTGTTTTGGCTCAAAAGGAATTAATTGATTTTCGAAAATGCCGTATTGTAATGCTTCCTCTGCTACGGAATTACTTATTTCCTCTTCGGGATATTTATAAGCTAAAATTTCTCTAGTATATTTAATCGCGTCTGGCTTATAAAACTGGGATACACCATTTGAATTATTATGAATATAATGAGTAATTATAGCTTCTGAATTGTTTTCGTAAAGTATTTCTTTCTTGAGCCTATTAATGTCTATTTGTTCAAGTGATATTTTTTCTTTTAAATCCATTTTAAGATAATGCACTTTATCGCACAATTTAATAATTCTTTTTTATTACAGAATTGCAAAATATCAATATTATTTGTCATACAATGTCAAAGTTTTCAATTTAAATATTCCCATAAGGATTCTTGCGAACTTTAAGATATACCCTTAAGCGTTGGAGTTGGTTTAATGGCTTAACGATAGCAGTGGAAATCCTTTTTGTGTGCCATTCGCCTTCGCTTAGGCCCCAAACAAAAAGATTGGAACGGATAGCGTGACCCCAGCTTCATTTTTCAAAAAGCTGGTGGAAGCCCCAAAGAATATTTCATCAAAAAGCTGTAATAAAGTAAAAGCCTCGTTTTATTAACTATTAATTAAACTGCGTCACTTTGCCACAACTAAGGGAGAACTAATTGATAGCTATACCATTTATATTAACTAATAGTTTAATTTACCTACTAAAATCTAAATCTGCAATAAATACAATTTATCCATTAACATCATCTAGCTTGTCTAAATCTGCGAAAATTACAGAAATCTGCGGGAAATATTTAGAGGTTTGAAAAGCAGGGTACTCTGCGAGACACCCCGCTAAAACTATAAAGTCTGCTTGTATTATCTTAAACCTATTTGTGAGATGTCTCTCCGCCAGCCGGCGGATCGACATAACGGGTTGCCATGGCTTAACGATAGCAGTAGAAATCCTTTTTGTGTGCCCTTCGACTATGCTTAGGCCCCAAACAAAAAGATTGGAACGCCTGCCTAAACCTAACTGTCAGTAATAACGTGATACTAGCTTTTTTCTTAAAACTTAGGGAAACCATTTAGTTTTTTGCAAATTCAATTAAGAAGTTAATATTTCCGTTATCAGCGGCTTTTAAAGCGTCTATATATTTTTTTCTTATATCACCCGGTCTCACCATGTTTGATTGATGCCATGAAAATATTTTAGCATTAAAAATAGATTCTAAAATAATATCAGCCATCATTCTTGAATGTCTGCCATTTCCATTTGGAAAGCAGTGTATAGATACGATTCTATGTTTAAATCTAATAGCAATTTCTTCTGGTGAAAAAGTACTGTTTTCAATCCAATATTTTGTGTCGTCAAGCAGGTTCTTTAGCTCAATTCTAATTTGAGGCCAATGAATGCCTATTTTTTTTTCTGATTTTCTAAATTCTCCAGCCCATTTCCAAACATCACCGTACATTTTTTGATGAAGGTTTTTCACAAATTTTTCGGTTAATATTCTTTCGGATCTTAAACGGGTATGTATCGTCCATTCAACTGCTTTTTCAATGTTTAATTGCTCAAATTCATCTAATTCTTGTTGGGTGGTAATCGATTTAATTTTCAACCCATCTTTTTCTTCTTCGTTTAAAGGAGTCTGCCCATTTTTATAATGTAATTCTAATCCCATAGTGACTTTCTCATCTCTCTTTTGATTTCATTCGCAAGGTCTATTATTGCCTTGTTCATCTTTTCATCCCCAATTCCTTGATCCTCTAATTTCATATTTTGATTGGTCCGTAAAACTATTTTTTGGGCCATCTCTGTAGATTTTAGATTAATTAAATTATCAATAGTGCCATCATTAGCTACAAATCCATATACAAATTTCATATTCAATGCTTGGCCCACATCTTTCAATTTACTAATTGTAATTTGACCTGAGGCTTCGCGTTCTTCAATTTTTTGTACAGCTCCTTTTGTGAGTTGAAGTTTTCTAGCTAATTGTTCCATTGTCATGTTAAGGGTAGTCCTAATCGCATTTATCCATCCCTTTTCTGGAACGAGTATCGTTGCTGAGGATTTTAATTTGTTTAACTTTTGGTCTAATTGTTCTATTAACAGCTGTTTTTTATTTCTCATTTTAGCTTTCATTAATGTATAATATTATAAATGTATACATATAAGTATAAAAAACAAAATAAATGAATACCTATATGTATACTTATTTGAAATAAAGTAGATAGGATAAGTATTAAAACTTAACGCTGAAAGGGTTCTTACAAACTTGAAGATTGCCTTATGATCATTGTAGGTTTTTTCCAGCTTAACGATAGCAACGGATACCGGCAAAGTGGCTAATGCCCTGTGCAGTATGAGTGAATAGCGTGACGCCAGCTTCATTTTTCAAAAAGCTGGGGGAAGCCCCTAATTTATAGCTACTTAAATAACCTTTTCTTATACACAGCTCAAAAAAATATAAATTTTATCCTTGCAAATCGAAAATTCAATATTATATTTGCAAGGATGATTACCAGAAAAGTAGGTGAAAAAGTAAAATTATTATTGGAAGAATATCCCGTAGTATGCTTGTTAGGGCCTCGGCAGGTAGGTAAAACAACGCTTGCACAAGAAATTACAGCAGAGATCTCCTCAGCTTCTATCTATATGGATTTAGAAAGCCCATCTGATTATGCAAAATTAGCCGAGCCAGAAAGTTATTTTGAACACCATCAAGGGAAATTAATTATACTAGATGAAATACAAAGGGCTCCTGAATTATTCGCTGTTTTGCGTGGTGTAATTGATAAAAGACGTAAAGCTGGTTTTAGAAATGCTCAATTTTTGATATTAGGGTCTTCCTCATTAGACCTTTTACAACAATCTTCTGAATCATTGGCTGGTAGGATAGTTTATCAGGAACTTGGGGGTATTTCTGCCTTAGAAATCGAATCTTCTCAGCAGGATAGTTTATGGTTAAGAGGTGGATTTCCAGATAGTTTTTTGGCAAAAAATGAGGAGAGTAGTTTAAGATGGAGATTAAATTTTATAAGTACATATTTAGAACGAGATGTGCCTCAGTTAGGTTTCAGAATTCCATATGTTACTTTAAGGCGTTTATGGACTATGTTGGCACATGTGCAGGGCAATCAAATTAATTTGGCTCAACTTGGGGCAAATTTGGATGTTTCTGCTCCTACCGCTAAAAGGTATATTGATTTGTTAGAAGATTTGTTGCTTGTTAGAACTTTGAGGCCTTGGTTTGGAAATATAGGGAAACGTTTAGTGAAATCTCCAAAGGTTTATATAAGAGACAGTGGGCTGGTTCATGCTTTATTGAATATTGGTGATTTAGATCATTTATATGGCCACCCTGTATTTGGTTTGAGTTGGGAGGGATTTGTAATTGAAAATATTTTAGGAGCTTTACCTCAGGGTGTTACGCCGTGGTTTTATAGAACTTCGGCAGGTGCAGAAATTGATTTGATACTTGAGTTTAATCAGCAAAAATTATTTGCCATAGAAATTAAACGTTCTTTAACGCCCACTCTTTCAAAAGGTTTTTATTTGGGATGTGATGATATTAAGGCTACCAAACGCTTTGTAGTTTATCCCGGCAAGGATAGCTATTTAATTAATAAAGATATTACTGTATTATCTCTTACAGCGCTAATGAAAGAAATTGAGATTTTTTAAATGATGCTTTTATCCGCTACTTCAAACAATTATCCAACAAAACTATTTAAAAAGAAACCCGTATTTTTACCCAAATTATTTTTGAATGGAAACCGAAGCAAAAGCTTTAAAAGGAATATATTGTAACTCTATCACTAAATACTCTCGTTTTTTAACTCATGAAGTTAATATTGGAGGTGTAAAAATGGGAGGGAAGCAACCCATCCGTATTCAATCTATGACTACTGCATTTACCATGGATACCGAAGCTTCTATAGCACAAAGTATCAGGATGATTGATGCAGGTTGCGAATATGTAAGGATTACTGCACCATCTATAAAAGAAGCTCAAAACCTATTAGAGATTAAAAAGGGTTTGGCTGCTAAAGGGTATCACACTCCATTAATTGCAGATATTCACTTTACACCCAATGCAGCAGAATTAGCGGCTAAAATTGTAGAAAAAGTAAGGGTTAACCCAGGTAATTACGCCGATAAAAAGAAATTTGAAGAACTAAATTATACGCCAGAAGCTTACGAAATTGAATTGGCGAGGATTAAAAAGAAATTTGCTCCCCTTGTAGAAATTTGTAAAACTAACGGAACGGCCATGAGAATTGGCACCAATCATGGTTCCCTTTCCGACCGTATTATGAGTTGGTATGGCGATACTCCGAAAGGGATGGTAGAATCTGCGATGGAATTTATTCGTATTTGCCATGGCATGGATTACCATAATTTGGTAATTTCTATGAAGAGTAGCAATGCGCAAGTAATGGTGCAAGCTTACCGTTTGTTGGTTAAAACGATGGTGGCAGAAGGCATGAATTATCCTTTGCATTTAGGGGTTACAGAAGCCGGTGATGGGGAAGATGGAAGGATAAAATCTGCAGTGGGCATCGGGACTTTATTAGAGGATGGTTTAGGGGATACCATTCGGGTTTCTTTAACGGAAGAGCCAGAATATGAAATACCTGTAGCGCAAGCCTTGGCGCAACGTTATGAAAACAGAACGCAAATAGCTGATGAAGATTTAAAAAATCCTGATTTTGATTTGCCAGCTCAGTATTCTCCTTTTGAGTACAACAAAAGAGAAAGTGCAGAACTGAATACTTTTATTGGTGGACATCAGGTTCCGAGGGTTATTTTAGATTTATCGGATCAAAACTTAAAAGATGTAAATATTTTAGCTGCCGCTGGATATAATTATTCGCCAATTTTAGATAAATATAATATGGGCGATCAGTCTATCGATTTCGCATATTTAGGGGATAAATTGCCTTCTTTTAATTTTCCAGGGAATTTAAAACAGCTATATAACTACCAAACCTGGCTTACGTTAAATGATAAAACCAATTGCCATCCTTTATTTACGCTTAAAGAATTTCTCTGCGCAAGGCAAAAAGATACAGCGCTAAATTTAGTCAGCGTTAAACACCAGGATTTAGATGGTGATGATTTTGCAAATATTCCCTTTGATAAAACCTTAGTTTTTGTTTTAGAAACCGATGCTGAATATGGGATGATGGACCAAAGAAGTTTCTTTTTTAAATTGATGAATGCTGGAATTGATACTCCGGTTATTGTGAAAAGATCTTATAAATTTGATGATGCCGAAAGTTTAGCACAAAAGGAACTGAAAACCCAACTATACGGAGCTACTGATTTAGGGGCTTTATTATTAGATGGTTTTGGCGATGGTGTTTGGTTAGATGCTCCTCAGGTTTCTACCAAATTTAGGGTTTCTACATCGTTTGGAATTTTACAGGCAACACGTTCAAGAATCTCAAAAACAGAATACATCAGCTGCCCAAGTTGCGGACGTACTTTATTTGATTTACAAGAAACCACCCAAATGATACGTAGCAGAACCGATCATTTAAAAGGAATTAAAATTGGCATTATGGGTTGTATTGTAAATGGTCCCGGTGAAATGGCAGATGCCGATTATGGTTATGTGGGTACTGGTCCGGGTAAGATAACTTTATACCGCGGTAAAGAAGTAGTAAAGAAAAACGTAAGTTCTGATAATGCCCTTGATGATTTAATTGGCATTATGAAAGATGATGGAATGTGGGTGGAGAAAGAAATTGTGTAATTTATCAGGATTAAAATAAAGAATTGGGATCGATTAGTAAAAATTCTTCCCAAGGCAAACCTCCATTTCCAACCAATAAAATTTTATCTGGATGGTAAGCTTTTTGGAAGGCAGATAATCCAGAAATTTTAGTCGAAAAATTGCTTTTAACTTCTATTCCTATAACTTTTCCTCTTTTCTCCAATATAAAATCTACTTCATCATTTCTATGTCGCCAATAGTACAACTTAAAATTATTTGTTAAGGCAGCATTTACAAGGTGGGCACCAACGGCAGATTCAATAATTCGTCCCCATTCTTGTTTATTATTGAAAATTTCATCAAAATATTCATGCCTTTGAGCACTAATTAAAGCAGAATTATGTACTTGAAATTTTGGACTAGAGGAACGTTTTCTGATTACATCTGCGGCATATTTCTCTATTCCTGCTAATAAACCTGCAGTATCTAAAAGTTCTAAATAGTGTGATAATGTAGTTGTATTTCCCGCATCTTGCAATTGTCCTTGCAGCTTTGAGAACGATAATATCTGACCAGAATATAAACAGCCCAACTCAAACAAACGCTTCATTAAAGCGGGTTTATCTACTCTGGTAAGCATTAATATATCTTTAGAAATACTAGTTTCAATTAACGAATTATTGATGTAATTTTTCCATCTATCTTCATCATTAATAAGTGGCACCGATCCTGGATAACCTCCAAACCAAGCATATTGATTTGCGGTAAATTCAAAAGCATCTTTCATTTCTGTGAAGCTCCAATGCCCAACATATGTGGATTCAAACCTGCCGGCTAAAGATTCTGTTAAACCTTGCTGTAACAGCAATCTAGAAGAACCTAAAATGATAACTTTAATATTAACATTTTTCAGAGTATCCTCGTCCCAAAGTTTTTTAATGATTTCACTCCAATTGTCAATTTTTTGGATTTCATCTATAATCAATAAATATTCATCTGCTTCTTTATTTTGGATTTTTAGCCTCACACTTTCCCATAACAAAAGTATCCAGGTACTATCGGTTGCGGCAACGGCATCTGCAGATTCAAATTGATAAGGAATATCAATTTTTTCTATCAACTGTTTTATTAAGGTGGTTTTTCCAATTTGCCTTGGGCCCATCAGCACTTGAATAAACCTTCTTGGTTCATTCGTTCTTGCTATAAGTGACTGTAAATAAAACCTTTGAAACATAATTAACAAATTACTCAATGTATTGAGTAAAATTACTCAATACATTGAGTAAAATGAAATAATCTAGAAAAATAATTAAATTTTAGAGGCTAGTAAACGGCTCTCACAAATTTGGCGCAAGCCAAACAAACCTTTTCTAAATCTGAGGGAAGAGTTTCTTTTCCAAAAGGATGATTTGCACCAAAAACATGATTTGCTCCTTCAACAATCATTAATTGAGAGGTTTGAGGCTGGTCTTGATGAAATTCTTTCGCAACTTCTACTTTTACGGCTACATCCTCTGTTCCTTGAACAATTAACCAAGGCTTAAATATCCTTTTTGCGGCATCATTTAAGTTATATTCTTTTTCATTGTTTAAAACATCTTCTAAAAGAGAAATATCTAAAGGCATTTGTTCTTTAGTACGTCCGTTTAAAATATATTTCGTTCCTGATTTGCGCCATTCAACTTCATCTTCAACATTCCATAAGTTTCTGAAAGCACCAATTGCTGCCCAAGTAATCAGTTTTTTAACGCGATTATCCTTTGCTGCCTGTAAAATGCTAATTCCTCCGCCACGGCTATGTCCTAATAAAACAATCTGAAGGTGAGGGAATTTTTTAGAGGCAAAATCAATTACTTTATCTAAATCATACAATTCTTTTGATGGCGTATTTTTAGAAAACAGTTCTAAATCTTTAATATCGGATAAATCATCAGGCTTTACCCCGCTATGAGAAAAATTGAATTTTAAAAAATAGATACTTTTATCTGCAAAAAAATTAGCGGTAAGTTGATGAGTTCCCCAATCTTTAAAACCTTTAAAGCCATGCACAAAAATTACTAAATAATCGGGATAGGAATTAGAATAAGTGATATCACCCATAATGGGAAATCCATCTATACCATCAATTTTAAAGTTTTCTTTTTCAAACATATCTATTTCTAATCATCACAATTTAGAAAATATTTAGTGAATTTCTAAGTCTTAAATCAATAATCCCATTTAACAATTATACTAAATGGGATTATTTAGATTCCTAAAATGCTGCAATATCTTTTTATAGCTGCTAATTCTTCCTGAGCAATAAACAGATGAAATTCATCCTTTTTGTTTTCTACTTGTGCATTTTCTAAGGATTGATAATATTTCATTCTGTTTTCTGCATCTCCTTTTATGTTAGCTATTACATATCCTTTTTTTAAAAGGATTAAGTTCATAATCAATCTGGAAGTTCTACCGTTTCCATCTAAAAATGGATGAATAGTAACTAATCTTTCACTTAACTCTGCGGCCAAAATAACAGGATGCAGATCGTTTTTATGAGCTTCGTACCAAAAAAACAAATCTTCCATTTGCTTTTTAATGATATACGGTTGCGGAGGTAAATGTTTACTTCCGCTAATCATCACCTGTACATCTCTATATATGCCGGCATATTTTGGTTCAATTCCTTTCAATATTAAAGAATGCAGTAATAACAAGTCTCTTTCAGAAAATTCTGAATCTTTTGAGATGAGCTCTTTTAAATAGGCAATGGCTTCTTTATGATTAATAGCTTCTAAATGCTCTCGCATACTTTTGCCAGAAATGGTAATCCCTTCATTAACCACTAAATCTGTTTCTTTTAAAGTAAGTGTATTACCTTCTATCCTATTGCTTTCAAAAGTGTATTCTAATTCTAAGGCTTCGGTAATTTTGTAGCTATCTAAATCTCTATACTGGGTTAGTTTATCTTTTAAAGCATCAATCTGTTTTAATATTTTATTTAGATCTTCGTTAATTTTTAACTCACTTTTTTTATAATACCTTACTTTTTCTTCTGCAACAGATAACACTTCCAAAGCAAAATTTCCATATCCAATTTGATCAACCACTTGATCGCTTAACCAATGTATGAGTAAATCATGCGCATCAATTTCTAGATGATGAGATAATTTTATAATCTGCTCTCTGGTAGGCTTTCTTACACCAGCCTCAAACTTGCTAATCAAAGATGAATCAACATTTAAAAGGTGTGCTACATCTTTTAACTTAAGGTTTTTTTTAATTCTAGCGTTTTTGATAATAGCCTCCATAAAATGACAATTTAATTCATGACAAATATAGTCATTTTATTTTGGTAATATTTCTTTTCTTTCTACATTAATTTAAAACAAAAAACCCTTCTCGATAAATCGAAAAGGGTTCATTAATTTGATTAAATAAATTACTCAGACTTTAATTTCAACCTCAACACCTGATGGTAATTCTAATTTCATTAAAGCGTCAACAGTTTTAGCAGATGCGCTGTAAATGTCTAATAGTCTTTTATAAGAGCACAACTGAAATTGCTCTCTGGCTTTTTTGTTAACGTGTGGAGAACGTAATACAGTGTAAATTTTCTTCTCTGTTGGAAGAGGAATTGGTCCACTAACTACTGCACCCGTAGGTTTAACAGTCTTTACAATTTTCTCAGCAGATTTATCTACCAAGTTATAATCGTAAGATTTTAATTTAATTCTAATTCTTTGGCTCATTATTTTTGTTTTTATGACTTTCGTTAGAGCTATTTATAACGATTGCCGTGTGTATTATTTTGACAGTTTAAAGTAGTAGGTTATAAGTTTTAAGTAGATTAAGTTTTCACTTATAACTTTAGACTTACAACCTATAACTTTCTTATGCGTTTGCTTTTGCTCCTTTTACTTTAGCAATTACTTCTTCCTGAACTCCTTTTGGAGCTGGATCATAATGATCAAATTCCATTGTAGAAGTTGCTCTTCCTGAAGTAATGGTACGTAACTGAGTTACATATCCAAACATTTCTGAAAGTGGTACCAAAGCTTTGATTACCTGAGCACCTGCTCTTGTATCCATACCTTGTAATTGACCTCTTCTTCTGTTTAAATCTCCCATTACATCACCCATGTTTTCTTCTGGAGTTAAAACTTCAATCTTCATGATTGGCTCCATTAAAACAGGCTTGCATTTTGGTAAAGCTTCTCTAAAAGCCATTCTTGCAGCTAATTCAAAAGATAAAGCGTCTGAATCGACAGCGTGGAAAGAACCGTCAATTAAACGAACCTTCATACCAGTTACAGGATAACCAGCTAAAACACCGTTTGATAGAGAGTTTTCGAAACCTTTTTGTACAGATGGGATAAATTCACGAGGAATAGAACCACCAGAAATTTCATTGATAAACTCTAATCCTAATTTACCTTCTTCTGCAGGAGAAATGATAACTTGAATATCAGCAAATTTACCACGACCACCAGATTGTTTTTTGTAAACTTCACGGTGTTGTGCTTCGCCAGTAATAGCTTCTTTATAGGCAACTTGTGGTGCTCCTTGGTTAACCTCTACTTTAAATTCACGTTTTAAACGATCCATTAAAATATCTAAGTGAAGCTCGCCCATACCCTGGATAATGGTTTGACCAGAATCTTCGTCAGTATGAACTTTAAAAGTTGGATCTTCTTCTGCTAATTTATTTAAAGCCATACCCAATTTATCAACATCAGCCTGAGTTTTTGGCTCAATAGCTAAACCGATAACGGGATCTGGGAAGTTCATAGATTCCAATATAATTGGATTCTTTTCTTCGCAAAGTGTATCTCCAGTTTTAATATCTTTAAATCCTACTACGGCAGCAATATCACCAGCACCTACATTAGGAATTGGGTTTTGCTTGTTAGCATGCATTTGGAAGATGCGAGAAATACGTTCTTTATTACCTGAACGTACGTTATAAACATAAGAACCTGCTTCTAAGTTTCCAGAGTAAACTCTGATGAAACATAAACGACCTACGAAAGGATCGGTTGCGATTTTAAATGCTAAAGCAGCAAAAGGTCCTTTTTCATCTGGTTTACGCAATAATTCTTCACCAGTATCAGGGTGAGTACCTCTGATAGCTTCTTGGTCCATTGGAGATGGCAATAATTCCATCACATAATCCAACATGGTTTGAACACCTTTGTTTTTAAAAGATGAACCACAAACCATAGGAACGATGGAAGCATCTAAAACTGCTTTACGTAAAGCGTCTAATATTTCACGTTCAGTAATAGATTCTGGAGCATCAAAAAATTTCTCCATCAAAGATTCATCATAATCAGCAACTGATTCTAACAATTTCTCTCTCCACTCTGTGGCTTCTTCAATCAAATCTTCAGGAATTGGAACTTCCGTAAAAGTCATTCCTTTATCGTCTTCGTTCCAAATAATACCTCTCCAGTTGATTAAATCAACAACCCCTTTAAATGAATCCTCAGACCCAATTGGAATTTGTAAAGGCACTGCATTAGAACCTAACATATCTTTAACCTGCTTTACAACTTTTAAGAAATCTGCACCAGCTCTGTCCATTTTATTAACAAAACCAATACGAGAAACGTTGTAATTATTAGCTAAACGCCAGTTAGTTTCTGATTGAGGCTCAACACCATCAACCGCAGAAAACAAAAACACCAAGCCATCCAAAACACGTAGAGAACGGTTTACCTCAACGGTAAAATCCACGTGACCAGGAGTGTCAATAATGTTAATGTGATAATCTTGATTTCTGTATTTCCAGGTTACAGTTGTAGCTGCAGAAGTAATAGTAATACCACGTTCTTGCTCTTGTGCCATCCAATCCATTGTTGCGGCACCATCATGCACCTCACCAATTTTATGACTCACACCAGCGTAGTAAAGAATACGCTCTGTTGTTGTTGTTTTACCAGCATCAATGTGGGCAGCAATTCCAATATTTCTTGTGTATCTTAAATCTCTTGACATTATAAATGATTTATGGGATTTTTAAATGATTACACCGATTTTAGCATTATGGCAAAAATCGGTGTAATCAAATTAATCTATGTAATCTGTGCTCTAGAATCTAAAATGAGAGAATGCTTTGTTAGCCTCTGCCATTTTATGGGTATCTTCTTTTTTCTTCACTGCAGCACCTTCGCCTTTTGCGGCAGAGATGATTTCACCAGCTAGCTTTTCTGTCATGGTTTTTTCGCCACGCTTTCTGCTGTAGCCAATTAACCATTTCATACCTAAAGCAATTTTACGCTCTGGTCTTACTTCCATTGGTACTTGAAAGTTAGCACCACCAACACGTCTAGATTTTACCTCTACCGCTGGGCTAATATTAAATAATGCTTTTTTCCATTGCTCAATACCGTTTTCACTGGTCTTAGTTTCTACAATTTCAATAGCTCCGTAAAAGATGTCATAAGCGATAGATTTTTTACCGTCATACATCATATTATTTACAAACCTGGTAACCATTACGTCGTTAAACTTTGGGTCAGGCAGGATGATTCTCTTTTTTGGTTTCGATTTTCTCATTGTCTTGTCCTCCGTTTAATTATTTCTTTTTCTTAGCTCCACCTTTTGCTGGTGCTGCTGCTACTTGTCCTGGTTTTGGTTTTTTAGTACCATATTTAGAACGACGTTGATTTCTACCTGCAACTCCTGCAGTATCTAAAGCACCACGTACAATGTGGTAACGTACTCCAGGTAAATCTTTTACTCTTCCACCACGTACCAAAACAATAGAGTGTTCTTGTAAGTTGTGTCCTTCTCCAGGAATATAGGCGTTAACCTCTTTTCCATTTGTTAAACGTACACGAGCAACTTTACGCATTGCTGAGTTTGGTTTTTTAGGGGTAGTAGTATATACACGTGTACATACACCTCTTCGCTGTGGACAGTTGTCCAACGCTGGGGATTTACTCTTATCCTCCAGAGCTACTCTACCTTTTCTAACTAATTGTTGAATGGTTGGCATTAAGCTTTTTTAAATATTTAATTATTAAAATGTTAAGCCTTCTACTACAGTTCTTAATACACCTAAGCAAAAGGACTGCAAAAGTAAGATTTTATTTTTTGATATTCAAGAGGTTGAGAGAATATTTTTTGTGATGTAGAATTAGTTTAGAAAAGTAATATGTTTAATAGTGAAGAAGGTATAATTATTAATAAACAAAGGAAGAATGAAATTATTGCCGGTAGTAATATAAATAGGAGCAATCATTTATTATCGCAATCAATCTTCATAACAACAAAACAATTTATTAAGCTTTTCTAACAAACTCAGATTTCAAATTCATAGCGCCAAAACCATCAATTTTGCAAGAAATATTATGGTCGCCGTCTGTTAAGTGTATGTTTTTCACTTTAGTGCCAGCTTTTAGAGGCTTGGGCGCTCCTTTAACGGGAAGGTCTTTTATAACAATTACAGAATCACCGTCAATTAATTCGTTTCCGTTAGCGTCTAATACTTTCTCAATTGTTTCTATGTCTACCAATTGTTCTGTGGGAATCCATTCATGGAAACATTGTGAACAAACCATTTTATTTTGATCTGCATAGATAAATTCCGAATTACATTTTGGACAGTTGTTTTTATCGCTCATTTTGTGATTTTAATTGCAAATATAAATAATCAAAGTAATGTGTTAATTAGTTGGCATGAAATGGGTTTAGAAACGTTTAAATATTAAAAAATCATTTCAAAATGAAAAAATTTTTTCTTGTCAAGTTGACAAGAAAATTATATCTTTATATAAAATCAATATAGTATTATGACAGAGATGACTATAGGAGAATTTAAAACTCATTTTTCTGAAGTGGTAAAAAAAGTGAAGTCTGGAGAAAAAATTGCCGTTACTTCTGGTAAAAAGAAAGAGATAGTAGGATATTTTGTTCCAGAAATTCCAGCAAAAAAGGAAAAACGAAAATTGGGGATTTTAGAAGGCAAGGCTTCTATGGTTATTCATCCAGATTTTAAAATGACTGAAGAGGACTTTTTAAATTTATGAGGTACTTACTAGATACTCATGTAGTTTTATGGACTTTATTAGAAGCCAAGAAATTAAACAAAAGAGTAGTTGATATTATAGAAAATCAGAATAATGAAATCTATGTGAGTGCGATTTCATTTTGGGAAATTTCATTAAAATATTCATTAGGGAAAATAAATTTGAATGATGTTGACCCATCTTTATTTCCTGATATTTTTAATGAAATGGGATTTAAAGTCCTAAATTTAAAAAGTGAAGAAGCGGCAAATTATCATAAACTTAAAGGAAAATGGCATAGAGACCCTTTTGATAAAATGTTAATAATTCAGTGTCTAGAAAACAATTTGATATTAATTTCTAAAGATGCTAATATTAAAAAATATGCCGCAGAAGGTTTAAGAGTTGAGTGGTAAAACCCTTACTTAAATTTTAAAAACATCCTATTCTTTAACCCAACTACTTCCTTCTTTTCCATCCTTAACCTGGAAGCCAATCTCGTTTAATCCAATTCTGATTTTATCTGAAGTTGCGTAGTCTTTGTTGGCTTTAGCTTCGGTTCTGATTTTTAGGATAAAATCCATAACTGGTGCTAAATCGTCGGTTGCTTGTAAATCATTTTTTAAACCTAAAACGTTTAATATAAAAGCATTCATTAACGTTTTGAAAGCATCTAATGATATTTGGTCAATCTTGGTTTTTCCATCATAAATAGAATTGATGATTTTTGAGGCTTCAAAAAGTTCTGCAATTAAAACCGAAGTGTTAAAATCATCATCCATGGCGGCTATAAATTTAGCTTCCAATTCAGCTACGTCAACTTCCGATTTATCGCTTGCTTTTAACTTATCTAACAAATCAAAAGCACTCATCAATCTTTTAAAACCTTTTTCGCTAGCTTCTAAAGCATCGTTAGAAAAATCTAAAGTACTTCTATAGTGAGCTTGCAGCATAAAAAAGCGGATAACCATCGGGCTATGTCCTTTATTTAATAAAGGATGTTCGCCAGAAAAAAGCTCGTGAGGTAAAAAACTGTTCCCTAAAGACTTAGACATTTTTTGTCCATTAACCGTTAGCATATTGGTATGTATCCAAAAATTGGCAGGTTGTTTTCCGCAACAAGCTATGTTTTGGGCAATCTCATTAGTATGGTGAGTAGGCACTAAATCTATTCCACCACCGTGAATGTCAAATTGTTCGCCTAAATATTTATTGCTCATGGCAGAACATTCTAAATGCCAACCCGGAAATCCATTTCCCCATGGAGATGGCCACTGCATCAAATGTTCTGGCTTTGCTTTTATCCAAAGGGCAAAATCTAGCTTTCCTTTTTTCTGTTGCTGGCCGCCTAAATCACGGGTATTATTAATTAAATCTTCTAATTTTCGTCCGTTTAAAACACCATAATTCTGAGTTTCATTATATTTTTCAACATCAAAATAAATGCTACCATCCACTTCATAAGCATAACCGCTTTTTAATATCACCTTTATCATCTCAATTTGCTCAATGATATGGCCGGTTGCGGTAGGTTCTATACTTGGTGGTAACGCATTAAAAGATTGCATCATTTGATGAAAATCTACACTATATTTTTGTACAATTTCCATCGGCTCTAAAGCCGCCAATTTTGCTTTTTTAGAAATTTTATCTTCGCCTTGGTCACCATCATCTTCTAAATGCCCAGCATCGGTAATATTTCTAACATATCTAACTTTATACCCTAAATAAGTTAGGTATCTAAAAATCACATCGAAAGAAATAAAAGTACGGGCATTGCCTAAATGGGCATTACTATACACGGTTGGGCCGCAAACATACATCCCTACATAAGGTGGGTTTAAAGCTTTAAAAACTTCTTTTTTTTTGCTTAAAGTATTATATATAGTTAGCGAATGTTGCATGTTGCAAAGTACAAATTTTGATGATTTTTTTAATGGAACTTTAATTAGACAAACTCACGTTTGATCTTAATGGATAATGATCGGATAGCGATTTTTTTATGATTTTATAACTATTGATATTAAACTGAGGACTTGTTAATATATAATCAATCTGAAAATTAGGAAAATCGCCGTTGTAGGTTATAGCTAATCCCTTTCCCTTTTCTTCAAAAGCATTTTTTAATCCTTTATTCATTTGCGTTAACGCGAAAGAGACAGGTGTATCGTTAAAATCGCCCATTACAATATATGGAGTTTTACAAGCTGCCATATTTTGCTTTATAATTTTTATTTGGTTACTTCTTTTGATAAAAGCTGTTTTTAGTTTTTTTATAATTCTTTTAGAAGATACTACATCTTTACTAGATTTTATATCTGTTTTTACCTCATTTAAAAAATTGTAATCTTCTGGCTGGAAAGAAATAGATGCTAAATGAACTGCATAAATCCTAAAGATTTTATCTCCTTTTTTTACATCCACATAAACACCTTGGTTCCCTATATCTAAACTATCCAAAATAATATCACCTGTATTCATTATTGGATATTTACTAAAAATAGCAACTCCATTTGATTCATAATCGTTATCTGCTGCGGTGCTGTAATAAAATTGTTTGGTATTTAAGATTTTTAAAAGGGAATCTTTAAGGTCGTATTTCCCCTTTTTTCTAGTGAAGAATTCTTCAAAACCAACAATATCTGGTTGTTCTTCTTTAATGAGAGAAAGAACTTTAGAGCGGGTTGTTGTATCCAAATCAAAACCAAACTTTTTAAAATAATGTACATTGTAAGACATTAATTTAATGGTATTGCTATCAACATCAAAATTATTTGAAGAAGATGTTCTAAAACCAAAAGTTCTGGTTAGTGGCTGGTATCCTATCAAAATAAATGATAATGAATATAAAAAATACCATCGCTTTGCTAATGCCCAAATTAGAATAAAAAAAATATTAGTTAATAGGATAAATGGGTAAGCCAAACCAAACAGCGTAAAATACCAAAGTTTTTCTGGATCTGTTATGGTAGCTAAATAGCTTAATAAAAGACAAATTATAGCCAAAAAATTAAAAAAAAGAAGTGCCTTATGAATCAAGCTATTTTTCTTTTTCTTCATGGTTTTTACTGGCATTAAATAAAATATCTTTTTCTCTTTTGGTTAAATTATTATAACCTGATTGTGAAATCTTATCAAGAATTTGATCTATTAATTCTTGATTTGGAATATCATTTCTTGGGCGAAAGTTAACGTTATCATTTTTAGAAACAACTTTAAGCTTTGGTTTTGGTTTAAAAATATTCTCGAAAGGCTTGCTCCAAT
>JBBRYE010000009.1:0-47940 GCA_038237895.1 Sphingobacteriales bacterium | reverse complement strand
TTTTTGTAATTTTTATTATCGGTTTCTTAGTTTTTAAACTAATGAAATAACAAAATGAGAGCTGCTATTTTAGAAGGAATAAATCAAAATTTTATCATTAAAGAAGTTCCTAAGCCACAATTAAATTTAGGAGAAGTTTTAATTAAAATAAAAGCTGCTGCTTTAAACCATAGAGACAATTGGATAACAAAAGGAAAATACGCTGGATTAAAGTTTCCAATTATTTTAGGCTCTGATGGTAGTGGAATAGTGGAGGAGGTTTTCGATAGAGAACATCAAAATTTGGTTGGACAAGAGGTTGTTATTAACCCGGGAACTCATTGGGGCGATAATGAATCTTTTCAAAGTTCAGATTTTAAAATACTGGGTTTACCAGAAGACGGAACATTTGCAGAATACGTAAAAGTAAAAGTCGAAAGTATTTATCCGAAGCCTAAACATCTAAATTTTGAAGAAGCGGCTTCATTTCCCTTAGCAGGCTTAACATCTTACAGAGCCTTATTTACCAAGGCTAAAACCACCAGCAAAGATAAAGTTCTTATAGTTGGGGTTGGTGGCGGAGCGGCAACCTTTGCCTTGCTTTGGGCTATCAATATAGGGGCAAACGTTTATGTAAGCTCAAGTTCTGAAGAAAAAATAAACCACGCCATCAAATTAGGTGCAAAAGGCGGTGTTAACTACACTAAACAAGGTTGGGATATTGAGTTAAAAGAATTATCAGGCGGTATTGATGTTATTATTGATAGTGCCGTTGGTGATGGATTTGCAAAACACTTTAATTACATAAATGCAGGAGGAAGAATCGTGTTTTTTGGCGCAACCGCTGGAGATTTGCCTGCTTTAAATGCAAGGGTGATTTTTTGGAAACAAATTCAAATTCTTGGAACTACAATGGGCACAAGTAAAGATTTTGAAGAAATGTTAGCTTTTATTAATACTTATAAAATTGTACCAATTATAGATCAAATATTCCATATAAATGATATTGATATGGCAATACAAAGAATGAATGCTTCAAATCAATTTGGTAAAATCATTTTAACACTATAATTTTTACTGGCAACATCTTTGCCTTGTATTTAAAAATAATTTGAAAATGAATTTAAAAAGAACATTTGGAGCCGTATTAACTATTCTTGGAATTGTTGGCCTAATTTACACTGCGGTTGGATTTTTAAACAATTCTGGAGATACAAAAGCATTAATTGTTGCCGGAATATTAGGAGTAGTCTTTTTCTTTACCGGAATTAGTTTGGTAAGAACAACCAAAGACGAATCTTAAAAATTAAGGTTAAAAAAAATCCCGCTTTAGCGGGATAAAATTTTAATTATTATTAAGCTGGCCTTTCAGAGATTCTAAAATCCTGCCTCCCTTATAAAAATATCGTTGCCAATAAGCTTCATCCAAATTAGAAATCATTACCCCTTTACTAGAAGAGGCATGGGCAAATTTATTATCACCAATATAAACCCCAACATGACTAATTGATTTGCTATGTATTTTAAAGAAAACTAAATCCCCTTCTTTCAAATCTGACTTATTAATAGGATTAACCATGCTAAAAATATTTCTAGAATTACTCCCTATAATGGTGTTAAAAGTTTTGTCATATAATTGAAAAGCAAAACCCGAACAATCTATTCCTTTTTTGGTATCTCCTCCTAAATGGTATGGAGTGCCTAACCAATCATAAATAAACTGATACATTTTGGTATTACTTGTGGCAGAGATTGCAACACCCATAACCTGAGAAAAAAATTGACTTGCCAAATTATCAGGATCAGAAACTTCTGCTTTTGGTGCGTTTGATGAAGGAGTAGCTTTTGAATTTTGTGCTTTTGTAGTTGAGATAAAGCAAACTAAAAGAGTAAAAATTACGATTTTCTTCATTAAAAGTGTTTTTTATGTTCTAAAAATACAGAATCTTAGAACGGACTAAACAAAATAATATTTTGCCACTGTGCGAAATTAAGATTAAAGTTTGTCTTACGCAAGTACTATTTTAAAAGTTTCGGATATTTTGATGACAATAAATATCCTTGTTAAACAAATAAAGAATTTGTTAGTTTTATATTTGCTTAGATATTGATAGATTTGCTTTCCAATAATTAGAATTTACAAATGAGTTCAATTGCGATAACAAAAGAGACATACCTATATTGGTATGAGATGATGTTGCTACTTAGAAGGTTTGAAGAAAAAGCAGGACAACTATACGGACAACAAAAAATCAGAGGATTTTGTCACTTATATATAGGTCAGGAAGCGGTAATTGCTGGTACAATGTCTGCAACTAAAGCAGAGGATAGTTTAATAACTGCCTATCGTGATCATGCTCATCCCATTGCCAAAGGAATGTCTCCTAATGCTGCCATGGCAGAACTTTATGGTAAAGCAACCGGATGTTCTAAAGGAAAAGGCGGTTCTATGCACTTTTTTGACAAAGAAAATAAATTTTTTGGCGGTCACGGTATAGTTGGTGCACAAATTCCTTTAGGGGCTGGTATCGCTTTCGCTGAGCAATATTTAGGTACTGACAACGTAAATATTTGTTACATGGGCGATGGAGCCGTTCGTCAAGGCGCATTAAACGAAACATTTAACATGGCTATGCTATGGAAAATCCCAGTAGTTTTTGTTTGTGAAAATAATGGCTATGCTATGGGAACATCTGTTGCCCGTACATCTAACACAACCGATATTTATAAATTAGGTTTAGGTTATGAAATGCCTTGTATGCCTGTTGATGGTATGGATCCTGTTGCTGTACACAATGCAATGGATGAAGCAGTGCAAAGAGCCAGAAAAGGAGAGGGGCCTACTTTCTTAGAAATAAGAACTTACAGGTATAAAGGGCACTCTATGTCTGATCCTCAAAAATATCGTACAAAAGAAGAGGTTGAAGAATATAAATCTAAAGACCCAATAGAAATTGTTAAAAACAAAATTGTTGAGGAAAAGTGGGCTGATGACGCCTGGTTTGAAGAAATTGCTTCAAAAATAAAATCTCAGGTAGAAGAGTCTGTTAAATTTGCAGAAGAATCTCCTTTCCCAGAACCCGAAGAACTTTATAAAGACGTTTATGCGCAAAAGGATTATCCTTTTGTAAAAGATTAATTTCAAACACATATTATATTTAATATAAAAATGGCTGAAGCAGTAAAAATGCCCAAAATGAGTGACACCATGACTGAAGGTGTTTTAGCAAAGTGGCACAAAAAAGTTGGTGATAAAATTAAAGCTGGAGACGTAATTGCAGAAATTGAGACCGACAAAGCAACTATGGATTTTGAGTCTTTTCAAGAAGGTGTGTTGTTATATATTGGTGTTGAAGAGGGAAAAGCGGTTCCCGTAAATGGTGTTATTGCCGTAATGGGACAGGAAGGAGAGGATTATAAAACCGCTTTAGAGGGAGAAAAGACTGATGACCAGCCAATAGCTGAAGCTACAAAAATAGAAGAACCCGTAGAAAAGGCTGAAGAAAAACATAAACAGGAAGAAAAACCAACCGAAAAAGTTGACACATCAAATATCCCAGCCTCTGTTATAAGAATGCCTGCATTGAGCGATACCATGACAGAGGGTGTTATTAATAAATGGAACTTTAAAGTTGGTGATAAAATTAAATCTGATGATAGCTTAGCTGATGTAGAAACCGATAAAGCAACTATGGAAGTAGTTGGTTATGAAGAGGGAACATTACTTTATTTATCAGTAAAAGAAGGCGAAGCTGTTCCTGTTAATGGAATTATTGCCATTGTTGGTAAAGAAGGTACGGATATTTCTCCTTTATTAAATGATGCTCCATCAACAGAAAAGAAAGAAGAGAAAAAAGAAGAAACTGTTGCGGCGGCAACTCCAGATGCGGTAGCTGCGCCAAGAAAAGATGAGCCTAAAGAAGAAAAAGTTGAAGTTAAAGAATCTTCATCAAATGATGATAGCAGAGTAAAAGCTTCGCCTTTGGCTAAAAAATTAGCAGAAGACAAAGGCATTAATTTAAATGATGTCAAAGGCAGTGCAGAAGGTGGTAGAATAGTAAAGAAAGATATTGAAGAATACAAACCATCAGAAAAACCTACTGAGACGCTAAAAGTCGCTGAAAGCGCTCCGTTACAGAAAGTCGCTGCTCCAGTACCTGTAATTCCTCAATATATTGGTGAGGAGAAATTTACAGAGAAGCCTGTTTCTCAAATGCGAAAAGCAATTAGCAGGAGTTTAACAGAAAGTTTATTTACTGCTCCACATTTTTATTTAAATATTTCTGTTGATATGGATGGTGCAATTGCCGCCCGTACGGAAATAAATACAGTAGCTCCTGTAAAAATTTCTTTTAATGATATTGTAATAAAAGCTGTTGCTATTGCATTAAAACAACATCCCGCTGTAAATTCTTCATTCAGAGGAGATAAAATCCGATTTAACGAACATACTAATATTGGAGTTGCAATGGCAATTGAAGATGGTCTTTTAGTTCCTGTAGTTCGTTTTGCTGATGGCAAGAGCTTATCTCACATTTCTATGGAGGTAAAAGATTTTGCACAAAAGGCAAAAGCGAAAAAATTACAACCTAAAGATTGGGAAGGATCAACATTTACGGTTTCTAATTTAGGAATGTTTGGTATAGATGAATTTACCTCTATTATTAACACCCCTGATGGAGCAATTTTATCTGTAGGTGCAATACAACAAGTTCCTGTTGTTAAAAATGGAGCTGTTGTGCCGGGTAATATCATGAAGTTAAGTTTAGGCTGTGACCACAGGGTTATTGATGGTGCAACTGGCGCTCAATTCTTACAAACTTTGAAAGCGTTGTTAGAACAACCTATTAGATTATTGGCTTAGAAAATGTAAACTATTTATATAAGAAACCTCGTTCAAAAGACGAGGTTTTTTTGCTATTATTTCTTTTGCCACATATTTCACAGAAAGCACAAATCAAAAAAAACACATTTTCATTAATTTAACATTAAACAGTGATCTTGTAAATCAAGATTCAGACAATTTTAATTCCTGATTCAAACAATCAATCCTAATTTATCGTAATAATTTTGGCTGTGTATCCTTCTCCAATTTTATGATTAGGCTTTGTTGGATAAAAAATGTTTGCTGTTATTATGGCCGCAGGAAAAACAGAAAAAGCGGCAGCAAAAGCAGTAAGTGCTGGGCTTATGTCTGCTGCGTTTACCGCTATTGCCGCACCAGATCCAATTACCGCAAAAGTTCCCAGAAAAGTAAAGAGTTCTGAAGATTTATTTACCTTTTTAATAGCAATTAAATCCTCAAAATTTAATATGATTTGTTTAGCTGTTCGTTTATCTACCCGCAAGTAAATTTGACTTGTAGATATTGAATCGACTTTTCCTCTAAAGCCAATAACAGTTTGATTAGTTTTAATATTTTTTAATTGCAGTTTATTAACTGGATATGACAGCCTAACTTGATCTCCTTTTTTTATGCTGTTAGTTTTACCGTTTAAAAAAGATAGTAATATCTTGTTTTCTTGTGCTTTTATAACTGAAACAGTTAAACAAAGAATAAAGGCGAATAGAACAGGTTTAAAATTCATGCAATAAATGTAAATAGATTTTTTATTAAACAACAGTAAAAAAATAATTTGTTGAAGTTTAGCATATTACCTTTTAAAAAGTTACATTTGCGTCCCTTTTCGAGTAAAAGGGGTATTGCAAAAATTTAATGTATTAAAAAATGGCAACTAAAATCAGATTACAAAGACACGGTAAAAAAGGAAAACCTTTCTATTATATCGTAGTAGCAGATGCAAGAGCTCCAAGAGATGGTAAATTCATTGAGAGGTTAGGTTCTTACAATCCAAACACAAATCCTGCAACAATCGAATTAAATTTTGATAAAGCGGTAGCTTGGGTAGGTACTGGAGCAACTCCAACCGATACCACAAGAGGAATTCTATCTTCTAAAGGTGTACTTTACAAAAATCACCTAAATGGTGGTATTACAAAAGGTGCTTTAACAGAAGAACAAGCAAATGAGAAATTTAATGCTTGGTTAGAAGGAAAAGACAAAGAAACTAATGCTAAAAAAGAAGGATTATCTTCTACAAAAGCAGAAAGTAAGAAATTAGCTTTGGCAGCGGAAACTAAAAAGAAAGAAGCGCAAGCAGCTGCAATTGCAGCTAAAAACGCTCCTGTTATTGAAGAAACTCCAGAAGAAGAAATCGCAGTAGTTGCTGAATCTGAAGAAACTCCAGAAGAAACTGCACCAGTAGCAGAAACAACTGAAGAAGCTCCTGTAGCAGAAAAAGCAGAGGAAACTCCCGCCGCTGAGACTGAAGAAAAAGCTCCAGAAGCTTAAGTTTTCAATCAAAAAAAATCCGCTTTGAAAATTTCAAAGCGGATTTTTTTTTCTTTTTTTTTATAAATTTTACCAGCTTCCGCTTGCTCCACCGCCACCAAAACTTCCACCCCCAAATCCGCCAAAACCACCACCTCCAGAAGAACCTCCTCCTCCAAATCCGCCGCCACCGCCTCTTCCGCTATTTCCCATCCCTGCCAGTAAAGACCACCAAAAAATATTTGCTCCGCCTCTGCCGCCAATAACATTTCTTCCGCCCCCGCCATTTCCTCCTTTGCTGATTAAAGCAACTACAACAATTACGATTAAAACTAATAATCCAACGGGAAATCCACTTCCTTTTCCAGATTTTTTTTGATCGGTATTTTTATATTCTCCTTTAGTATAACTGATAATGGCATTAGTACCGGCATCTAATCCTTCAAAATAATTTCCAGATTTAAATTCTGGCTTAATTTCATTCTCAATAATGCGCTTCGCAATTGCATCTGGCAAAGCTCCTTCCATTCCATAACCGGTTTGAATGGTCATTTTTCTATCTCCTATAGATGCTAAAACTAAAATCCCTGTGTTTTTTTCTTTTCCCCCAATTCCCCAAGCCCTGCCTAATTGATAACCATAATCTTGAATATCATATCCCTCTAAAGATTGAATGATTACTACAGAGATTTGTATAGATGTAGAGTCATCAAAGGCAACTAGTTTATTTTCCAGGTCGGCAATTTGAGTACTATTTAGTGTGTTGGTATAATCATTTACCAACTTATTAGGTTTAGCTGGGAAATTTTGAGAAAATCCTAGGAAAGAAAAAACGATTAGACAAATAATTAAAAATATTTTTTTCATTAGTTTATCTCAATTTAAGAAGGTAATATCATCGGGCAATTCATTAATATCATCAGCTTGATTAGGAAAATATTTTTTTAATTGTTTTCCCGCTTCGATAATTCCCACGCTAATCCCTTCGGCCAACTCATTGTTCTTAAATTTATCTACCATCAGTTTTTTAGTGCTGTTCCAAAAATCTAGAGGTACCGCTTTATTGATTCCCTCGTCTCCAATTATGGCAAATTTCTTGTCATTTAAAGCAACATAAATCAAAACTCCGTTTCTAAGAGCGGTAGCTTCCATTTTTAAATCATAAAAGCAAACAATTGCTCTTTCATAAGCATCGGTAGCACATTTGCTTTCAACACAAACCCGCACTTCTCCACTCGTTGCTTTCTCTGCCCATTCAATAGACTGTTTTATTTTTAGTTGCTCGCTATCACTTAATGTCGCCATAAATATAATTATCGGTACAATCAAACTAATCTGTGAAATCTTTTTAATCCGCTAAAAAAACCTCCTTAAAACTCTACTTTCGGTGCTTTATCAGACCCTGCTTCTGCAGCAAAACTTCCTTTTTGCTGAAAACCGAACATACCAGCAAAAAGATTATTTGGGAATGTTCTGATATTGGTATTATAATCCTGAACTGAAACATTAAAGTCTTTTCTTGCAACGGCAATTCTGTTTTCTGTACCTTCTATTTGAGCTTGCAGCTCTAGAAAGTTTTGGTTAGCTTTTAAATCTGGGTATCTTTCTGAAACTACCATTAACCTTCCCAATGCTTGGCTTAATTCTCCCTGAGAGTCTTGAAATTTCTTGATGTTTTCTGGCGTTAATTTATCAGGATCCACTTTTATTGAAGATGCGTTTGCCCTAGCTTGAATTACTTGCGTTAATGTCTCTTTTTCAAAATTGGCTGCGCCTTTCACAGTATTCACTAAATTATCAATTAAAGCTTTTCTTCTTTGATATTGATTTTCTACTTCTCCCCATTGGGCTTTAACTTTTTCATCTTTTGTAACAGAACTGTTGTAACCACATGAGCTTAAAGAAGCTATGGTAATGAAAGCCATTAGGCTAAAAATTAATTTTTTCATATCGTTTATTGTAAATTTTTTCAATTTAATACTTTGGACTCAATTTTCATACCTTTGTTACTCTTTGGGATAAAAACCCGACAAAATATCATGATAAGAGAAATTGAGCTGGTGGTCTCTCCTGATGACATCCATAATTTGCTAAAAATAGAAGGTCAAATTATCCTTCAAGAGCAACTAAATCCTTTAAGTCTTAAGTACTTTAAAATAAGGAAAAGATCAATTGACGCAAGGAGTAAAAACCCCATTTACAGACTAAAAATTATTCTTTACATTAATGAAGAGCCAATATTAGAAACACACTTGGTAAATTATCCCAAGGTAAACAACGCTAAACCGGTTTTAATAATTGGTGCCGGGCCGGCAGGGATGTTTGCAGCTTTGCGTTTAATAGAATTAGGCTTTAAGCCGATAATTATTGAACGAGGAAAAGCCGTGAAAGAAAGAAGAAGAGATTTAGCAAACATCAATAAACAAGGTATGCTAAATCCAGAATCAAATTATTGTTTTGGTGAAGGTGGAGCAGGAACTTATTCTGACGGAAAACTCTACACCCGGTCTGATAAACGTGGCGATATCAATAAAATGCTTCAAATTTTGGTACAACATGGCGCAACAGAAGATATTTTGATAGATGCCCGCCCACACATTGGCACCAACAAATTGCCTCAAATAATAACCGCTATTAGAGAAACCATTTTAAACGCTGGTGGAGAAATCCATTTTGATACTAAGCTGGTGGATTTAGAAATAAGAAATAATCAGGTTTGTGCTGCAATAACCAATAAAGGTAATTTTGAAGCAAATCATTTAATTTTAGCCACGGGCCATTCGGCAAAAGATATTTACTATTTATTGAGAGATAAGGGGTTTTTATTAGAGGCAAAACCTTTTGCGCTTGGTGTAAGAATAGAACACCCACAATATATCATAGATCAAGCTCAATACCACTGTCCTACAAGACATGAAAACCTTCCACCTTCTTACTATAGTCTAGTTACTCAGGTAAAAGATAGGGGGGTTTTTTCTTTTTGCATGTGCCCTGGCGGGATAATTGCCCCTTGTGCAACCGATGTGAATGAGATTGTAGTTAACGGGTGGAGCCCTTCTAAAAGAAATAATCCATTTGCAAATTCTGGGACTGTTGTGCAGGTTAATATCATTGATGTGATAAAAAATCCAGAACAAAACCCTTTCGCATTGTTAGAGTTTCAATCACAGATTGAAAAGGCTGCATATTTTGCAGGAGGTGGAAATTTGAAAGCTCCAGCACAAAGAATGGTTGATTTTGTAAATCATCGATTATCTGCCGATTTACCCAGTAACTCTTATTTACCTGGTTTAACATCTGCTGATTTACATCAGGTATTACCCAAATTTATTAGTGAAAAAATAAAAGAAGCTTTACCTCAATTTGGAAAAAAAATACCGTCTGTTTTTGGTAACGGTGGTTATTTTACTAATGAAGCTGTTTTAGTTGGGGTTGAGTCTAGAACGTCGTCCCCAATTAGAATTCCAAGGGATAAAGAAACGTTACAACATCCGCAACTGAAAGGTTTATTTCCTTGTGCAGAAGGAGCCGGTTATGCGGGTGGCATTATTTCTGCAGCTATAGATGGACAGGCTTGTGCTAATGCGGTATTAAAATCAATTTAAACTCTACAAAATGGCTTCTAAAAAAACACTCATTCTTGGCGCATCAACAAATTCTAGTAGATATTCTTATATGGCAGCTTGCCGTTTGGTTATTAAAGGGCATCAGATTATAAATGTTGGAATGAAAAAAGGTGAAGTTGCGGATCAACCAATTGAACTGCCAGAAACCATTCATGAGGATATTCATACAATAACCCTATATGTTGGTCCAGAAAATCAGAAAAATTTGTATGATTATGTAATTAAAACAAAACCAAAAAGAATTATATTTAATCCTGGTTCGGAAAACCCCGAGTTGGAAAAATTAGCTAATGAAAACGGCATAGAAACAATTGATGCTTGTACTTTAGTGATGCTTTCTACTAATCAATTTTGATCGCGGCTTTGCTTTAATTTAAATTTGTCACATAAAAAAGCATTAGGATGTTAAAACGTATAGCCAAGTCTTGAATAAAAAAACGAGGTTATAAGGGCAAGAAACTTATTCTTAAAATACGTAATGGGTAATTACAAAAACGATTGCTGCTAAAGTTGCAGAAACTGGAATTGTCAAAATCCAGGCCCAAACTAAACTATAGGTTATTCCCCAGCGTACTGCGGAAACTCTTTTGGTTAAACCGACACCAATAATTGACCCGGTTATGGTGTGGGTAGTAGATACTGGAATTCCAAAATGTTCTGTAATTCCTAATGTTACTGCACCTGCCGATTCTGCACTAACCCCTTCTAATGATGTAACTTTTGTTATTTTAGAGCCCATAGTTTTCACTATTTTCCAACCACCACTCATGGTTCCTAAGGAAATTGCTGTGTAACACACTAAGGGGATCCATTCTGGCATCGGAGATCCTGGAGCAACTATTTTATTAGCGATTAAAGCGGCAAATATAATTCCCATTACTTTTTGAGCGTCGTTACCGCCGTGAGTAAAACTTAATGCGGCTGAAGAAACTAATTGTAGCCTTTTAAACCATTTTTCAGCATTTGCTGGCTTAGCATTTTTAGATATGTTGATGATAATTAAATTGATAACAACAGCAATTACCATCCCAATTATAGGGGCTAAAACAATAAATGCCACCACTTTAATAATTGGCGCAAAATTTACTGCTGCAAATGCGCTTAATCCCATAGAGGCTGCTTTAGCCATTCCCGCTCCGGCAAATCCACCTATTAAAGTATGTGAAGAACTGGAAGGAATGCCATAATACCATGTTAATAAATTCCAGGCTATTGCCGCGATTAACCCGCTAAGCACAACTTCCAGCGTTACATATTCTGCAAAAACTGTTTTTGCAACTGTATCTGCTACTTTATGATCTTTAAAAACAAAATATGCCGCAAAGTTAAAAATGGCTGCCCAACAAACTGCCTGAAAAGGAGAGAGTACTTTTGTAGAAACAATTGTTGCTATTGAGTTTGCCGCATCATGAAACCCATTGATAAAATCGAAAACAATTGCCAGAATTATAACTATAACTAATAAGGTAGTAACCATTTAAAATTCTTTATATTAAAATTAGGCGTTTTTAACCAATATGGTTTCTAAAACGTTGGCAACATCTTCACACATATCTGTTGCCGCTTCTAATGCATTTAAAACTTCTTTATATTTCATGATCACTTTAGCATCGTCTTCGAAATCAAAAAGATCACCAATTGCTTGATCAAAAACTTCATCTGCTTGGTTTTCTATGCTATTAATCCTCACACAAGAATCTGTAATCACTCGGATGTTTTTTAAGTTTTTGATTTCCTTAATCGCTTTATCAACATCAACACAAGCCTGTGCGACTAAATCTGCCAATTTTTTTATCGCTGGAGTAGATTCGTGAACATTATAAAGTAAAATCCTATTAGAACTTCCGTGGATATAATCAGCAACATCATCTAATGTGGTTGCCAATGTATGTATGTCTTCTCTATCAAAAGGAGTGATAAAAGTTTTACTGAGCTCTAAATAAATTTGATGAGTAAGTTCATCCCCTTTATGTTCTAATTGTTCAATTTCTTTATGGATTGGTTCTCTTTCCTTTAAATCATCGGTGTTTACCAGTTTTTTTATTAAAATGCCCATTGCTACTAGGTTAGCACTTGCGCTTTCGAAAAGTGGAAAGAATTTTTTATCCTTAGGAATAAAGTATGAAAAAATATTATTCATTTCAATGCTGTGTTTTTGTGGGGTAAAACTACAATAGCAATGTTAACGCAATGTTAACTATTGGCTCTTTGTTAACTAATCAGCGGAATATTTATAAAGTTTTCTTTTGCCTTTTGAAGGGTAAAGCCAAAAGTTGAACCAATTCCTTGAGTGCTTCTAACGTTGATGGTTTGGTCGTGAGCCTCTACAATATGTTTTACAATCGCTAATCCTAAGCCCGAACCTCCAATTTGTCTTGATCGGCTACTGTCTGTTCTATAAAATCTTTCGAACAAACGAGGAAGGTGTTCTTCATTAATTCCAATTCCTTCATCTGTAATTTCTGTTAAAATTTGATCATGCAAACTAAAAATAGAAATATAAGTATGGCCAAACTCCTTACCGTATTTAAAAGAGTTATCAATTAGATTTACTAAAACCTGTCTTATTTTTTCTCTATCTGCCTTTACCCAAGTGGGTACGTCGTATTTATCTTTTAACACCAATTCTATTTTATACTTTTTTGCTTTTAGCTCTAAAGATTCCATCACCTCTTTTATCAGGGCGGTCAGTTCAAATTTTTCTATATTAATTGGGATTTCTCCACTTTCTATTTTAGAGATTTCGTTTAAATCTTTAATCAGTACGCTTAAACGATCTACATTATTAGAAACTTTGTTTAAAAACACTTGAGCTTGTTTTGGGTCTACCATGCCTCCATCTTGCAAAGCTTCTACATAACCTTCAATGGCAAATAATGGAGTTTTAAACTCATGAGAAATATTAGAAAGAAATTCTTTTCTAAACTTTTCTTGTTTTTTTAAATCGTCGATCTCAATTTTTTTATCCCTTGCCCATTCCTTAACTTCTTGCTCTACATCGTTAATTGGGTCTGGACTAATATATTCTCCCAAAGCATCTTTTAAATCTTTACCCAGTTTTAAGCTATGGATTAGTTTATAAATGAGTTTAATTTTAGAATAAACGTATTTATTGATGAGGTAGTAAAAAACAAAATAACTAACAACGGTTGCAATCAACAAGGAAACTAAGGAATAAATAAGCTTATGTTGAAAATACATATTGACTGCTGCAATAGATATACCAACAGCAAAAGCGTTAATGAATACGAGGGTACGGAGTTTCATATGGTATTACATAAATTTACTAAAAAGGTTTTCCATGGGTTTTCTTAACCACTATTTGAGCTAAAGATGGTGAAATTTTTAATAATGAAATAGCCGTTTTTGTTACTAATTTATTACCAAAAAAGTTTTGAATTCCTCTCCCAATTTTTAACCTAGCTGCAAATTGTTGGTTCCATTTTGATAAATAATGTTGTTCTAGATTCTTTCTTTTTTCGATGTTGATCCCTTCAAAACAAAAACTAATGATACTTTCGGCGAGTATTTTACCAGAATGTATGGCAATGGCCATTCCGTTTCCGCAAAGTGGCGCAATCATTCCGGCGGTATCGCCGCACATTAAAATATGGTTTTCTATCAATGATTTTCTCTCGAACGAGATTTCATTAATGGTTTCTGGCTGCTCCCAAACAAAAGTTGCGGTTTTAAAATGCTTTTTAAGTTGGGGATTTTGGTAAAGAATTGCTTCTTCCATTTTTTGGATAGAACCGTATTCTTTTAAGTATTTATTCTCGATTAAATAACATAAACAATATAAATCATTTTCGATTTTATTGATGCCGCAATAACCGCCTTTGAAATTATCTAGTTGAATTTTATTTGTTGGGAAATCTGATTTGATATGGTATTTAACGCCCAAATAAGGGCTTCTTTGATAAAAGAATTTGCGCTTTAGTTTTTGGTCCATATTAGACCTTTTTCCAAAAGCGCCGATAACTAAATCGGCATTTAAAGTCTGATTTGTGATTTCTACCTGAAATTTTTCATCCTCAAAAACAACATCTAAAACTTTTGTTTCTAGCAAAAAATTAACGCCTGCTTTTAACCCAATTTGATATAAAGCGTTATCCAACTCAAATCGGCTTATGCCAAATGCGCCTAAATCTAAATTGGCATATAAAGCTTTTCCGTTTGGTGCGGTTACTATTAGTTTAGAAATAGTTGCGGCATTAAAATCTTTTGGGTTAAACCCGATGCTTTGCAGAAACGGCAAAACCTCATTGCTCACATATTCGCCACAAACTCGATGAAAAGGAAATTTTTTACGCTCGATAAGTGTTACACTAAAATCGGCTTTAGCCAAAAGAATTGAGCTTGTTAAACCAGCCAAACCGCCCCCAATGATGATGATGTTTGGCTTTTGCATTTGTGTTTTACTAGCTATTTGTAGAAGTAAAAGCGTTCCAACCTTGGGCTTTCAATTCATGAACGTTTCCTGCTTTAGTAATCAAATAATTTCCAGCACTTTCTTCTGTGATGTAACCAATAATACTGATATCAACATCGTGTTTCATACTATCGTAATCTGATTGTTTAATGGTAAAAAGCAGTTCGTAATCTTCGCCGCCATTTAAAGCGCAGATTGTTGGGTCTAAACCAAATTCACGGGCGGTTTCAGAAGTCATCGGGTCTAGCGGAATTTTTTCTTCATAAATCTTACATCCCTTTTTAGACTGACGGGTAATGTGTAAAATCTCAGATGCCAAACCATCTGAAACATCAATCATAGATGTTGGTTTAATCTTCAATTTTGCCAATAAATCTATAATATCAATCCTTGCTTCTGGTTTTAACTGACGCTCAACAATGTAATCTTTACCTTCTAAATCTGGTTGGATGTTAGGATTTGCCAAATAAACTTGTTTTTCTCTTTCTAACAATTGCAAACCAACATAAGCTCCGCCTAAATCTCCTGAAACACAAATTAAATCGCCTTCTTGTGCTCCGTCTCTGTAAGTAATATCTTTTTCATCGGCATAGCCAATGCTGGTTATAGAAATTACCAATCCTTGGCGGGAAGATGTGGTATCGCCACCAATTAAATCGATATTGAATTTTTCGCAAGCCAAAAGCATTCCCGCATACAATTCTTCAATAGCCTCTAATGGAAATTTACTAGAAAAACCCAAAGAAACAGTGACTTGAGAAGCTATACCATTCATGGCATAAATATCACTCAAGTTAACCTGAATAGCTTTATAACCCAAATGTTTTAACGGTGTAAAAGCCAAATCGAAATGGATCCCTTCTAAAAGCATATCGGTAGATATCAAGATTTTTTTGCCTTCAAAATCTAAAACGGCAGCATCGTCTCCTACTCCTTTGATAGAGCTTTTATTCTTTATAACTATATGTTTTGTGAGATGATCTATTAAACCAAACTCTCCTAAACTGGCTATTTCTGTTTTATCTGTTTGCTCGAACATTATTATCGAAGTATTATCTATCAATTATACAAAGGCTAAAAGCTTAATGCACAAAGCTAAAAGCTAAAAACCTAAATAATAGAATGTTGTATTGATTTATTGTGAAATTAATTAATGAAATCTTTTTAAATAAATACAAAGTTAAGAAATGATTGCCGAAATTAGTCTTCTGATTTTCTATCGCCGCCTTGTCTTTCTAACATCCATCCGGGATATTCTGGACTTAATTTACTTGCCTCGTCTAGTTTTTTTAATTCGTCTTCAGTAAACTTTACATCAACTGCTTTTAAATTATCTGTTAACTGACTCGTTTTTTTAGCGCCAACAATTACAGTTGTTACTGCCTTTTGATGTAATAGCCAAGCTAAAGATAATTGCGCAACAGATGCGCCTTTTGCTTCTGCTATAGGTTTTATAACATCAATAATATCAAACGCTTTACTTTCGTTTACTGGCGGGAAATCAAAATTCTTTCTTCTTCCCTCTCCAGATTTTATATCTCTATCGTACTTTCCGCTTAACAATCCTCCCGCTAAAGGACTCCAAACCATTAATCCTAATTTTTGGTCTTTTAATAAAGGAACTATCTCTCTTTCTACGTCTCTGCCGGCAATTGTATAATAAGCCTGTAAAGAAATAAATTTTTTAAATTTTTCTCTTTCAGAAATACTTAAGGCTTTCATAATTTGCCAAGCGGCCAAATTGCTACAACCAATATAACGTACATGGCCATGTTGCACCAAAATATCTAAAGCTGAAAGTGATTCTTCTAAAGGAGTTAGGGCATCAAAACCATGAATTTGATATAAATCGATATAATCAACTTTTAACCTTTTTAAACTTTCTTCTGCCTGTTGCAAAATATGTTTGCGAGTTAAACCGCTTTGGTTTGGACCATCACCCATTTTGCCTCTAACTTTTGTTGCTATTACTAATTCATGGCGGTTTAAGCCTAAATCTTTAATGGCTTTTCCTGTCATTTCTTCACTAACACCTTCGCTATAAATATTTGCTGTATCAATGAAATTTATTCCTCCATCAACCGCTGTTTTTATTAGCTCGTTTACTTCGTTTTGTTGCAGCTCGCCAATGGCTTTCCACATTCCTTCTCCTCCGCCAAAAGTCATGGTGCCTAAGCAAAGTTCCGAAACTTTTAATCCCGTGTTTCCTAAAATATTGTATTTCATGGTATTTGTTTTTATACTCTTATAAATATTTTTTGATATGAATTGTTTTAATGGATTAACTAAAAAAGGTAGTGCTAGAGGTTTAAGCTATGCTTAAAGTGAAAAGATATGTAGATAAATCTATTCTGCTAAAACAACCCTAATGCCCGCATCGCTAACATTTTTTAAAGGATTGTCTCTCATGTTTTGCTCTACAACTATTGTGTATTTTCCGTTGGTAGGGAATTTATAGTTCTCTTTATATATCAATTGGTAACTGTAAAGATTTCCAGAACCGTTGCCCAACCACTCGCCATCTTGCAAAGCCAATTGAAATTCTTGGCGTAAAGGCTCGTCTTTTAATTTTGGTCCCAATAAATGAAATCGAAGCCAAATATTGGCGTATTTATAGTCGGCGTTGTGCCTAAAATTTATATAAATATTATATTTTTTTGTGCTATCTGTGATATTAACAACCGCTTTAATTGGTTTTATATAGGTCCAATTTTGGTTAGGGATATGATCGAAATTATCTACCAAAACATTATTATCACAAGCTTGTAAGCCCATATTTATCAAAATCAAAAAAATAAAATTTCTTAAAATTTTCATTAATCCTGACTAGGTTTTTCGTTATTGTTGTTTGGTCTTCTTTTCTTATTCCTGTTTTTATTTGGCTTTGGTTTGTTTTCTACGGCAGCATTTAAATTATTAGGTTCTGAGGTATTTATGTTAGGAATTTTTGGTTTTGCATTAGGATTTGTATTTACTTCTTTAGATGCCTGATTAGGGTTTCTATCATTCCTGTTTTTAGATTTAATTCTATTGTTGTTGTTTTTATTCTTATTCCTTTTGTCATCCAAACGCGTTAAACTATCCTGACCCACAACATTTTCATAATCAAAAGATTTCTCTGCTGATTTTAACTCCTCCATGATTAAAGCTAAATCTCTTAAATCTTCGGGTTTTTCGCCTCTTTTGTTCATTTCCTGAACCTCTTTAACCCGACTTACTTCTATAGGAATCCAAGTATTCTCTTCCCCAAAATAAGTGTACCACATAACTTGTTTAAATATGTCGGTTTTTTGGAGCCTTGCTTCCCCCTTTTCGGTTTTTAATCTATCTGCATTATCTGGAATGGTTTTTAAAGCATCCATATAAGTATCTAACTCATAATTTAAACAACATTTCAACTTTCCGCATTGCCCCGCTAGCTTTAAAGTATTTAAAGAAAGGTTCTGATAACGAGCTGCTGATGTTGAAACGGTTTTAAAATCTGTTAACCAGGTGCTGCAACATAATTCTCGTCCGCAAGAACCAATTCCGCCTAACCTGCTTGCTTCTTGGCGCATCCCAATCTGGCGCATTTCTATACGAACCCTAAATGCTTCGGCTAATTTTTTAATAAGCTCTCTAAAATCTACCCTTCCTTCTGCGGTATAATAAAAAGTCGCTTTAGAGCGGTCTCCTTGATATTCGACATCACTTAGTTTCATGGCTAAACCCAATTCTAAGGCTATTGTCCTAGATTTGTGCATCGTTTCTGATTCACGTTCTTTGGCGTTTTTCCATTTATCAACATCTTGCGGAGATGCTTTTCTATAAATTTTTAACGGCGCTTTTTCTTCAGTAACTTTTTTACGGTTCATTTGCATGCGTACCAACTCACCCGTAAGGGTAACATGGCCAATATCATAGCCTCCGGTAGTGGTTTCTACCGCAACTAATTCTCCTGCTTCTAAGTAAATATTTTCTTCGTTTCTGTAAAAATCTTTTCTAGCGCCTTTAAATCTTATTTCTACATAAGGGAAGGGCTTATAATTTATTGGAAGGTCCATATCCGACAACCAATCATAAACATCCAATTTGCTGCAACCCCCGTCTGTTAAACAAGATCCATTACTTTTACATCCTGCTGGCGCACATCCGCCAGATGAACAACTTCCACATCCCATAATTTATAACAATATATTAGAGTCCGCTTTGTGGCGGAACGTATTAAACTTTAAAATTTTAACTAATACCAAAGATACATCTAAAAACAATATTTTAGGGTTGGCGTTTCTTTCGATATGATATATGGCCCTTTCTAATTCTTCAGAAATGGCTTCTGCTTTTGCTAAGTCCAAAACCGTGGAAAATTTACTAATAAATTCTAACTCTTTTTCTGGTAAATGAATTAAACCGGGAGTTTCTGCTATAAAGAGCATACACTCTCTCATTAAATTGATGCCATATCGCAGAAAATTTTTTTGGTTTTCCCTACCCATTTTTGCCAGTTCACCTTCTGTATATTCTACTATTTTTAACCCGTTATTTTGCCAACAAGATCTTAACCATTGCAAAAAAACCTCATGATAATCATTGTCTTGTGTAGTTAACAACTGTAATGCGGTTTGTAAATTCCCATTACTTAAATATGCTAATTGTTTTGCTTGGTCTGGTTTTAATCCTTTTTGTGATGATAAATAATCCTCTATTTCTTCGTTTTTTAGTTTGGGGATTTTAACCAATTGTGTACGAGAAATAATAGTATTAAGTATTTGATCTTGATTTTGAGCAACCAATAAAAACAAAGTTTTTTGTGATGGTTCTTCAATAACTTTTAAAAGCGCATTTCCTTCCTTCTCCAAATATTCTGGTAACCATAGAATCAAAACTTTATATTCTGATTCAAATGGTTTTAAGCTTAGTTTGCTAATAATGCTATGCGCTTCGGCAATGTTGATGTTTGCTTGCTTATTGTCGGCATTTAATTGGTCACGCCATTCATCTAGTCCTAAATAAGGATTGTTTAAAAATGATTTTCGCCATTCTTCAATAAAGGTTGAAGCATTTTCTTCTGGTTTTTTGGCAAAGAATGGATATGAAAAATGTAAATCAGGGTGAACGAGTTTATTATATTTTCTACAAGAAGCACACACACCACAAGAATCATTTGCTTCTTTACTTTCACAACAAATATATTGAGCATACGCAATAGCCAAAGCCAAGCTTCCGCTTCCTTCTGGTCCAAGAAATAATTGAGCGTGGCTAATTCTTTCGTCCTTTACTGTTTGAATTAAGTTTTTTTTAACAGTTTCTTGCCCTAAAATATCTTTAAATTGCATTTCTAATTATTGTTTAACCTGGTAGTTTTTGTCCGCATAAGCGATAAATATCACAGGTGTTTCTGCCTAATCCTTTATAATCCATCCCAAAACCCACTACAAAATCATTAGCTATTTCAAAACCTACAAATTCTATTTCATCAAATTGATGTTCTATTGCGTCTGGTTTTAATAATAGAGTGGCCACTTTAATAGATGCTGGCTCTTTTTCTTTTATTTTATCGATTAAAAATTTTAGCGTGTTGCCTGTATCGATTATGTCTTCTACAAGAATAATATCTCTGCCTTTAATATCAATGTTTAAAGCTAATTCTTCAATTATATTTCCTGTACTTTTTGTGCCTCCGTGGTATGAAGCAACCTTAACAAACGCTACTTCACAACCAATTTTCACTTCCTTAAGTAAATCTGCCATAAACATTAATGCTCCACTTAAAACACCAATAAATACGGGCACCTTATTTTCATAATCTAAATTTATTTGAATACCTATTAATCGAATACGCTTTTCAATCATATTATGTTCGATAAAAGGTTCGAATGTTTTATCGTCAATTGTCATTTTATTATGCATGATTGTTAATCTAAGGGTTCAAAAATTAAGGTACTTAAATCATTTGGATTAAAAATTTCTTTAGAAATTTCTACCAGGTCATCGTCATTTACTTTATTTATTTTCTCAAAGACTTCTTTCAAAGAATCTATTTTACCATAATCCAATAAGCTTTTAGCCATTGAAATTAAAACGCCCATTCTGTTTTCTTCGCCCAAAGCGATTTGACCTATAAATCTTTGTTTAGCTTGTGCTAATTGAATTCGCCCTAATTTGTTTTCTCTCAATTTCTTTAATTCTTTGTGAACTAATTTAATCGCCTTAGCAACTTTTTCTGTATCGGTTCCAAAATAAATAGAAAATAAACCTGTATCGCTTAGCGGCGAATAATTAGATTCTATTGTGTAAGCAATTCCGTGTTTTTCCCGTATTTCCAAATTTAATCTTGAACTCATTCCCGTACCTCCTAGAAGATTATTCAGCAAAAGCAGTCCTGTTTTATTTTGATGGTGAAACCCGTAAGCCATATTTCCAATCATACAATGACTTTGGTTAATCGGTTTTTTTTTGATTTCTGTTATTGGGGGGTTGTTTTTAGGTAAAATCCTTTTTTTAACCGTTTTGTTTTCTGAGATAATTCCAAAATATTTTTCTGCTAAACGAGCTACCTTATTTAAAGTATATGAACCAGAAACCGCAAATATAATTTCATGAGTGTTATAATTTTGAGCTATAAAATCAGTCAAATCATTTTTCATAAATGATTTAACAGTTTCAGAAGTGCCTAAAATGTTTTCGCCTAATGTGTGATTCGCAAATATTAATGCTTCAAACTCATCATTAATAGCTTCTTCTGGCTGATCTTCATAACTAGCAATTTCATCTAAAATAACTTCTTTTTCTTTGTTCATTTCTTCTTCAGGAAAAGTAGAAAAGAAGGCAATATCTTGGAGAAGCTCCATTGCTCTTGCTAAGTGCGGCTCTAAAAAGGAGGCTTGTAAACAGGTATATTCTTTTGTAGTGTAGGCATTTAAATCGCCGCCCACAATTTCTAATCTGTTTAAAATTTGATTGGTGTTTCGCTTTTGTGTTTGTTTAAAAAGCAGATGCTCTATAAAATGTGCCAATCCAGACCGTCCTATTTCTTCATCTCTAGATCCTGCATTAATTATTAGACAGCAGTGAGAAACTGCCGATTTTGCAGGATTTAATAAAATTCTAATTCCGTTATTAAGGGTATAAAGTTGATGGTCCATTTTTATTAATAACAAAGATAAAGAAATTTAGCCCTTGCTTTAATTGCAATACTCTATAAAAAATAAAGGTTACCGTTTTATGAAAGCGGTAACCTTTATATATGTTTAAAAAAAGCTTAACTCATTGGTATTTCAATTACTAAAAGCTTTGTATCGGTTTTAGCCAAAATATTTATTTTTTCAACTTCGTAAATTCCTAAAGCATCTCTTTCTTTTAAATTATGATCTGCAACTTCAATTTCTCCTTCCAATACAAATAAATAAACTCCGTGAATTTTATTTTTTAGTTTATAATCAATATTGGTATCGGCATCTAAATTTGCCATAGAAAAATAAGCATCTTGGTTTATCCAAACGCTATCTGCTTCTTTTTCTGGAGAAACCACGGTTAAAAATTTATTGTGTTTATCCTCTTCCAAAAAAGTTTTTTGCTCATATCTTGGCTCTATGTCCTTTTCTTTGGGCATAATCCATATTTGTAAGAATTTAACTGGCTCCGTTTTAGAGTTGTTGATTTCAGAATGTTGAATACCACTTCCGGCCGACATAATTTGAACATCTCCTTGGTTGATAATTTTCTCTCTCCCAGTACTGTCATTATGTTTTAAAGCTCCAGATAATGGAACGCTCACAATTTCCATATTATCATGTCCGTGTGCGCCAAAGCCCATTCCCTGTTCTACAAAATCATCATTTAAAACCCTCAATAAACCAAAGTTCATTTTATTTTCGTCATGATATTGACTAAAACTAAATGAATGATAGCTTTTTAACCAACCTCTTCTTGCAAATCCCCTTTCGCCGGCAGGATGAAATATTGTTTTCATAATCTCTTATTTAATAACTATGTGTTTAAACACACAAATTTTATTCCAATAATTTAATTTGTATTTTTGTAGCTCATTTTATCTATTTATGGCATTGAAAGTGGTTTTATTAGGGGCAAGCGGACTTATTGGCAGTATTTTGCTTGAAAAACTTTTGTCAAATGATAATTATGAAGAGATTATTGTTTTTGTAAGAAAAAAATTAACAATAAAAAATTCTAAATTAATTCAAATTATAACAGATTTCAATAATTTTGAAGAGTTTAAAAGCATTCCTAAAGTAGATGTTGTATTTTGTTGCCTTGGCTCAACAAAAAAGAAAACCCCCGATATAGAAAAATATAAAAGAGTTGACCATGATATTCCTTTACTATTTGCCAAAGAGGCTCTGTTTAATGGTGCTTCTCAATATCATATTGTTTCCGCTTTAGGAGCAAACTCCAATTCCTCTAATTTCTACAGTAGAATGAAAGGCGAAATAGAACGAGATTTGAATGATCTTAATTATCCAAGCTTATTTATATACCAACCTTCTTTTTTAGAAGGAGAAAGAAGTGAAAATAGACCTTTAGAAAAAATAATGACTCCAATTATGAAATTATTAAATTTTTTATTGGTTGGCCAATTAAAGAAATATCAAAGTATAGCCGCAGAAGATGTTGCTAAAGCGATGGTAAATGAATCCATTAAAAATAAAAGAGGCATCTTTGTGGTTGAATCAGATAAAATTAAAGAATTAGCGTGAGTATTGTATCGGCAGAACAATTAGGTCATAATTTTAACGATTATTGGCTTTTTAAAAATTTAACTTTTGGAATACAACAAGGTCAAAGAGTGGCTTTGGTTGGGATTAATGGAGCTGGAAAATCTACTCTTTTAAAATTATTAGCAGAAAAAATAAAGCCTTCAGAAGGTAAAGTTGTTAAAGCAAAGGATATTCGTTTTGGGTACTTAGAACAAGACCCTCAATTTGAGATTGGACAAAGTATAAGTGATTTTATCTTTAGTTTGGATAATCGTCAACAACAAATTATTAGGGAATACGAAGAACTGCTTGAAAATGAAAATCCTGATGTTGATGAGATAAATAGACTGACTGAAGAGCTTAGCAACCTAGAAGCCTGGGAATACGAACATAAAATCAAAACCATATTAGGGCGTTTAGATATTCATCATTTAGAACAAAAAATTGACACGTTATCCGGTGGGCAAAAGAAAAGATTAAGTTTAGCTAAACTATTAATTGATGAGCCTGATGTTTATGTGATTGATGAGCCCACTAACCATTTAGACATTGACACTATTGAATGGCTTGAAAGCTTCTTAACCACGGGAGGAAAAACCATTTTAATGGTTACCCATGATCGTTATTTTTTAGACAATGTTTGTAATGAAATTATTGAACTAGAAAATGGTCAGGTTTTTTCATATAAAGGGAAGTATGCTTATTACCTAGAAAAAAAATCGGAACAAGACGCTATCAACAGTACTGTTTTGGCCAAAAACAAAAATCTTTTAAAGAAAGAATTAGAATGGATGCGAAGAATGCCTCAGGCCAGAGGAACCAAATCTAAAGCTAGAATTGATTCATTTTACGAATTAGAAAATAAAACTAAAGGACAATTTAATAAAGAGTTGGTAAAGCTGGATGTTAAAGTTAGCCGACAAGGGAACCAAATATTAGAAATAGAAAATATATCTAAAACATTTCAGGGCAGAAAAATAATTAATGGATTCTCATACACATTTAAAAAAAGAGATAAAATAGGTTTAACGGGGGTTAATGGTTCTGGCAAATCCACTTTTTTGAATATAATTACCCAAAGCCTTAAACCAGATACAGGAACTGTTAAGGTTGGAGAAACAACAGTTTATGGTTATTACCACCAGTCGGGATTAAGTTTTGATGGTAGCGAAAAAGTTATTGATGTAGTGAAAAACATAGCCGAATTTATAACCATGTCCGATGGAAAAACAATTTCTGCTTCACAATTATTAACTCATTTTCTTTTTCCTCCCAAAAAACAACACGGTTTTGTTAGTTTATTAAGCGGCGGAGAGAAAAAACGTCTTCATTTAATGAAGGTTTTAATTAAAAACCCGAATTTTTTAATTTTGGATGAACCCACTAATGATTTAGATATAGATACTTTAAATGTTTTAGAAGAGTTTTTAGAAAACTATCCAGGTGTTTTAATACTAGTTTCACATGATAGATATTTAGTTGACAAACTAACAGATCAATTATTCGTTTTAGAAGGTGATGGAAATGTTAATATATATAATGGTAACTATTCTTCTTACAGACTTGAACAAGAATTATTAAAATCGCAAATTAAAGAAGAAAAAACAACTCCAATTCAAGAAAAAAAAGAAGTGCCATCAAAAAAGCTCGCCTATAAAGAAAAGATGGAATTAGATAGTTTAGAAGGCGAGATTTTGAATTTGGAAAACGAGATAAGGATTTTAAAGGAAAATTTAAATAATGTAAACAACTCTCCCAACGATTTAATTGATCTTTCTTCTAAAGTAGAAAACAAAAACAAACAATTAGAAGAAAAATCTTTTAGATGGATAGAGTTAAGCGAATAAAATGAGTGTTGAAAATTGGCTAGCTTCTTTTGGGGTCGGCGTTTTATTAGTTGGTTTCTTTCTAAATGTATTTGGATATTTAGACAGTAAAAGTAAAGTTTACTCTCTGTTAAATGCGATAGGTGGAGTTTTAAGTTGCTATGCCTCTTGGCTCGCAGAGTTTTATCCATTTGTTGTTTTAAACTTTATTTGGTCAATTACAGCAATTGTTTCGTTGTTAAAGCCGGGTGTTCCACGTGAAACAACGCCCGATGATGTTGAAAATAAAGATAAAAACACTTAACGTTTCACGTGAAACAAATAATGTATGTTTGAAAAATATGATGTGATTGTTGTTGGCGGGGGCCATGCGGGATGTGAAGCGGCAGCGGCTGCGGCAAACATGGGCTCTAAGGTAATGCTTGTAACAATGAATATGGGTGTAATCGCCCAAATGAGCTGTAACCCGGCAATGGGGGGCGTGGCTAAGGGTCAGATTGTACGAGAGATTGATGCAATGGGCGGTTATTCTGGCATTATTGCAGACAAAACGACTATACAGTTTAGAATGCTTAATCGATCTAAAGGTCCGGCAATGTGGTCCCCACGAACACAAAATGATAGAATGCGTTTTGCAGAAGAATGGCGGATAGCGCTAGAAAAAACACCAAACGTTGATTTTTGGCAGGATATGGTTTCTTCCTTAATAATTAAAGAAGGGAAAGTTTGTGGAGTAATCACTTCTTTGGGAGTAGAAATTCAATCAAACGCAGTAGTATTAACTAATGGTACTTTTTTAAATGGTGTTATCCATATAGGTGAAAAGAGAATGGGAGGCGGAAGAACCGCGGAGAAATCTTCAACCGGTATTACAGAACAATTAGTAGAATTAGGTTTTGAATCAGGAAGAATGAAAACAGGAACGCCACCAAGAGTAGATGGTCGTTCTCTGGATTATTCAAAAATGGAAGAACAGTGGGGAGATGATGATGGAGGAAAATTTTCTTATACAGATACCATTATTCCAAAAGAAAGAAAATGTTGTTGGATTACATATACCAACCCGGCAGTACATGAAACCTTAAAAGAGGGTTTTGAAAAGTCTCCAATGTTTACCGGTAGAATTAAAGGTTTGGGTCCGAGATATTGCCCTTCTATAGAGGATAAAATAAATCGTTTTGCCGAAAGAGATAGGCATCAGATTTTTGTAGAACCAGAAGGATTTGAAACTGTTGAAATCTATGTAAATGGCTTTTCTACATCATTACCAGAGGATATCCAACTAAAAGCTTTAAGATTAATTCCTGGTTTTGAAAAAGTTAAAATGTTTAGGCCGGGCTATGCAATAGAGTATGACTATTTTCCTCCGACTCAATTAGATTTAAGTTTAGAAACTAAAATAATTGGTAATCTTTTTTTTGCCGGACAAATTAATGGTACAACCGGCTATGAAGAGGCGGCTGCACAAGGTTTTATTGCGGGTATAAATGCTCACCAAAAAATAAATAATAAAGATGCTGTAATCTTAAAGAGAAGCGAATCATATATTGGAGTATTAATTGATGATTTAGTAACTAAAGGAACGGAAGAACCTTATAGGATGTTTACATCGAGGGCAGAACATCGTTTATTATTAAGACAAGATAATGCAGACGAAAGATTATCTCCTATTGCTCATCAATTAGGATTAATAAATGATGAAAGAATAAATAAAGTAAATAAAAAGATTGAAAATGCATTAGCTATAGTAAAATATACAAAAGAACACTCGGTTGATAAGGAAATTGCAAATCCGATTTTAGAAGAACTAGAGACCGCTACTTTAAATCAAAATGTTAAATTATTTTCTTTACTTGGAAGGCCACAAGTTAAAACTTCTGATTTGAGAAACATGAATTTAGAGTTTAACGAATTCCTTGAAAGTTTTAATAAAGAAACCATAGAACAGGCTGAAATAAAAATTAAATATGACAGTTATTTTGAAAAGGAATTAGAAATTGTGGCCAAGATGAAAAAGATGGAGGATAAGGAAATTAATGTTGATTTTAATTATCATCAATTAAATTCTTTATCAAAAGAAGCAAGAGAAAAGCTGATGAAAATAAAACCAAAAACTTTGGGACAAGCATCTAGAATTTCTGGCGTTACTCCTTCAGATGTGTCTGTTTTAATGGTTCATATATCTAGATAATTATTAATTTATTGATTATCAAACACTTAAAACAAATATAGACGTAAAAAAATATTTGATTTGTAAACAATTATCTATAGTTCTGAGACATAATCTTCATAAAAAAGAAAAAATTGATTAAATCATTTAAAAACCGCCTTAAATTAAATTACCTAAAAAACGCTTGTTTAACTATTGCAGTTTTTGTGGTTTTTTTTTATCCTGGTTGCGCAAGCTTACAAACGCCCGATGGGGGACCAAGAGATACCATTCCTCCAAAAGTTGAGGAAGAAATTCCAAAAAATCTTTCCAGAAATTTTAGAGGAAAACAAATTGAGATCACCTTTGATGAATTCTTTAAACTGAGTAATGAGTATCAGGAGATAACCCTCTCTCCAGAAACTGAAATTACGCCAACATATAAAGTAAAAAAGAAAACCTTAGAAATAACATTTAAAGATTCGTTAGAAAAAAACACAACTTACTCTATCAAATTTGGAAAAGCAATTCAAGATGTTAACGAATCCAATACTTTAAAAAACTATAGTTTTGTTTTTGCGACTGGTCCAAAATTGGATTCTCTGCAGATTTCAGGGAAAGTAATTAGTTCACAAGATAACCAGCCTGTTTTAGATGCAACAGTTTTTTTATTTCCTATAAGTAAAGACACTTTATTTGGCAAGAAAAAGCCTACGATTTATACATCGTCTGATAGCTCTGGAAATTTTACATTAAAAAACTTAAGAGAAGATACTTATCGCGTTTACGCATTAAAGGAGACTGGTGCTGATAGAATTTATAATTCTCCTAATGAAGATATAGCCTATTTGAAAGATTCTATTGTGCTAAGTAAAGACCTTTCTAACATATCATTAAAGCTTTTTAGACAGGTGGCTGATAAGTTTAGAGTTTTAGACAGAAAAATAGAAAAAGATGGAAGAATTGATTTCTTTTTTAATACCCCTTTAAACAATCCATCATTAAAATTTCTTGGCAATAACATTATTAAAAACCCTATAATAGATTTTTCTTCTAAAGGCGATACAGCACATTTATGGTTAAGAGAAATTGCTTTTGATTCTTTAAAAGTCTCTGTCAACAATGGAGATAAGCCTTTAGATACTGTTACTTTAAGGCGCTCTTTGAAAGACACTTACAACAAAGTAATTCTTTTTAGCAATAATCTTTCTGGAGGAAAAATAGTTCCGGGGAGACCTTTGGCTTTAACCTTTAATATCCCAATTGAAAATATCGATATTAACAAAATCAGTTTAACAGAAGATTCTGTTGCTAAAAGCGGTTTAACGATTAAAAAATTAATTCCTTCAGAATTAAAATATCAAATAGATTATCCATGGAAGATCAAAAAGCGCTATACTTTAGGTTTTAAAGAAGGAGCAATTAAAGATATTTATGGTACCGAAAACAAAGCCTTGAAACTAGATTTTGAATTAGATGAAATAGAAAATTATGGAAATCTGAGTTTGAATGTGATGAAAGATGACAGCTTAAAAAATTATATTGTTCAATTAATGGTTGGTAAAGAAAACAATATTTATAAAGCGTTTATTATTAAACAAAACTCAACTATTAATATTAATAATATTCCCACAAACACTTATAAAGTGCGTGTTATTGAGGATTTAAATAAAAACGGAAAATTTGATACTGGTAACATTAAGCAAAAAACTCAACCAGAAAAAGTATGGTTTTGGGATAAAGATATAGTAACTAGAGCAAACTGGGATCGAGAAGAAAAGATAGTTATACCCAAAATTTTTCCAGATTAGTTATTTTTTTATAAATAAACTTACTTAAACCAACCAGCATACATTACGTAATTATGAGGTAACTTCTTCAACATTTCGCGTTGTTCTTCACTTATAGGCTTAATTTTTTTAGCAGGTATTCCGGCATATAAAAAACCTGAGTCACATATCGTATTTTCTAAAACAATAGATCCTGCAGCAATAATGCAAAACTCTTCAACTACAGCATGGTCCATAACAATTGCTCCCATCCCAACCAAAACATTATTTTTTAAAGTGCAACCATGAACTAAAGCATTATGTCCGATAGATACATAACTTCCAATAGTTGTTGCTGCTTTTAAATAAGTAGCATGTATAACCGTCCCGTCTTGTACGTTTGTATAATCACCTATGGTAATGCTATTTACATCTCCACGGATAACCGTATTGAACCAAACTGAGCAATTATTTCCTATGTTTACATCGCCTACAATGGTACAATTTTCGGCAATAAAACAGTCATTTCCCCACTTAGGTTTTTTATCTTTTACTGGTAAAATGAGTGGCATATTATAAAATAGTATCGTTTAATTGTTGCATATGATTTGGATAATCTGTAGTAAAATGTAACCCTCGACTTTCTTTACGTTCCATGGCAGATTTAATTACAATGTAGGCAACTTGAATTAAATTTCTAAGCTCACATAATTTAACCGATAACTTAGTTTTCTTATAAAAATCTTCTGTTTCTTCATGTAATAAACCCAATCTTCTCATCGCTCTATCTAACCTAAAATCAGAACGCACAATGCCAACATAATCGCTCATCATCTTTTGCATTTCCCTAATATTGTGCGTTACCAAAATATCTTCATTAGAAAGTTGAGTATCTTTATCATTCCAATCAGGAATTCCCTCCGGAATATCAAATTCTGATAATCTATCTTTTGAATGTAGATAAATACGATGTGCAAAAACCAATGCTTCTAATAAAGAATTAGAAGCTAACCTATTAGCACCGTGTAAACCTGTTGAAGTTACCTCGCCACAGGCATATAATCCTTTTAAAGAAGATTGTCCATTTTCATTAACCATAACTCCTCCACACATATAATGGCAAGCTGGAGTCACAGGAATCATATCTTTTGTCATATCTAAACCGATAGATAAACATTTAGCATATATATTAGGAAAATGTTCTAAAATATCTGCTTTTTTGCGATGTGTTATATCTAAATAAACAAAGTCATCACCAGATTTCTTCATTTCATTATCAATTGCCCTTGCTACAATATCCCTTGGCGCTAAAGAACCTCTCTCATCATATTCATACATAAACTCTAAACCATCTTTTCTTTTTAAAACACCACCAAAACCACGCACAGCTTCAGAAATTAAAAAGGCAGGATATTCACCAGGATGGTATAAAGCTGTAGGATGAAACTGAATAAACTCCATGTTTCTTATTTTCGCTTTCGCTCGATAAGCCATTGCAACTCCATCACCTGTAGCAATAGTAGGATTAGTTGTGGAGCTATAAATATGCCCTGCTCCACCTGCTGCTAAAATGGTAATTTTCGATAAAAACTTTTCAATTACTCCAGATTTAGTGTCTAAAGCGTAAGCTCCGTAACATACAATATCTTCTGAATGTCTGTTAACAAATTTTCCTAAATGATGTTGGGTAATTAAATCAACTACAAAATAGTGTGTTAATATTTTAATATTAGGATTCTCGTGGATCTCTTGAAGTAAAGCTCTTTCTATTTCAAAACCAGTAATATCTTTATAATGTAACACTCTATGTTCTGAGTGGCCGCCTTCTTTTGCTAAATCATAAACACCTAATTTTGTTTTATCAAAGTTAGTTCCGTATTCAATAATCTCATTAATTCTATCTGGCCCTTCTTTCACAACAATTTCAACAACTTTCTTATCACATAAACCATCTCCAGCAATTAAGGTATCTTGTATATGTTTTTCAAAGGAATCTTCTTGTTTATCCACAACAACAGCAACCCCGCCCTGTGCATACTTAGTGTTAGATTCGTCTTCATTAGATTTTGTAACTATCAGAACTCTACCATGTTTGGCTGCCTTTAGTGCAAAACTTAATCCAGCAATACCCGAACCTATAACTAAGAAATCAACATTTTTCATATATTTTATTTGTCTTAAAACCAGTTAACCTAAAAGATGTTTAAAACATCAATAAATATGTTGGTTTAATGTATGTAATTTATTAAAAGTTTTAAGTTATGTTAATAACCTTGATAAAATTAAAAACTCAATATATTTATAACTTCTTTTCCATCATAAAAATTATAGTTAACTAACTTTTGTAAATTTATAAGCATTAACAGTATAAAAAAGTAAAATTAATTTAGGTTTTTAGAAGTGTATTGAATATCAGATAGATAATAATAAATTAATGTTAACAACATGTTAATTCTATTTTAATAGTCAGCTATGCAAAATAAATACCACAAACTTTTGCACCAAACTAACACTACAATAAATAATAATATCTTTCTATATAAATAAATTGTTTGTTATTGGAATGGTGGAAAAGCTTAATTTTGAATTTCTACATTTGAAGAAGAAAATCATGAACGTAGCAGAAGAAATAAATTTAAAAGGTTTTATTGATGAAGCAATTGATCCAACTTTAGATCTGTTTGATGAAATCAATAAATTAAAAAAAGAAAAGAATGCTGTTATCTTAGCACATTATTATCAAGAGTCTGATATACAAGATATTGCAGACTATATAGGTGATAGTTTAGGCCTTTCTCAAGAAGCTGCAAAAACAGATGCTGAAGTTATAGTTTTTGCAGGAGTTCATTTTATGGCCGAAACAGCAAAGATTTTATCTCCAAATAAAAAGGTTTTATTACCAGATGCCAAAGCTGGATGTTCTTTGTCTGATAGTTGTCCTCCTCACCTATTTAAGAAGTTTAAAGAAAAATACCCCAACCATCTAGTAATAACTTATGTAAATTGTACTGCAGAACTTAAAGCGTTAAGCGATATTGTTTGTACTTCTAGCAATGCGGTTCAAATTGTAAATAGCTTACCTAAAGAGCAAAAGATAATTTTTGGTCCTGATAAAAATTTAGGTGCTTATGTGATTAAAAAAACCGGACGTAACATGGTTTTGTGGAATGGAGCTTGCATGGTACATGAGATTTTTGCTCGTGAAAAAATTACCAAATTAAAAGAGCGCCATCCAGAAGCTAAATTTATTGCACATCCAGAATGCGAAGAATTGGTTTTAGAAATGGCAGATTATGTGGGTTCTACTACAGGTTTATTAAATTATACTGTTAATAATCCTGCAACACAATTTATTGTTGCTACAGAGTCTGGAATTATCCATCAAATGGAAAAATCTAGTCCTGATAAAAGTTTTATTCCGGCTCCTCCAAATAATGCTTGTGCTTGTAATGATTGCCCACACATGAAACGTAATACGCTAGAAAAGTTATATTTATGTTTAAAAAATGAGTTACCAGAAATAGATGTTCCACGTGAAATCATAGAGAGAGCAAGAAAACCGATAGAAAGAATGTTGCAGATTTCCGCAGAATTAGGTTTATAAAATAATATGGGTGTTCCTCAAGATTCGCAAGGTTTCATTGACCAGCTGTCAAAAAGTTTTTTTTAAAACAAAAATAAATATAAGACTTACGAAGTTTTTAAAACTTCGTAAGTCTGGTTTAATAAATAAAAAATATTTTTAATGAATAAAAATTTTATCTATGTATTTGTAGTAATAAACATTATATATTCCTGTAAATCCCAACAAAAATTTAACACAAAAATCACATCAAAACATGCTCCTCAAGAATTAAGGAAGGATTTAGAAATAGTTCAAAATTCTTTAGAAAATAACCATCCAGGAGTTTATTGGTATATCAATAAAAAGGATTTAGACTTTAAATTTGATAGTTTAAAAAATTCTTTAAATGATTCTTTAACACCTTTACAATTTTATAGAGAAATAGCGCATGTAGTTGCTGCAGTAAAATGTGGACATACAAGAATTGCATATCCAGGAATTTCTCTAAACAAATTTCAAAAAGATAGTGTCAAAAAGGCGGGATTAAAGCCATTATCTCAATTATATTATTTTGTTGATAGCAATAGAATATTTGTAGAATCTGTAAATAAGATAGAATTAAAAATTCCGCTAAAGGGAGCTGAAATAATTGCTATTGATGGTAATTCCGCCTCAGAAATTATTAAGAAAGCACAAAGTTTATTTACTTCAGACGGATACAACAAAACCTTTTATAAACGTGTAATAGAAAGATCTTTTGATGCTTACTATTATTTAAATTATGGAAAAAGGGATTCTAGTAAACTAACTTTAAAAAGAGCCGACAGTACATATTATTATGTGTTAAAAACCATTAAACCAGTTAAAGAAGAAAAAAAATCATTAAAACCAGAAGAAGTATCAAAAAATAAAATTGCCAATAAAAAAAATAAAAAAATCAAAAGAGAAAATTTTTATAAAGGCGTGGATGATTTTGGAAAGCCTTTATTAGATTTAAAATATGATTCAGTTTTAAATAGTACTGCTATTATTACAGTTAAGAGTTTTTCATTTGATCACTCAAATTTTAATAAGTTTTTTAAAGAGAGTTTTAAAGAATTAAAAGATAAAGATATACAGCACCTCATTTTAGATTTAAGAAATAATGGAGGAGGAAATTTAATGGCTTGTAATAGGTTATTCAGATATTTATATGATCAACCCCATAAATTTAATGGTAAAGCTTATATGAACCACTCTTTTTTTCATTCTATAAAATATGAGGATACCAAACCAGTTTTAAAAGCTACTAAAATAATTACTTTACCTATAAGCTTAATTACAGGTATATTTTTAACCCATAAAGATAGTATTGGTAAATATGGTTTTTTACCTACCACAGCATTAAAAAAACCATTAGAAAATGTATTTAAAAAAGATTTAATTGTATTGATAAATGGTTATTCATTTTCTGCAACTTCTTTACTTTCTGCAAACTTACAAGAAGTTAAAAGAGGAATTTTTGTTGGGCAAGAATCTGGTGGTGGTTACAATCAATGTACGGCAGGAAGTATTCCTTTTTTAAATCTCCCAAATACTGGTTTAAAATTGCGTTTACCACTAAAAGTAATTCAAATCACTAATAAAAGAGAGCTTTATGGAAGAGGTGTTTTTCCTGAATATGAAGTAAAGGAAAGTTTTGAAGATGTATTAGTTAAAAGAGATGTGATGATTGAAAAGGCTAAGAGCTTGATAATTAAATAAAAAAATTAAATTTGATGAGTAATATCAAATAGAATGAAAAAAATTTTATCTCTACTAATAGTATGTTTACTATTTACTAAATTGAACTTAAAAGCCCAAACTTGGAATTCCCTAGGTCCAAATGATATTACTAATCAAACAAGTTTTTCTGGGGGTAATGCACAGGACATTAAAATTTTGATGAGCGGCAGTACTCCCTATGTAGTTTATAGAGATGTTAATAATAATGACAAAGCAACCGTAAAAAAATATGACGGATCTAATTGGATAACTGTTGGAAGCGCTGGTTTTTCTACAGGCTCGATCAACTATATAGATATTGCTTTCAATGGAACTTTGCCTTATGTAGTATACGGTGATAATGATAATGGTGGAAAAGTAACAGTACAAAAATTTAATGGAACGGCCTGGGAGATAGTAGGAACGGCTGGTTTTTCTGCTGGTATAGCGTATTATTCTGATATTGTTATTATTAATAATGTTCCTTATGTTCTTTTTTCTGATGTAAACAATGGCAGTAAAGCAACTGTAATGAAATTTAATGGGACTAGCTGGGTAACAGTAGGCAACGCTGGTTTTACAAATACAATTACTGATTATATGAATTTGGAAAGTGACGGTTCAAATCCTTATGTAGCCTATAGTGATTTGTCAAATAGCCAATTTGCGACCGTTAGGAAATTTGATGGAACATCTTGGTCATTGGTTGGTTCAGCAGGGTTTTCTGTCGCTTCTGTTTCTTATCTAAGCATGGCAATAAATGGTAATGATATATATGTTGTTTTTTCTGATGCAAACAATAGCAATAAAGCAACCGTTAGAAAATTTAATGGAACTTCTTGGTCTCTTTTGGGCACAGCAGGATTTTCTGCAGGAAGAGTCTTTTATAATGATATCGTAACAATTGGAAATACACCTTATGTAATTTATAAAGATAATGCTAATAGCGATAAATCAACTGTACAAAAGTTTAACGGAACTAACTGGGAGTTGGTAGGCACAGTAGGATTTTCTGCCGGCTCGGCTAACTATACAAGTATTGCTAGCGACGGAAATGATTTATTTGTGGCTTATTCTACGAGTGGGGCTTTTGTTAAAAAGTTTACATTAACAACGCTGCCTGTACAAATAACTACATTTGAAGCAACCATAAAAAACCAAAAGCAAGTCGTTTTAAATTGGCAAACGGCATCTGAAAACAAGAACAGCTATTTTACCATTTCAAAAAGTGAAGACGGAAAAACATTTGAGCAATTAACTACTGTAAAATCAAAAGGAAACCAAGGAGCAAATTACGAAACCATAGATTTTAGTCCTTTTAACGGAACCAATTATTATAAACTAAGCCAAACAGATTTAGATGGTATAATGGAAGAATTGGGTATAAGAACAGTTAAGTTAGCTAGCTTAACAACAGAAAGTTTAAGCGTTTACCCCAACCCGATTGTGAATGGAATCATCAATATTAAAAACCTTAAGTTAAATGGACTTCAAATCATAGAGATTTACGATATGGAGGGAAAGAAAATGGTTTCCGATAAGATTAACTTTAACAATGGCCTAGCTTCTTTTAAAATAAAGCAAAGTTTGATTAAAGGGATATATTTATTGAATATTGGTGATAGTAGTAAAAGAGAGAAAATAATTATTGAGTAATTTGATTCATTAAAATTTGCCTAATATTTCAATAAATTTCTCCCATATTACTAATTAGTTTCCAGTCTTAAAACAAAATGTAATTTTAAATAATTAAGAGAAAGTTTCTCTAAAAAACTCTTTCTTTTAAAATTTCGTAAAATAAAAAGTATTAGGATTTATTGCAGATTAAAAATTAATTATAAGTTATAAAAAACATACTTCAATAAAACTGTTTTATAGATAGAAGATATATAAACATAAGTTCTGAAACATATATCAAATAAATTTTTTTGTATAATCAAGATTATATCTTTAATTATATTTTTATGCGTAAAAACTTCTTTCGCACAAAACTTTTCTGTTACAAAACTTAAACTTTTTTCTCAGCGTGAAAATATTACAGTAAAAGGTATTACTAAAGATTCTAACGGGTTTATATGGTACTTATCAAATGGAATTATATTTAGGTTTGATGGATATAAATCTTTAAATGTATCTAAATCTTTAGAACTCAATAATCAGATTTTTAAAGATATTCCCCTTTGTATTACAATTGCTTCTGATGATAAGTTATGGATAGGTGGTGTATCTAGCATTGCTTATTTAGACCTTAAAACTTGGAAACTAAATACTTTACCAGAAAATTCATTGCCAAAGTCTACTATAAAGGATGTGATATCAATTACAGAATTAAAACCCGGGAAAGTATTTATTTCACTACAAAGCGGACATATTTTAATATGGAACAAGGGAAAAATTATACTAATTAACGATTTTCACAATAAAGCGCTCAATTCACAAAACGTGTTAATATCCGCAAAACCTCAATTATGGAATAACAAAGTTTGGTTTGGAAACTCTATTGGTGAATTATTAAGTATCGACATAAATGATTTTAAAACAAAAAGGTATAATAGTTTAAACATTAAAGGCTCCATCAGATTTATAACAGGTAAAAAAGATGGTTTATTATTAGATGTATTTGAAAAAGGCATATTTAATTTTGATGGTAATAAAGCAGAAATAATAAACAACTCAGGAGCTAAAAATATATCAACCGGAGAAGGACATTCACTATTTGATGGACCTTTTTTTAACGCTTATACTAGAAGGGGCGAAATCTCTATTTTAGAAAAAAACAATTTAAATATCATCAACCATTTTAAATTTTCAGCTGAAAATATATTGGATATTTTTGATGTATATATCGAAAAAAAGGAGATTTACTTAGCAACATCAAACGGGGTTTTTGTAGTTTATCAGAACGAATCAGGAATATCCTCTCTCGTTCCACAAAACAAAAATTTTAATAAGAGCACTAGAGGTATTTATAAATTTAAAGACGGAAGTATTTTTTACAGTTCATATGGCGGAGCAGGTTATATTGATAAAAAAGGTAAAACAGATTTTTTAGACAATTTACACAGCGTTCACACGGTTTATCCTATAAATGATAATGAATTGTTAATTGGTACAGAAGGCGGTTTTTTAAAAATTTACGATAGAAAAAATCACACTTTAAAGCAGCTCAAATTTAATTTACCACAAGAACAAAAATACCTTTCTAATTTAAGTTTAACCAACTATGTATTAAGTGTTTCGGAGGATAAAACCAATTATTTAATTGGCACAATGAACGGCTTGTGGTCGGTTAATAAAAAAAATTTTACACTAAAACCATTTGCCGAAACAACCAATTTACAGGTTAGAAATATCAGCATAGTAGGCAATCAAATTCTGTTAAGCACTCATCTAGGTTTAATGATATATAATGATAAAAAGCTTCAAAAAATTTATCCTAAAAACAGAACGACAGGAGTTTATACACACATCATTAAAAAAGATAGTATTTGGCTGGCTACAGATGGCCAAGGTTTGGTTGCGATTGATAGGAATGGAAAAATTTTAAAGTCTTATACTAAATCTAATGGTTTAAGCGATGATTTGGTTTACAGTTTAGAGATTGCAGGGAAAGTAAAAGTAGCGGGAACAAGCAATGGAATTAATTTAATTGAAGGAAATTCAATTAAAAAACTGGATGAAAAAGATGGTCTAACCCAAAATGAATTTAATTATGGAGCTTCATTCTATGATAAAGAAACTAACCAGGCATATTTTGGAGGTTTAAATGGATATACCGTTTTAAACATGAACAAAGATTGGTTTAAAACAACTAAAATATCAAAAAGCATTATATCAGAGCTAAGTTTTGTTGATGAGAATGATGATAAAATCATTTTCGACTACACTTATCCTTACAAAAAAACTAAAGAGCCAATAATTCTAAAACCTAATCAAAACTTCATCAATATTGGAATAGGTTTTCCAGAAAACTTTAGAAACTCAGAGCAATTTGTTTATAAACTCAACAACGAGACGTGGCAATCCCTTTCAATTGGTCAGCCGGTTTCTCTTGCCGGACTTAAACATGGAGATTACCAAATGTTAGTAAAATCTGGTGCGGAAGATCAATTAGAGGGTATGCAAAGAATAGATATTCAAAAACTTCCGTATTCTTATGAAACATGGTGGTTTAAAGTATTGATGATGATCATCAGTTGTACAATAACCTACTGGTTTTACCTTAATAGAATCAACAAAATTAAAAAAGAGCAAAGCTTAAGAAGTAATATATCATCAGATTTGCATGATGAAGTTGGGGGCCTACTTACTACTATATCTATGCAGGCCGAACTAATTGAAGATAGTGATGAAGTTGCAAAATATGCAAAGAAAATAAGTATAAACAGCAAAGAGGCGGTAAGGGCACTAAGAGATATTGTCTGGTCAATTGATGCTCGTAACGATAATTGGGATAGCTTATTAGCTAAAATTAAACATTACGGTAATGAATTGTTTGAAACATCATCTTCAAAATTTGATATCATTACAGAAGGAGAAAATCCCAAAAGAATTTCACAAAAGAAGAGGCAGGCCGTTTATTTGATTATAAAAGAAACTTTAAACAATAGTCGAAAACATGCAGAAGCTAATCAAGTTCTGTTACGAATTCAATTTTTGCAAAATCAAATTAATATAGAAATAAAAGATAATGGAAAGGGAATATGTAATGTTACTGAACATACGGGACAAGGGTTAAAAAATCTTAAGAACAGAGCATTAAGTATTAAAAGTGAAATACAAATAAACTCTAACAATAAAGGAACAAACGTTATTTTAATATTAAAAAGAAAATAGACATTTAAAATACAAAGCTTTAATTTATGTTAAAACTAGCAATTGTAGAGGATACAGAGGATATAAGAGAAGCCTTAGTAAGCTATTTCTCTAAACAGAAAGATATTCAACTTTTAATTGCATCATCTAATGCAGAAGATTTTTTAAATAACAGCACCATTGCTGATATTGATGTTTTATTGTGCGATATAGGTTTGCCTGGAATATCCGGAGTTGAGTTAGTTTTTCGTTTAAAGCAAAAACACCTTAAAGCTCAAATTGTAATGTTTACTGTTTTTGATGAAGAAGATTATATTTTTCAATCTTTAAAAGCAGGAGCCGCAGGATATTTATTAAAAAACACCTCTTTAAAAGATATTAAAGAAGGATTGCTAGAAGTTAAAAATGGCGGGGCTTCTATGAGTCCTCAAATTGCAAAAAAAGTAATTAGTTTTTTTAGTAAAGCAATGCCGATAAAAAAAGACATTACGGCTATTTTTTCCGATAAAGAACTGCTCATTATTAAACAGGCACAAAAAGGTTATAACAATAGGCAAATAGCTGAAGAAATGTTTGTTTCCATAGATACCATTAAATACCATATCAAAAACATATACCGCCAATTAGAAGTTAACAGTAGGCAAGAATTGAACAAATTTTATAGTCACTTAGGCTAATCTTAGAAATCTCTAACACCCATAAATCAAAATTCTCTAAACTTTTAAAGCACCTTTAAAGCTGTTTAAACGCGATTTTCTAAAAAACTACTCGGGTGGGTAGTGGTATGGGAAATCTATTTGGTTTAGCTTTACCTAGCAAAATGATTCCCAATCTATCGAAATATGAAAAAATTAATACTTTTATTTTTACTCGCACTAAAAATTACCCACGTAAACGCAACAATTTATTATGTAAAAACAATAGGTAGCGATGCCGCAAATGGCAGCACCTGGGCAACCGCCTATAAAACTGTACAAAAAGCTTTAGATGTGGCAATAGCTAGTGATGAAATTTGGGTAGCATCAGGAACATATGTACCCACTAAAAATATGGCGGGTACGGCGGCAAACAACGCTGCGGATAATACTTTTTACATTACCAAAAATATAAAGCTCTACGGAGGTTTTGCGGGTACGGAAACTAATATAAACCAAAGAATGGCGGGAAGCAATATCACTACCCTAAGCGGAGATATGAACGCTGACGATGACTACAGTAACAATGCTTACCACGTGATGGTGATTAGTAGTACCACGAGCAACGGAGCTATACTCAATACTTGTGTGATAGACGGTTTAACTATTACCAAAGGCAACGCTTTTGGTGGGGCATTATTTAGTTTTGGCGGCGGTTTATTTGTCAAAGCTGACGGAAACAACGAAACAAGTCCTCAAATTTCAAACTGTATATTTCAATCAAATAGGGCGCAAATTGCAGGCGCCGTTGAAGTTAGAAATTATAGTTCCTTATGCAATTTAGCTTTTAATGCTTGTTCGTTTATAAATAACTCTTCAAATACTTCTGTAGGTGCAGTTGAGTTTTACTATAGTTCTGGAGCTACCGGAAGTCAAGTTATTAATGAATGTTTATTTAAATCTAACAGTTGCCCTACTTATGGAGGGGCCATAGGACTGGAATGTTATGGTATGAGCAATAAATCATTAACAATCACAAATTCAATCTTTGATAAAAACACTTCTACAAACGGTTACGGCGGAGCGTTGTCAATAGAAAATCAATCCTTATTAGATTTGAAACTCAAAAATTGTACTTTTAATGAAAACTCCTGCAATGCCTCTGGAGGCGCAATACGTCTTGTTAATAGAGAAGACTTTATTACTGGCGTAAAAGGTACATTTAATTCGTCTATAGTAAACTGTATTTTCTGGGGAAATAAACAACGAGGAAATACTGATGAAACAGGATCTGATATAGATAATGGTTCTAGTTTTGATCCTAGTGCAAATCTTTCCGTTACCTATTCCATCACCCAACAAAACAGCACTTACGCTACAGGTACGGGAATTATTAATGACCAAGACCCTAAATTTATAAATGCAGCTAATGGCGATTTGAGATTACTTTCTGGTTCTCCTGCAATTGATGCAGGAACAGCTACAGGAGCACCAAGTACAGATAAAAATGGAATAAGCCGACCACAAGGTGGCGGAATAGACATTGGTGCTTATGAGGGAATTACTACCCTGCCAGTAAAACTAATCAGCTTTGAAGCATCAATAAGAAACCAAAACCAAGTCAGTTTAAATTGGCAAACCGCTTCAGAAACCAAGAACGATTATTTCACCATTTCTAAAAGCGAGGATGGTAAAACATTTCAACAATTGAATACCGAAAAATCTAAAGGAGATAATGGGGCAAATTATGAAACCATAGATTTCAAGCCTTTTTTAGGAACTAATTATTATAAACTAAGCCAAACAGATTTAGATGGCAAGACAGAAGAATTGGGGATTAGAACAGTTAAAATAGCCAACTTAAAAGAAGAGCTATTATCAGTGTATCCAAACCCTGTTAAAGATGGTGTAATCAATATCAAAAACTCAAATCTAAAAGGATTCCAAAACCTAATCATTTATGATTTATCTGGAAGGAAGGTCATCAACGAGAAAGTAAACTTTAATGGTGAAACGATTACCTATCGCATTAGTGGGAAACTAGCTAATGGAACTTATATACTCCAAATCGGCGAAAGCCAAAAAACAGTGAAGTTTATTATTGAGTAATAAAAAAAGTAATAAACGAGCCTTATATTTAAATTAGATATAAGGCCTTTTATTTATATTCCATTTCGCAAATAAATCATGAATCTGAGTGCTCTAAAATAAGTTATTTATGGATATTAATTTCAAACTCATTACGGATATATTAAGCCCAGTATCTATAGTGGTATCGTTATTATATTTAGCTCAACAAGTAAGGTTTGGCGCTAATGGAGTTAAAACTGGGATGCAAGATTCTAGTTACAATAATTTGATGCAATGGAATTATAGGATTTTGGCAGGGACTGATTTGGCTTGGATATTCCAATTGGGCTGTAAGAATATAGATGCGTTGGATGAAAAGGAAAAAGCAAAATATATACATATCATGTTTAGTTTTTTTAAACTGTTTGAAAACATGTACTTACATTATTGCGATCATTCTATAAAAAAACATGTTTGGGAAGATAACAACAAAATTTTAGAAAGTTTTATTCACACGCCAGGAGCTAAGCAATATTTTGAAGTTAGAAAAAGCTTTTTTAACGCAAAGTTTATCAAATATGTAGAAGGCATACAAAATTCAAATACTTTGGTAGGGATAGATTTGATTGATAAAAATAATGTTAAGAATTAAGTAAATATTATAGAATTAAATTTTAATGATCATCAATTGAAAACAGCCTAACAGAATCTAATCCAACCCCTCTTAATTTATTGAAAAATAATATCATTGGTACAGATTGGAAGTAAATAATCAAAGAAAATATATTGAAATAAAGAAAAGCGAACTTCGTTTTATTAAAAAAATTTTCAATAATGAAAAAGATAATCTTCTCGTTTTTTATAATAGCTGTTGCGCTATTTGGATGTTTAAGTTTTACAAAAGATAAAGATGAAAAAAGCAATTCAAATAAAGATGACGGCGGTTTTGCTGTTGTAGAACTTTATACGTCTGAAGGATGTTCAAGCTGTCCGTCTGCTGATAAATTATTGGGGCAGATTAAGGAAAATTATAAGGATAAAAAAGTTTACGTTTTGGCTTATCATGTAGATTATTGGAATAGATTAGGCTGGAAAGACATGTTTAGCGACCATCGTTTTTCTGAAAGGCAATCAGATTATGCAAATAATTTTAAGAATAGTTCGGTTTACACGCCACAGGCAATTGTGAACGGAAAGGACCAAATGGTAGGTTCTGCTGCAGGTGAATTAAATGGTTCAATTAAAAAACATTTAGGAAAATCAGAAAGTTTAGAACTATCAGGATCCGTAAAATCAAGTTCTGATAAACAAGTTGAATTGAATTATATTATTGATGCTAAAGCCAAGAATAAGGATTTGGTTGTTAATCTGGTTCAAAAAAGTGTTTCTACTCATGTTAAATCCGGAGAGAATGGAGGAAGAACTTTGGCACATGTAAATGTGGTGAGATATTATATGGTAGTTAATATTAATGATACTAACCAGAATGTTAAGATTGATTTACCAAACGGAATGAAAAAGGACGATTTTGACGTGATAGCTTTTGTGCAAGAAAAAAATAAAGGAGCGGTTTTAGGGGTTAGTGAGGTTTTGTTGTAGAAAATTTAACCAGAGAGAGCGCAAAGCGGAATAAATAACTTATAGGTGTGATTTCTCCTTTCGTCAAAAGGACGAGTTTTTTGCGTTAGGGATTGAAACGGCATCCTTTTTATTTGTCATCCTGAGCGGAGACGAAGGGAGACAAATAAAAAGATATAGTGAAAAGCCCGCCCGAACGCCCTCATAAATATAAATTAACAAAAAACCTATTGGATGAGATGTCTCATTCTTCGACATGACGGAAAGATAAAGCATAAAAAAAGCGGTCAACGTGGGATGTTGAAGCCGCTTTTTATCGCATTGTAATTAGAAAATAGGCTGTTTAGAATGGAAGATCGTCATCTTCTCCTGCAGTAGCACTGATATCTACAGGGCTTGCAATTGCAGGGCTAGACGGAGCTGAACCGGCAGCTGATGCGCCAAGAACATTCACTTTCCATAATTGTAAGGTATTGAAATATTGTTTCTCGCCTTGTTTGTTTGTCCATTCTCTTCCTTTTAAATTGAAGAAAACTTCCACATCGTCACCAACTTTAACACCATCCATTAAAGCAGTACGATCTTGTATAGCTTCAAACTTCACAAACTCCGGGTATTGTGGGTTTTCCGCAAATTCTATTACTAACTCTCTTTTTCTGAACGCTTCTGTAACGTTAATTACGTCAGATATATAATGAGCTTTTCCTTTAATTTCCATAATAAAATCGTTTGAATCTGTTTCAAAAGTCTAAAAAATATTTGAGTAAATTGCGCACCTATATGGATCAAGTTTTCAACACTGCCGCTAAGGTGATCATCACCTGTAATAAAAGATTGTCAATTTACCTGGAGCAAGAGGTGATTGCTTTAGGTTTTATTCCGATTAGGGTTTTCCCAACCGGAGTAGAGTTAAACGTGACTTTAAACGATTGTATCAGGCTGAACCTCAACCTAAGATGTGCTAGCCAAGTATTATATAAACTGCATGATTTTACTGCAGAAAACCACGACGAATTACATGAAAAACTAAGCAAATTAGAGTGGGAAAAATTGATAGATTTTGGTGGATATTTTTCTGTGACTTCTAATGTGGATAACCCAACAATCACCACTCCTTTGTTTGCAAATTTGCGGGTAAAAGATGCAATTGTTGATCGAATTAAACAAATTCACAAGATTCGTCCTGATTCAGGATCTGATTATTCTAAAGCGGTTATCCATTTATATTGGAAAGAAAACGCTGCAGAAATTTTTATTGATACTTCTGGCGAGACATTAGCAAAACACAGCTATCGTAAAATTCCGGGTAAGGCACCCATGTTAGAAGCGTTGGCTTCAGGAACTATTTATGCGACCGCTTGGGACAAGAAATCTAATTTTGTGAACCCAATGTGTGGCTCGGGAACTTTGGCAATTGAAGCGGCTATGATTGCTACCAACAGAACGCCCGGCTTGTTTAGGATGAATTATGGCTTTATGCATATTTTAGGTTATGATGAGGAAGTGTTTTTAACCGAGCGGCAGAAGATTAAAGATCAGGTCATCAAAAACATAGATTTTAAAATCATTGCTTCTGATATTTCTGAAAGTGCAATTGATATTTCTATCCGTAATGCACAAACGGCCGGAGTAGATACTTTGATTGATTTTAGAGTTTGTGATTTTGCCGAAACTCCGATTCCAGAAGGAAAAGGTGTGGTAATGTTTAATCCAGAATACGGAGAACGTTTGGGTCAGTTTACAGAACTGGAAATTACCTATAAGAGAATAGGCGATTTTATGAAGCAGGAATGTAAAGGCTACAAAGGCTATATTTTTACAGGAAACCCAGAGTTGGCCAAGAAAATAGGATTAAAAGCCGCCAAAAGAATTGAGTTTTATAGTGCAAAACTAGATTGTAGATTATTGGAATATGAACTTTATGATGGAAGTAGACGGGTTGTTTCTGCTGAAGAATAATTGAAATAAAAGTGGGTAAGCTTTTGTTTCTTTCAAAAGCTTACCCTAATCATTTTTAATAACTAAAATCTATTTTGCTCCCGGAGGGCAATTCTCTTTCAAAAATTTGGTATAAGTAGAAGCTAAATGCTTGCTGGTACCTACACCTTCAGAAATTGAATGTGTTCTGTTTGGGTAACTCATCAACTGAAAAGTTTTATTATATTTTATCAATTGATTGATCATTTGCTCGGCGTTATTGTAATGCACATTATCATCACCAGTACCGTGTACTAATAATAAATTTCCTTGCAAATATTTAGCATGTGCTAAAGGCGAATTGTCTACAAAATAATGCTTGTCTTCTGGCAATAAGCCCATATAGCGTTCCTGGTAAATGTTATCGTAATTCAACTGATTATCTACTGCGGCAACAGAAATCCCGGTTTTATAAATATCAGGATATTGCATCAATAAGTTTAAAGTTGAAGAGCCCCCACCGCTCCATCCCCAAACGGCAACTCGGTCTTTATCCACATAATCCCATTTCAAAATCTCTTTTGCAGCCATAGCCTGATCTTTTATATTGATATCACCAATTCGATGATAAATTGATTTACGCCATTCCCTACCTTTTGGTGCTGGTGCGCCACGTCCTTCTACCGACATATATATGTACCCGTCATTAGCCATATTGCCATTATATAATCTGTTTGATCCGGTTCCAAAACGGTCAACTACCGTTTGTGATGCGGGCTCTCCATAAACATAAAACACAACAGGATACTTTTTAGAGGGATCAAAATTTGTTGGCTTAATCATCCATCCATCCATTTCAATTCCTTCAGAAGTTTTTACTTTAAAAAATTCTACTTTCGGTATTAGATAACCTTTGGCTCTAGGGTTTTCTTCTCCGCCGCTCAAAATTTTATGGTTTGGCAAAGCAACAACATCACTTTTTGGAAATGCGGTAGCGCTAGAGTAGTTATGGAACGCTAATTTTCCATTCGGAGAAATGTCATAACTGTGAGTTCCACTTTCGTTAACAGGCGTTAAACGGATTGCTTTTCCTCCTTTAAGCGGCGCCCAGTATAAATATTTTTGTGTCGCATTTTCTGGCGAAGCCATAAAATAAACATTGCCAGATTTTTCATCCACACTACTCAGCTCAATAGCGTCATAATCGCCAGGAGTAATCAAAGTTTCCTTACCGTCTAAACCAATAGCATAAATATGTTTCCAGCCGTCTTTTTGACTCAGCCAAATAAATTTCTTTCCACCATCAATCCACGTCCAACCGGTTGATTCTGCTTTTGCATCAATCCATGCTTTATCCGTTTCACTATAAATTGTTCTTGCTGTATTAGGAGCCACATTTACCAACATAATTTTACTTTCATTTTGTCTCCTGTTCAATTGCTGCAAAATTAATTGAGTAGAATTATTTGCCCATTCCATTCTTGGGATATAATGTTGAATTGGATCGCCCGAAACATTCATCCATTTTGTTTGTGCCGTTGCCACATCAACAACGCCAATTTTACAAGAACTAGGATCTTCACCAACCACTGGATATTCTACCGGAACGGTAAAAGGATATAATGAATCCGTGGTGTTTAACATCAAGTAGTTTTTGATTTTGCGGGCATCAATTTGCCAATAAGCAATTGATTTACTATCCGGCGACCACCTAAAGCCGTCACGACAATCAAACTCCTCTTCATAAACCCAATCAAAAGTTCCATTAATTAATCGCAAAGTTCCGTCGTTTGTTAAAGCTTTTGTTTCTCCGCTAGTTAAATCCTCCACATAAATATTATGACCGCTTACATAAGCCACTTTTTTGGCATCAGGAGAAAATTTGGCAAACATCAAAGACGATTCTGGTTTATCTTTCCCAATTTGTTTTAGCGTTTTGGTTTGGACATCGTAAACCCAGGAATCTCCACGGGTATCATAACGCCAAACTTTTTTGGTATTTGTACCAATCAACACCTTTTGATTGTCATTAGAAAAAGCGAAACGAACAACATTAAGCGGCGATTGCCCTTTAGGTGTAAGCATTGATTTGGTAATTATTGTGATAGATTTAGATTCGTCCATGGCGTTTTTAGAGACGATTTCGCCATTTTCTACCTCCATAATATTATTGCCATCTAAAGACCAATAGGTTCCTTCTCCATATTGTGCAAAAGCAGAAGAGCTTAAGCAGAGGAACAATAAAACGAGTAATTTTTGTTTGAATTTGTTTATCATGTTGTTTGTTATAATCCGTTTACTTTTCTAAATATACCTTCTGTTATTTGATCAACATTAAAGTTAACCAAAATTCCTAGTTTCATTTCCGTAAGCTTGAGATAGGTGAGAATTTGTTTATGATGCACTTTTGATAATGTTTCTACAGATTTTACTTCGATAATTACTTTATTTTCTACTAAAATATCAAGACGATAACCAGTATCAAGAACCTCGTCATCATAATAAACAGGAAAAGCAACCTCAGTTTTTACTAAAAGGGTTTCTTTTAACAATTCATAGCGAAGAGCCAAAACATAAACAGATTCTAAGAGCCCGGGACCTAGATTATTATAGACTTTAAAAATGGCTCCTCTTATCTTGTAGGATATTTCGTCTTCTGTCATAATTATTGTTTTAAATATCTTGCCCGCAGATTTAAAAAGATTTACGCAAATTTTTAGAGTTATACCAAAAAGAAAAAATATTATTACCTATTATCCATTTCGTTTCTGAGATAATTAGCGAAATCTGCGGGGAACTTTTTAAATCT
>JBBRYE010000008.1:0-49545 GCA_038237895.1 Sphingobacteriales bacterium | reverse complement strand
TGGCAGATGATAATAATTTTAGAACTAATCATAAACTTAAAACGCATTTTAACCCATTAGATTTAAACATTTATTTAACTAATGTATGCGCCCCAAAAATATTTAAGCAAATTTTTTTTGATAATGTATCTGAAGCAAACTATTTAGAAGCTTTGGGTATTTATAACGCAAGATTAAATAAAATAGATGATGCTATTTCTGATTTTAAACAGGCTTATAATTTAAGCCTAAGCCTAAAAAATGAGTTACAATCTTTTGTGTTGGCCTATAACTTAGCCAATATATTTTTTACAAAAAACGATTTAACTAATGCCGATTTATATAGCAGCTATGCAAATAAATATATAACAGGATTAAGCAAACCAAAATTGACGTTTGATCAGCTTTTGTTTGAATCTAAAATAGCGACTTTTCAAAATCAGATTAAAAAAGCGGAAAACTTAATCTTAAAAAACGCATTGCAAATGAGCGGAAAACTAGGAAAAAAGGCAGCCTACTCTTGTTATTTGCAATTGGGAAAAATCTATTTAAAAGCCAAGAGGTTTACAGAAAGTAAATGGTTTTTTATCCAAGCACTAACTACCGCTTCCAATATCAATTTTAAACAAGGTGAAATAGAATCGTTAATATTATTATCTAAAGCAAAAGTAGAGATTAAGGACTACGATTTAGCTTTACAAGATTTACAGAAAGCAAAAACATTAATTGAAGAAGGTTATCCCATTTATAAGGATGATTTAAATTTGAATTTAGCATTGGTTAATAAAAAATTAAATCGACAATAAGTTTTAATACAACTATCTATAAATCAGATTAAAAAGTTAATAGCTAATAAATTTTAATTATTTTTTATGGAATTGGTACAGATATTTCATCCTGATATTAAACAAAAAGAAAAATTATGAAAAGAATATTTTTAAGTGCATTAATTGCACTAACAACCATTACCGGTTTTGCACAAGGATTTGATAACAGAAAAAAAATATCGGTTACGGGAACAGCCGAAATGGAAGTTACGCCTGATATTATTTACATTGGAATTTCTTTAAAAGAGTATTTAAAGGATAACAAAAAGAAAGTAAATATTGAAGAGTTGGAAACCCAATTACAAAAAGCAGTAATTGCTGCTGGTATTCCTAATCAAGATTTTATGATCAATAATATAAGTGCTTATACAGATTATTGGCAAAAGAAAAAAGACCCAATGTTTTTGGCATCTAAACAATACAGCATTAAGGTTAATGATTTAAATAAGTTAAATCAAATTATCGCAGCAATTGATCCAAAAGGGTTATCATACACCAATGTGGATAAATATGAATATTCTAAAGCGGATGATTTAAAAAAAGATTTAAAAATTAAAGCATTAAAACAAGCACAAGAAAAAGCAAAATATTTAGCAGAAGCCGTTGGCGAAAAAATTGGTGGAGCTTTAGAAATACAAGAGTCTGGATCAGAAAATTATCCTCAACCAGTTTATAGAAATCAAATGATGATGAGTAAATCTGCAGACGCAGCGGAATCTATGCCGGATATAGATTTTAAGAAGATAAAATTGACAGCACAAGTTAACGCAGTATTTGAAATTAAGTAAATTATTGATAAGCAAATAAATAAAGGCTTTAAGACCAAAGGGTTTTAAAGCCTTTTCTTTTAAAAAAGTAACCTGGATGTTACCAATAATTTTTTTCTTTAATCGTAACATTGCATTGTTTTTTACATCTTATTAAAAAATACAAAAATGATGAAACGATTATCTTTTATAATATTATTGACCATTGCCACAAAACTTACATTTGCCCAGTTTCCTGGTGGTGGAGGCGCAGCTGTAATTACAGGAAAAATAACCGGAACGGTAATAGATTCTTTAACTAAAAAACCGGTAGATTATGCAACAATTTCATTATCAAGAAGCACACAAACAAAATCTACAAGTGGTGCTTTGGCAGATGAAAAGGGAAGTTTTAGGATTGATAATATCAAACCAGGGAAATATAGAATTACAATTTCTTTTATCGGCTACAGCCAAAAAGTTATTGATCCTGTAGAAACAACACCTTCAAAATTAGACTTTAATTTAGGAAACATTGTTTTAACGCCAAATAGCAAAGCTTTAGCAGAAGTTACAGTAATTGGAGAAACACCTGTAATTGAAAATAAAATTGATAGAATTGTTTATAATGCAGAGAAAGATGTAACATCTGCTGGCGGAAATGCAACTGATATTTTAAGAAAAGTGCCATTACTTTCTGTTGATTATGATGGCAATGTTTCTTTAAGAGGAAGTTCTAACGTAAAGGTTTTAATTAATGGAAAACCATCTGGCGTAATGGCTGGAAATATGGCCGATGCTTTAAAGGCAATTCCAGCAGATCAAATTAAAAACGTAGAGGTAATTACTTCACCATCTGCTAAATATGATGCTGAAGGCACTTCTGGAATTATAAATATTATTACCAAAAAGAACAATTTAGAAGGGATTAGCGGGTCTTTAAATTCTTCTGTAGGAACCAGACAAAATAGTGCAAATCTTAATTTGAATATTAAAAAAGGTCGTTTTGGATTTAGTAGTAATGCTGGTGGATATTACTCTTGGCCGGCAGAAAGTATAATAGATTTTAAATCTAACGGAGCAGGATATTCAAATACGCAAAGTGGAAACAACACAACAGATCGTTTGTCTGGAAATGGATCTGTTGGTCTTGATTATGACTTCAATACCTACAATTCAATTAGCTCTACTTTAAAATTTAGTCGTTTTTCTTTTGGTACAGATGGCGCTAACAATGCAATTTCACAAATAGGAAATAAAATAAGCAGTTACATTAGAACCACTAATAATAGTTTTGGAGCTAATAACTATGATTGGAATAATGATTTTACGCACAAGTTTAAAAAAGAAGGACAACAATATTCATTAGCGGCTCAATACACTCGCGGTACAAACAATAACGATTACACTTCTAACTTTTCTACAGATCCCTTAAATGAAGAAGCTAAAAACACAGGTTTAAATGAAGAAGTAACTTTTCAAGCAGATTATACACAACCATTTAAAAAAGTAGTTTGGGAAGCTGGAGCTAAAACAATTATAAGAAACATAAATAGTGATTCTAGGGCAGATAAAGTAAATCCATTAAATAATAATAAAACACCAATTGTAGGAAGAAATAATATTTATGATTATAGCCAAGATGTTGCTGCGGCATATTCTACTTTCGCTTTTACATTAGCAAAAAAATACGGATTTAAGATTGGTGGAAGATATGAATATACAGATATTAAAGGAAGCTCTACGCCAGCATTAGCTCAAACCCCAAACTTTGCAAATAATTATGGAGTTTTTGCACCAAGTGCTGTGATTTCTAGAAGTTTCAAAAATTTCCAGACTGTAAAATTAAGCTATAACAAAAGAATTCAAAGACCAAGTTTATTCTTTCTAAACCCATTTAGAAACGTTGCCGATTCTTTGCAACAATCTCAGGGAAATCCAAGTTTAAAGCCAGAGATTTCTCATAATTTTGAATTAGGTTATTCTACTTTTGTAAAAACAACCATCATTAACGCGTCTATTTTCTACAGAAGAACTAATGGAATAATAGAAAGTATTGTAACGCCAGTTGTAGAAAACAATAGAACAATTTCATTACAATCTTACAACAACATTGGTGCAAATAATTCTTTCGGATTTAACTTTTTTGGGTCTGTAAATCCAGTAAAAATGTTAACGTTAAGAACTAACTTAAATATTAATTCTTACAACATCAATATAAATAACAGTTCTATAAATCCAAATCCTGCTCAAAGCGATAAGATTTATTTGCTTTATAATGCTTTTGTGAGTGCATCGGTAAACTTGCCTAAAGGCTTTGTGATAGAAAGTTTTGTGATATTAAATTCGCCACGTAGAACTTTCCAGGGAGAAAACGCAGGCTTTAATATGTGGATTACAGGCTTCAAAAAAGAAATCTTTCAGAAAAAAGGAAGTTTAGGCTTAACATTAATAGATCCTTTTAATGAGCGTAAAAACTTTAGCTCATCATTAACGGGTGCAAACTTTACGCAAAGCACTAATTTTTCTATTCCATTTCGCTCGGTAGGGGTAAATTTTAGTTGGAGATTTGGAAAACTAACAGCTGGTGCGCCAAGCAAAAAACGAGGTGTTACCAATGATGACTTAAAACAAGGAGACCAAGGAGGTGGAACCACAACCGGAGGAGGAATTGGAGGAAACTAACCGTAAAAAATTAAAATAACTTTAGCCCATGATTTCTTAAATTTCATGGGCTATTTTTTTGATTTTAATTTATATTTCAAATAGATTAGTTGATTATAAACATTACCTTTCTTAAGATATGGAAAACAAGATTAAAGTTGGGTTATTAGCTTATGGAATGTCTGGAAAAATATTTCATGGTCCATTTATTGAAGCTCACGAAGGGTTTGAATTAACAGCAATTAACGAAAGGAGCAAGGATGACGCTAAGAAAGATTATCCTAACGTAACTATTTACAAAGAAGTAGAATCACTTTTAAACGACGATAGATTAGAGTTAATAATTATAAACACCCCAAACTTTACACACTATGAATATGCAAAAGCAGCAATTAATGCTGGTAAAAATGTATTGATAGAAAAGCCTTTTTCTGTAACGAAAGGAGAGGCTGAAGAGCTTTATTCTTTAGCTTTTAGAAAAGGATTAAAAGTTTTAGCTTTTCAAAACAGAAGATTTGATAGTGATTTTTTAGCGGTACAAAAAGTAATTAAGTCGGGTAAATTAGGTAAAATTAGTGAAGCACATATTCGTTTTGATAGGTATAGAAATGAAATAAGCAGCAAACAATTTAAAGAAAAGCCATATCCCGGAGCAGGAGTTTTTTACGACTTAGGTGCACATATTATTGATCAGGCAATTGCATTATTTGGTATTCCGTCAGAGTTTAAAAAAACATATGGAAAGTTACGTAAAGAAACAGAAGTTGATGATTATGCAAATGCGCATCTTAAATATCCAAATGGTTTAAATGTTTTTGCCACTTGCAATATGTTGGTAGTACACCCTCAGCCGGCTTATATTTTTTATGGAGAAAACGGAACGCTCATTAAAAACCGAACTGATATTCAAGAAAATCAGCTTAATGATGGTAAAAAACCAACAGATATAGATTACGGAATTGAAGATAAAAACCAAGAAGGAATTCTTTATACTATAGATGATAAAGGAAAGGTAGTTAAAGAGAATGTATCATCAGAAAAAGGAAATTACATGCTTTTATTTGACGATGTTTATAAGGCTTTAAAAACTGATGCAGATTATTTTGTGAATCAAAATGATATACTTGCTCAGTTGTCTATTTTAGAAAAGTAATTGTAAAACACCAATATTTAGTAAAACACCTACTTATACAATCCTTTACTTTCAATAAAATTAATCACTTCATCTGGCAGAAAGAATTTAACATCTTTATTTTCTGCTATTGATTTTCTAATAAAAGTTGACGAAAGCTCCATTAAAGGAGTTTTTGTTATAGATATTGATGGATGATTTTCTAAATCAGCGTTAGCGAAACCAGGTCTTGGATATACAAAAATTTGATAATCTCTTAGAATTAGCTCGTAATTCTTCCATTTTTTCAAGGATTTTAAATTATCAGAACCCATAATCAATACAAATTGATGGGTTGGATATAGCTCTTTTAAAAGGGTTAAAGTATCAATAGTATAAGAAGGCTGCGCTAATTTCAATTCTACATCACTTACGCTGATATTTTGCGTGTTTTCTATAGCTAGTTTTGCCATTTCTAAACGATCATAAACCTGAATTAAATCTTTTTTTTCTTTTAAAGGATTATGAGGAGAAACTACTAGCCAAACCTTATCTAAATTGGTGTGATTTGCCATATAATTTGCAATAATTAAATGACCAGTATGTATTGGATTATATGAACCAAAAAATAAACCGATTTTCATTTTAGCAATTTGAATAATTAATCCTCTTTTTTGGGTAAAATTTGTTGTGCATCTTTAACATACACATTTACATCTCGTTGCGGGAAAGGAATTGTTATTTCGTTTTTATAAAACTCTTCAAAAATACGACTCATTAAAATACTTTTTATTCTAAGCCAATTATCAATATCGGCAACCCAACATAACACTTTAAAATTAACAGAGCTATCACCAAAACCATCTAATAAGATCAAAGGCACTGGGTCGCTCATCACATCTTCATTTTCTTCAACTATCGTTTTAAAAATATTTTTTACTTTTTCTATATCAGAACCATAACTTACACCAACATCTAAACAAATCCTTTTATGTGTGTTGCTTAATGTCCAGTTAATTAGGTTTTGTGAAAGCATATCCCCATTAGGAATAATAACTTCTGAGCCTTCTAAAGTTAAAATCTTACTTGCTCTAATGCCCATAGAACGTACTGTGCCAGTTTTATCACCCACTTCAATTAAATCTCCAACTTGAATAGGTTTCTCAAAAACCATTACCAAACCAGATACCACATTATTTACTAAATTTTGTAAACCGAAACCTATACCAACACCTAATGCTCCAATAATAATGGTTATTTTATCAATTGGAATTCCAGATGCTGCGATAGCAATTAAAAATCCAATTATCCAAATAGAAAGCCTTACTAAAAGAATAGAAGAACTATATTTTGCTCTACGCGAAGTTTTTATTGCATGTTCATCTGCAAACTCAAAAAAGTAGCTTATAATTTTTGCTACTACAGTTGATAAGTAAATGATAAGTATAAAGAGGATAAACCCAGCAAAAGTGAAAGTAGTATTTCCAATTTTTCTGCTTAGGGTTAGAAACGTTTTTGTATCATCATAAATAACATCAAAAATATTTAGGTTTTGAGTAAAGAAAATAATTAACAATAAAATGGATAAAATCTTTAAAAAATTACCAATACGATCTTTTAAATTCTTAAAATCTAAATAAGAAGAAATGGTATTGATATGTATTTTGCCAACTTCCATTTGCAAATAAATGCCTTCTGTAATTATTTTAATAAATAAAATCAGACTTATTCCTTCTACCAAAGTAAATAAGGCAGTAGTAGCAGCAATCTTAGAAATACTATACCTACCAGATAAGTTACCGATTATAGAAACGGCAATGAGACCAAAAAAGATGTAAATTATATTGTGGATGGTATTCTGATATTTTTGTGGGATGTTAGTTTTTCTCTTCTTAAAAAAATGTATAGCCCAACTAAAAATTAAAAGTGTAAGAATAAAGAAAAGGATTCTTTCAGAAACAAAAACTTTAAAATATAAGTTCCCAAAACTATAAAAAACAACAAAAACTAAAGCAATAAACCAATTTTTTACAAGCCACTTTTCATAAACACCCCACATTAAAATGCCTACACTAAACATCAGCATCACCAAATAAATTTGATTGATAATTATTGGTGGACGGTAATAAAAAAACGGGCCGATGGTACAAGTAACCGCTAAGGCCGCAAAAAACGGTTTTTTCGTAGTGAGTAATGCATTCTCAAAAATATTTATAGCAGATTCACTATCTTTCTTAATCGTATCACGATTTCTTTTTAACCAAAAGAAAAGTAAAAGAAAAAGAGCAATATTAATTAAATGTACCTTGTAACTATAATTGATGTAGTATTTAATTATGCTATAATTAATGTTGAACGTTTGGCTAATTCCATTGTTTAAATCTGCCCAAAAGCCTTTTGTATTGATATCCCACAGATAGTCATACTCTTTTGTTAAAGCATTATCTTTTAATTTCTTTAAATCAATATTAATCTGATCATTAAAATCAATAATTTGTACTTGTACGGCAGAAACCCTGTTTTGTAAAATCCCAATATTTAAAATAGCTTTATTACTGATAGAATCTAATCGGTGCCATTTTGCGCCCAATTCATTTAAACGATTAAAAAAACGATCTCTAAGTGTAGGGTCTGCTGGGATTTTTTGAAAGACAGAATCTGTGGTTAAATGACACAAAATTTCTTGCATCCCCACTAAAGAGTTGTTGTAAAGTGTAAGTCGGTTACTCCACTTATCTAATTGTTTTTGCGATGTGGCAAAATAATCTTGAAGAGTTGATAAAGATCTAAATGTGGCTAAATTGTAAGTCTTAGCATCTCCAACCCTTTTTTCTATTGCGGGTAAAGTTTCGTTAATGTCTAAAGTATCAAACCCTGTACTTAAATCGGTTCCTATTTTATTAAACTGCTCTGCATAATAATCTACGCGTTTAATTAAGCCGTTAAAAGTAGTATCTGTAGCTATTATTTGACTGGTGTCTTTTACTCCGGATGTGAAAGACTTCTTTTTATTTACAAGGTTTTCTAGTTTAGAAGAAACGCTTTGGGCATTACTATTTTGGATTATCCCAAACAGTAAAAATGAAAATAACCAGATTATTCTTTTACCCATTTTATTAAATATTGAGGGTAAAATAATCAAAATTTATAATTATTAATTAGCAATAAAGTTTAAAAGCAAATCTTCGGCTTCATCACAAGCTAAATTAAGTTCATCATTTTTTAAAATGACATCAAATTTTGGAGCGTAAGTCAGTTCTTTTTCTGCTTTATTAATCCGCTCTGTTACTTTTTGTTCAGTTTCTGTACCTCGCTCAGTCAATCTCTCTACTAAAACTTCTAAAGATGGGGGCTGTACAAATATGGCTAACGCATTTTTGCCATATTTTTTTTTCAATCTTAAACCGCCTTCTACATCTAAATCAAAAATCACGGTTTTCCCCTGATTCCAAATTCTTTGGATTTCACTATTTAAAGTTCCGTAAAATGTACCCGAGTAAACTTCTTCAAACTCTACAAATTCATGTTTAGCTACTTTATGCAAAAACTCTTCTTTAGTGATAAAATAATAATCAATCTTATGCCGCTCATCTCCTCTTGAAGGGCGAGTTGTTGCAGAAATTGAAAAAGCAATTTTATCTGGAAACGTTTTAAGAAGGTGATGGACTATGGTAGTTTTTCCGGCTCCAGACGGAGCAGAAAATATAATGAGTTTACCTTTCATTTTTTAAGCTTTAAACTTTAAGCTTTAAGCAGAAAGCGTTTAACCTTATGCCTATAGCTTTAAGCGTATATTTTAAAGTACGTTTAATAATTGTTCTTTAATTTTCTCCAGTTCCTCTTTCATCCCAACTACATAACGCTGTATGTTGGCATCGTTGGCTTTAGATCCCATTGTGTTTATTTCTCTTCCAATCTCTTGAGCTATAAAACCCAGTTTTTTGCCATTGGCATCTTTGTTTTTCAAGGTTTCGATAAAATAATCGCAATGGCTTTTTAGCCTTACTTTTTCTTCGGTAATATCTAATTTATCGATATAATAAATCAGTTCTTGCTCTAACCTGTTTTGGTCAACTTTTTCTTTGCCAACAACATCACTAAGCATTGTGGCTAATTTTTCTTTGATAGCAGGAATTCTGTTAGTTTCATTTTTTGCAACTAATGCCATCAAATCTAAAATGGTTTGCACCCTTTCTGTTAAGTCTTTTTCCAAAACAGCACCTTCATCAGCCCTAAATTTTTGAAAATTATCAACTGAAGCATAAAAAGCTTCTAACACTAATTTCCATTCTTCTTCAGAAACTGAAGATTCATCGTATTTAATTACTTCGGGTAAATTTATTGCAGCAGTAAACAATTTTTCGTCATTTTGCCCTAATTCTTTAGCTGCAGATTGTAGTTCTGCAAAGTAATACTTCAATAAATCTTTATTAATTGTGGCCGCTTTAGAGGTATTATCAATGGTTTCGGCATTGATGTTCAGCATTACCTTTCCTCTTTCTAATAATTTGCTACACTCGTTTCTTAAAAAGAATTCTTTATCAGAAAAAGCTTTTGGCAGTTTTATATTTAGTTCAAGAAACTTACTGTTAAGAGATTTTATTTCGACTGTATATTTGCCGTTAGGTAAGTTTTTTATACCGGTACCGTAACCAGTCATTGATTTAATCATTTGCAAAGATAAAATTAATAGGGGAATTAAATTATTCATTAATTGATAAAGGCAATTGGAATTTTTAGGAAGGATTTAGTGAAAAATAAAAACGCTAAAAGCGTTAACGCAAAAACAGATAAACAAGAGAATGTTAAAAAACATTAAAAATCTGGTCTTTACATAAAAATTGGGGATATTAGAATCGTTTATGATAAGGCTAACTTTTTTAATTTCAATTTTTATGATTTTAGGTATTACAACCTTTGCTCAAGAAAAAATTTTGTTAAAAGGATTGGTCTTTGAAGTAGGGAATAAAAGAATCAACAACGTCTCTATCTTTAATAAAAAAGCTAAAGAAACTTCCTTTAGCGATGATTTTGGCAATTTCAGCATCAATGTTTCTATTGGAGATACCTTAGTATTTACTAAAGACAACTATCAAGAACAAGAAAAAGTTATCCTTCAAAAGCAAAATCTAATTATCTACCTTAAAAAATCAATCACTTTAAATGAAGTAGTTATAAAACAGCAAACCAGAAAAGCCGAACAAAAAGAAATTTTAGACGGTTACAGAAGTAAGGGAGTTTATTACGGAGGTAAACCTCCAATTTTTGCTTACCTATTTACACCATTATCTGCCTTGCATGAATTGTTAGGAAAAGACGCAAATGATGCCAGAAGATTTGGAAGTTATATTTACCGGGAAAACGCCCAATCAGGGGTAGATAATCATTTTAATGTTTCTATAATAAAGGAAAGTATTAAGATTAAAGATGAAGAAATGGTAGAGTTTATGTATTTGTATAGGCCCAAGCCAGAAGAGGTAACCTATCGCAATCGTTATGACGATATGAATTATATCAAAAAATCTTATCAGGTTTTTTTAAAGACTAAAAAAGATAGACTTTAATTATTTTGATTTTTTAAAGCCATCTTACCTCACAATTCTCTAAGAATCTTTTAATTTAGATTTCATTGATTTACGTTCAATAATCAATTTTCAAAAAAATAAAATAAATTTGTTTTATAAGGCAAGTGGCTAAGCAATTGCTTGTAAAGTGCTATGAAAGAAATATTTGAACCTGCCCGTTTGTTTATGAGTAATTTGCCCCCTAACTTTATTTGGGAAGTGCTTTTTAGGTGCGTAGTGATCTATTTATCATTGATGATCATTCTCAAATTATCAGGAAGAAGAGGAATAAAGCAGCTTTCGATTTTTGAATTGGTTATAATTTTAACTTTAGGCTCTGCTGCAGGCGATCCTTTATTTTATGAAGATGTGGGTTTAATACCTGCAATCTGTGTTTTCATTTTCATTTTGATATTATATCGAATTACTACCTACTCCATTTCGAAATCAAAAAATATACAAAAATGGTTAGAAGGAGAACCCGTTTATTTAATCTTAAATGGCGAGTTTGCTATTGATAAGTTTAAAAAAGAAGCGATGGCCTATGATGAGTTTTTTGCCGAACTGAGGTTAAGAAACATAAGTCATTTAGGACAGGTAGATATTGCTATTTTAGAAACAACAGGAGAAATAAGTGTTTTTTATTTAGATGATGATAAAATAAAATATGGTCTTCCTATTTTACCACACACATTTAATGATAAAGTTGAAGCGCTAAATAAAGAGGATTTTTACGCTTGTAGATTTTGCGGCAACATTCAAAAAAATAAAGAAAATATGGAAAAATGTATTTGCAATAAATGTGGCAAAGTGGATTGGGTAAAAGCAATAAATGAAAAAAGAGTGAGCTAAATCTATAAAACTATGTTTCTTCTTAATAAAACAAAAAGTATTGCAAATAATTTATTAGCCGAATTAAGAGATATCGAAATTCAAAAAGACAGCATGCGTTTCAGAAGAAATATGGAACGCCTGGGAGAAATTTTTGCCTATGAAATTAGCAAAACTTTAAAGTATGAAAGTGTAGAGACACAAACACCTTTAGGTTTTTCAAACGATTTACAATTAATTGAAATGCCCATTTTAGCAACTATTTTAAGAGCTGGTTTACCATTGCACCAAGGGTTACTAAATTTTTTTGATAAGGCAGATTCTTGTTTTATAGCGGCGTATCGTAAAAATAAAAACGGAGATGATTTTACCATACAAATGGATTATGTTTCTACACCAAATTTAGATGGTAAAACAATTATCGTATCTGATCCTATGTTGGCAACTGGTCAAAGTTTGGTGATGTGTTGTAAAGATTTACTATCAAAATATACTATCGAAACTTTGCATATTGTAGCTGTTATTGCTAGCCAAGAAGGTGTTGCCTATGTAAAAAATAATTTACCAGGTGCAAAGTTATGGCTTGGTGCAATTGATGATGAAATGACTTCAAAATCTTATATCGTACCTGGTTTAGGAGATGCCGGCGATTTAGCTTTTGGGGAGAAAGTTTAGTTAATGAATAAACCTAAAAACACCAGCAAAAGCACTTCTGGGTTATTAATTGGATTAATGTTTGGCTTTTTAGTTGGATTAGCAATGTTTAAGCAAACTGTCAAATCTGAAAGAAGTATTGCATTTCCATATTTAATTGGTACAGGAATAATTTTATGTTGCGTTGTAGGCTATAAAATTGGGGCATTAAATGATAATGAGACTTACCGTGATGAATGGCTGGGAATAAAAGATATTAAAACTAGGCAATTTAATGATGCTAATAATTGGGTAATTGAAAGTGTTTGGACGCAATATAATGGCTTAGAAAATAAATTATTAACTACTAATCAGGATGAGGAAATGATTAGTGTTTTTAATGAAATAATTGTTCGTAATCATGGAAACGCTACAAATATCAGAAACGGAGCTAAAGCTCATGAAGAAACAAAAAATGATTTGATTGATGGTTTAAAATCAAACTTCAAAAAAACCGCTTAATTAGGGTACTAAAAAGAGTGAAATAAATAAGCAGTAAATGTCCAGGCTGCCCAGATAAAACCGGCAATTATTAACAGAAATATAATCAAGCTAAAAAGGATGATTCCTTTTGCGCTTCCGCTATGTTTCCCGTCTGCATAATGTTCTTTTAAAAGCCTTACGTTTTTATCATTTGCTTTAAAATAGAAATCGAATATCCAACCTAAAAAAGGAATTGCGCCTAAAACAAAATCAATAGCAACATTGCCCAACATTTTAGCAATTAATTTATTGCTTGCGCCATGTTTACGCATGGTATAAACCAAAAGGACGGAAACTAAAGCAGTTGCTGTATCTCCCGCAAAGGGAATTAGGTTTAAAATAGGATCTAAACCAAATTTAAAATTCCCAATCTGAAATTGACTATCTAAAATTTTAGAAACTGTTTCTATTGTCCTTAGTTTATTATCGGGTTTTATGTTTGGCATAAAGCCGATAATACAAAGATTGTTCCTCGATTATTTTTTAAAAAAGTGGAGATTTTAAAGGATTAAAAACAAGCCACAAAAACAAGCCACAAAAAAACCCGATAAAATTCTCATTAAATCAGGTTTTACATTAAGCCATTAGATTTTTTAAGGTTTTTTATCGATTTTACTCACAGCTGCTTCATCAACAAACCATTGTAAATCTCCATTTTCTGGGTTAATTAATTGAGCAGGATATAAGTCAACATTCTTTTCTCCTTCAAAAACTGCTTTTATCGCATCGGCTTTGTTTGCGCCAAAAGCTAAGAAAGCAACGTTTTTAGAAGCATTAATTAATGGAGCGGTAAAACTTATTCTGTAAACTTGTTTATCTTCTAAATAGACTTCCTTTACATTTTCCTCATCAATCCAAACCAAAGAAGTATGCGGAAATATAGAAGCGGTATGAGCATCATCGCCTAAGCCTAAAAGCACTAAGTCAAAACTAGGTTCGTCACTAAAAAACTGACAAATACAGCGTCCGTAATCTTGAGCAGCCGTTGCAGGGTCTAATGAAGTATCAACTTTATAAATTTGTGAATCATCAATATCTAAATGGTCAAACAATGCAGTTTTTACCATTAAATAATTGCTTTCTGCATTATCATAAGCAACATAGCGCTCATCACCAAAAAAGAAATAAACTTTTTTCCAGTCTATTTTACTTTTAAAATCGGCGGAGGCCAAAAGCTCATATAACCTTTTTGGAGAGCTGCCACCAGATAAAGCGACAGAAAATTTATCATGTTTATTTATTGCTTTGTTAGCGCAATCCACAAAATAATTGGCTAATGCAACTATAATTTCATCTGTAGTTTTAAAAACGTTGGTTTTCATAGCAATCAAATTATTGGATATTTATTTCTTTTCTGCTTTTTTAATCGGCATTGTAAACCAATGGAAACCGTCTTTTGCAATCAATGCTTCTGCGGTTTCTGGTCCCCAACTATCTGCCGAGTAATTTGGGAAACTGATACTTTTCTTAGATTCCCAACTTTCTAAAACAGGCATAATCAAATCCCAAGCAGTTTCTACCTGATCGCCACGCATAAATAATGTTTGGTCGCCTTTCATGGCATCTAACAATAAAGTTTCGTAAGCTTCTGGCGTATCGTTTTCATAAGTTCCATCATAATTGAAAACCATATCGACAGGATTTAAAGTCATATCTAATCCTGGTCTTTTAGCCTGAACCTGCAAACGAATACTCATTTCTGGTTGTATGCTGATAATTAACCTATTTTGCTGCCAATTTTCTGCAGATTGGCTTGGAAAAATTAAATGCGGCACATCTTTAAACTGTATGCTGATAACAGAAGCTTTTTGGTGCATTCTCTTACCGGTACGCACATAAAAGGGAACATTTTGCCATCTCCAATTATCAATAAAGAATTTTAAAGCTGCAAAAGTTTCTGTATTAGATTCTGGATTAACACCTTCCTCATCACGGTAACCCTCCACTTTTTCTCCTTTAACCCAACCTTCGCTATATTGCCCACGAACGGTATTAAACCTAATTTCTTCCGGCCCAAACTGGCGCATCGCCCTCAAAACATCTACTTTTCTATTTCTAATTTCTTCAGCGTCAAAATTTACTGGAGGTTCCATCGCTACCAAGCATAAAACCTGTAAAATATGATTTTGAACCATATCGCGTAAAGCACCAGAACCATCATAATAACCGCCTCGGTCTTCTACGCCAATATCTTCGGTAACAGAAATTTGAACGTGTTCTATAAAATTACGATTCCAAATTGGTTCAAAAAGAGCATTTGCAAACCTAAAAGCCAACATATTCTGAACCGTTTCTTTGCCCAAATAATGGTCAATCCGGTAAATCTGACTTTCAGCAAAAATCCCTTTCAATAAAATATTAAGCTCTTTTGCAGACTGTAAATCATGCCCAAAAGGTTTCTCAATAACTATTCTTGTTCTATCACAATCATCAGCTAATTTAACTTTAGCCAAATTACTTGCAATAATTGGGAAAAAATTAGGAGCAACTGCTAGGTAATGGATAATATTTGGAGTTTCGCTCCAATCTTTCTCAAAACCTTCAATAAGAACGCTCATTTTTTTATAATCAGCCTCTTTAGTGGCATCACTTATTAAATAAGTAATATGGTTAGAGAAATCGTCCCATTTCTCTTTTTCTGCTTTACCACTTCTGCTAAATTTGTTGATGCCATCAAGCAGTAATTTTTTAAAAGAATCATCAGTATAATCGGTTCTTCCTAAACCTATTATCGCAAATTCTTTTGGCATGTGATCTTCTAAAAAAAGATTGTATAAAGCTGGAATCAACTTTCTTTCTGCAAGATCGCCGGTACCTCCAAAAATCATGAAAATGGTTGGTTTGGGTTTATTGTTAGCTTTCATTTAAATTTTTTGTTGGGATTATGGTTTAGCGTTTATTTGCCATTGGGTATGGAATACTCCTTCTTTATCAATACGCTCATAAGTATGTGCGCCAAAATAATCTCTTTGTGCTTGAATTAAATTAGAAGGCATTCTGCCGGTTTTTAAATTATCAAAATAGCTTAAAGCTGATGAAAACACAGTTGTTCCAATACCAGCTTTAACGGCTGCAATAATAATACTTCTTGCCGCATTTACGGTACTTTTAATTTGTTTTGACACTTTTTTGTCTAACAATAAATTATCTAAATCGGGATTGGTTTTATAGGCTTCATAAATCTCTTCTAAAAAGGATGCTCTAATAATACATCCGCCCCTCCAAATTTTAGCGCAATCTGCCAAGTTTAAATTATAATTCATGTCTTCTGATGCTTTTTGCATCATATCCATCCCTTGCGCAAAAATTATTTTCATTGTAAAAGCAGCGGCATTTTCCAAATCTTTTAACACCTCAGCTTTATTAGTATCTATAATTGTTGCATCAGAATAAATTTTATCAATTGCCAACCTTAAATCTTTTTGTTTGGATAAATCCCGCATCGCAACTGCTCCATCAATACAGGTAGTTACAGATTGTAAATCCATAGACACTTGTGAAGTCCATTTTCCGGTTCCTTTTGCTTTTGCCTCGTCTTTAATATAATTCAGCAAAATATCTTTATCGCCATCTTCTTTCAAAAAGAAAATCTCTTGCGTAATTTCCAAAAGATAGGATTGTAATTTACCCTCGTTCCATTTTTTAAACTCGTTTCCAATTTCTTCATCAGGCATATTTAAACCAACTTTCATCAGTTCATAAGCTTCTGCAATCATCTGCATTAAAGCATATTCTATCCCGTTATGTACCATTTTCACAAAATGACCGGAAGCGCCAGGACCAATATAAGTTACGCAAGGTTCTCCGTTTACTTTTGCCGAAACGGCCTCTAGAAGTTGCTTCACTACATTATAAGCTTTTTTATCGCCACCCGGCATCATACTTGGGCCAAATCTTGCACCTTTTTCTCCGCCAGAAATTCCCATTCCAAAAAAATGGATTTTCTTTTTTTGAAGCTCTATAAATCTGGTATCGGTATCGGTATAGTGAGAGTTTCCTCCATCAATAATCAAATCTCCCTCATCTAACAACGGCAATAATTCTTCAATTACAGCATCAACAATCCTTCCCGCAGGCACCAACATCATAATTGCCCGTGGCACTTTAAGACTTTGTATAAAATTTTTAATATATACAGTTCCTATTGTATTAGTTTCAATACCTTCTTTTTTAAGCAGCTCTACTTGTTCCGGGTTTTTATCGTAACCTGTAACATTAAAACCGTTATCTGCCATGTTTAGCAATAAATTTCTGCCCATCGTTCCTAAACCAATCATCCCAAAGGCATATTTTTTATCTGTGTTTTTCATTTTTTTAATGTTGATTTTAATTAATAGGTAATTTTAAGAGGAAGCCGAAAATTTATATGAGCGTTTTAACACGCTTTCCACTATATCTTTTAAGCTGAAGAAGCCCAAAAGGATGCCGCTTCAATCGTTAACGCAAAAAAAAGATTTAAATAGGATTTACCGTCCTTACGCAATAACCATCTTCTTCTTTCCAAAGAAACATTCCACCTGTAATTCCATCCCTGTTACCCACTAATTTTATATTATCGTCTAAATCGAATTTTATCTTTTTAGCATTTCCTCCACTTAAAAACAAACTGTCGTAATTTATCACGGTTTTAAAGGTGTCTAAAACTCCTTTTATCTTTTCGTTCCAGACCGCAACACCATCTTTCTCCATAGCTTTATCACCGATAAAATCATCATAATCAATGTTTTCCCTAACTGGCAAATGTGCTAATTCTAAATGAGGCAATAATTTGCCATCCATAAACAATGCTGTACCAAAACCAGTTCCTAAAGTAATCACCATTTCTAAACCAACCCTGCTAATTACGCCTAAACCTTGCATATCGGCATCATTTACCAATCTTACAGGCTTTTTAAATTTAGAAGCAATAGCCTGGCTTAAATTAAAATTCTTAAATGCTTTGTTGTTTAAATTCGGGGCAGTCTTAACCACACCGTTTTTAATAAATCCTGGAAAGCCGACAGAAATTTTATCATAAGCAGGAAAGTCTTTAATCAGTTTTTCTATGGCAGAAACAACATCTTCGGGGGAAGAATTTTTTGGTGTCGCAATTTTTTGATATTCAATTTCCATTTTGCCTTCAACATTTAAAATGGTTGATTTAATGTGCGAGCCGCCAATATCTAGTGCTAAAAATTTCTCTTCAGATTGTTTCATTTGGTTTTTTTTAATTGGTAAAATTTAATTTAGGAAATAAATCATTTGTACTTTTACCGTTGAATGCTCAATCAGCAAAATATCTACGCTACTAAATTACAAAATATAGATAAACTTATAGCGCTATGGGCTTTAAGCGAATCTGGTTTAGGAGGTATTTTGCATGCCTACCGAGTTCCATTTTCAGGATTTTTCTTAGCCGCTTTTGCAATCATTATCATCAGATATATTGCTTATTTATCTGATGATCCTTTTAAAAGCATTATTAATGCCACAATCATAGTATTAATAGTAAAAGCAATTGCAAGCCCGCAAAGCCCATTTACTGCTTACATTGCAGTCTCTTTTCAGGGCGTTTTTGGAGCAATTGTATTTGGCGTAATCAGAAATCAAAAAATTGCAACCTACCTAACGGCGATAATTTGTTTAATGGAAACTGCTGTTCAGAAACTTTTGGTAGTATGGGTTTTATTTGGCTCTTCTTTATTTATTGCCTTTGATAAATTAACAGAAAGCGTATTAAGCGAATTCCATTTGCACTTTAAATCCTCAACAACTTATTTAGTTTCAATTTATTTAGTGATCTATTTTTTGTGGGCTATTTACATCGGGTTTATAGCAAATCAACTTCCTGATAGGGTTTATGAAAGATTCTTGAACTTAAAAACACAAGATATAGATACACCTTTTCTCAATATTTTTGTAAAAAGAAAGAAAAAGGATAAGATAAAATATTTAGGCTTGTTATTCATTTTAACCTTAATGTTTGCTTTCGCAATTCTTTTAAAATCTAAATTGATATTAGCTTCTTTTTACAGAACAGTACTAATTTTGGCAATCTGGATTTTAGTAAGCCCAGTATTGAAGTGGTTATTATTAAAGTGGATTAAAGGAAAAGGTAATAGTTTTAACAATGAAGTTTCTCATATCTTAAATCTTATCCCTAAAATAAAAAGTGACATTAAACCATCGCTAGCTTTGGCTAAAAAAAACGCAAACGGACTAGGTGTTTATAAAGAGTTTATTTATAATTTAATTGCGATGAATATTTATGAGAAATAAAATCATATTATTTTCTGATAGTATCCAGTCTGGTAAAACCTCAACAGTATTAAATTGGCTAAATGGTAAGTTAAATGTTGTTGGAATTTTAACGCCAGATCTTGATGGAATTAGAAAACTTTATGATATTCAAGAAAACAAATATTATTTATTTGAAACCGATATTAATGAATTAACTGATGTAGAAGTTATTGGTAGATTTATTTTTTTGAAAAGCGCATTCAAAAAGGCAGCAGAAATTTTAAAAAATGCTGTTCATCAGAAACCAGAATGGTTAATTATAGATGAAATTGGAAAGTTAGAATTAGAAAACTTAGGTTTAGAGCCTTTATTAAGCTTAATACTGAAAGATTTTAGCGCCTTTTCTCCAGAAACTAAAATTATAATTATTGTAAGAGATTCTTTATTACAAAAAGCAATTGAAAAATATGATTTTAAGGATGTTGAGATTGTGAACGCAAGTTATTTTAAGGGGTGATGATTTTATTAATTAGAGAAATCAGTGCTATTTTAATAGCGCTGATTTCTAAATGTAAAATTTTAATTAATTCCGAATGCGGTTTTAACTTTATCTACAAAATCTAATTTCTCCCAAGTAAATAATTCTACTTCAACGGTTTTTTCTTCTCCGTTAGCCGCATAAAATTTCTTACTAACTACTTCATTTTTACGCCCCATGTGGCCATAAGCTGCAGTTTCAGAATAAATTGGATTTCTAAGTTTTAAGCGTTGTTCTATAAAATATGGGCGCATATCAAAAACACTTTCTACTTTTTTAGCAATCTCGCCATCGGTTAAATTAACTTTTGCTGTCCCTTTAGTATCTACAAAAATACCGCAAGGCTCTGCAACACCAATAGCATAAGAAACCTGTACTAAAACTTCATCTGCAACGCCTGCCGCAACTAAATTCTTAGCAATATGGCGTGTTGCATAAGCTGCAGAACGGTCAACTTTTGATGGATCTTTACCAGAAAAAGCACCACCACCGTGTGCGCCTTTACCACCATAGGTATCAACAATAATTTTTCTACCGGTTAAGCCGGTATCTCCATGCGGGCCACCAATAACAAATTTACCAGTTGGGTTAATATGATATTTAATTTGATCGTTAAATAGATTTTGTAATTGTGGCTTAACCGAAGCTTTTACCCTTGGAATTAAAATACTAATGATATCTTTTTTTATTTTAGCTAACATCGTAGCTTCTTCATCAAAATCATCATGTTGTGTAGATATAACAATACTATCAATTCTAATTGGTTGATGATCATCATTATACTCAATAGTAACCTGAGATTTTGCGTCAGGTCTTAAATAGGTAATTTCTTTGTTTTCTCTTCTTAAAGCGGCAAGCTCAATCAATAATTTATGCGCTAAATCTAAAGCTAAAGGCATATAATTATCTGTTTCATTAGATGCATAACCAAACATCATTCCTTGGTCTCCTGCGCCTTGCTCTTCTGGATTACTTCTGTCAACACCTTGGTTAATGTCTTGAGATTGATCATGAATAGCCGATAAAATACCACAAGAATTCGCTTCAAACATATATTCGGCCTTGGTGTAACCAATTTTTCTGATTACATCTCTTGCAATTTTTTGGACATCTAAATAGGTTTTAGATTTAACCTCGCCCGCTAAAAATACCTGACCAGTAGTTACCAAAGTCTCACATGCAACTTTAGCATCTTTATCAAAAGCTAAAAAGTTATCAATTAAAGCATCAGAAATTTGATCTGCAACTTTGTCTGGGTGCCCTTCAGAAACCGATTCAGACGTAAATAAATAAGACATATTTAATTTTTTAAATTGTTATTGAATTAGGAAAATATGGAGATTGCAAACAAGGTAGCTTAACGCACAATGGTTTAGCATTTTTTTAACGTGGTTGCAATCATTTCAAATCATTCCACTTAATAATGATGTAAAGGTATAACAATTTTTATTTTATGAGAAAAATAGGATTACTTTGTGACTAATAAATTATTTATTTTTTGAAACAGAAAATCCTCTTCATCGTAAATCCTATTTCTGGTGGATTAAACAAAACTTTTTTCCCTAATTTAATCGATCAAAACTTAAATTTAGAAATATTTGATGCTCAAATTATATATACAGATTATATTAATCATGCTAAAGAATTAGCAAAAACTGCAATTGATAGTCAGTTTGATATTGTAGTAGCAGTAGGTGGTGATGGCACTATAAATGAGATTGCTGGTGTTTTAGAATCTTCTGGCAAAACAATGGGAATTATTCCTTGCGGTTCTGGTAACGGACTTGCAAGAACTTTGAAAATCCCCTTAAATCACAAAAAAGCTATTAAAAAAATCAATCTTCTAAATACAATTAATATTGATGTTGGTTTAATAGATGATGAAAAATTTATTAATATGGCCGGTATGGGATTTGATGCTCATATTAGCGCTCATTTTGCCAATAGTATAAATAGAGGGTTTAAAAATTATATAAAATCTACCCTTTCAGAGATAAGTACTTATAAATCTCAATTGTATAACATAACAATTGGAAATAAAACCATTCAAAGAGAGGCGTTTATGTTGAGTATCGCAAATTCATCTCAGTACGGTAATAATGCACACATAGCACCATCGGCTTCTTTAAATGATAATTTATTAGATTTATGTATTATAAAGCCATTTCCATTATTCATTTTCCCAGCATTAGGCTTTAGGTTGTTTACAAAAACTATACATCAATCTAAATACATAGAAATTATAAAAGTGAATAAAGCCATTATTATTAGAGAAACTGAAGCGCCAATTCATTTAGACGGCGAGCCATCAATAAAGGGGAAAGAACTAAAAGTTAGTATAAAACACCTTTCATTAAAGCTAATTGTTTAAAAGGTATTTAAATCAATATAAATTTATGCACAACAAAAAGAATGATAAAAAATTAAACAGTTTTGACGGTTTAGTGTATTCTACAAACCCCGATGCACAATTAAATTTTGATGAAGAAAATATGCTGGAAACATTAGCCCCAAAGTTTCAAAATTTACGGGTTCAATTAGATAAAAAACAAAGGGGAGGCAAGGCTGTAACTTTAATTACCGGATTTATTGGTTCAGATGAAGATTTAAAGGATTTAGGGAAAATGCTAAAAACCAAATGTGGAGTTGGTGGCACTGTTAAAGAAGGTGAAATATTGATCCAAGGAGATTTTAGACAAAAAATCTTAGATCTTTTAATTTTTGAAGGATATAAAGTAAAAAAAATTGGCGGATAAATTACACTAAGTATTCGTTTCTTTCTTATTGAGAATGAGGAAATTAAGGCTTAGTGTATTTATTACAATCCTTTGATTTTTAAGTGTTTAAACTATTGTAATGATAATAATTGTGTTTACTTTTGGAAACCAATTATTAAAACAATGAAGATAACAAAAACACCAACCCAAGTTTTTTGTGAGCTTAATTTTTCAGAAAATTTAAAAATACATCACCAGCTTTCTGTACCTCAACTAATTGAAAAATCATTATTAAGAAACGAAGGCGTATTGTCTCAATCTGGAGCTTTGGCTATTGATACTGGTGAATTTACAGGTCGCTCTCCTAAAGATAGGTTTATAGTAGCAGATAATATTACCAAAGATAAAGTGTGGTGGAACGACATAAACCTTCAGTTTAGTGAAGAAAATTTTAATCAGCTTTTTAAAAAAGTGGTTAATTATTTAAATCATCAACAAGAAATTTTTACTAGAGATGCATTGGCTTGCGCCGATGAAGAAAACCAAATTGGAATTTCTGTAATTACAGAATATGCCTTTCAAAATCTTTTTGCTAATAATCTATTTTTAAGACCTAAAAGTAAAAGCTCTCATCAAAATGAAAAATGGACTATTATTGCAGCACCAGGTTTTAAAGCCAATCCAATAACAGACGGTACAAGGCAAAGTAATTTCACAGTTATCAATTTCACAAAAAGAATAATTTTAATTGGCGGTACTGCCTATACTGGTGAAATAAAAAAAGGAATATTTTCTGTTCTTAACTTTTTACTTCCTTTTAAAGGCATTCTTCCAATGCATTGTTCTGCTAATAAAGGTAAAAATGGTGATACTGCAATTTTTTTCGGGCTATCTGGAACTGGAAAAACTACTTTATCAGCAGACCCTTCTAGAAATTTGATTGGTGATGATGAACATGGTTGGGGGGATAAAATATTTAATTTTGAAGGAGGTTGTTATGCAAAATGTGTCAACCTTTCAGAGAAAAAGGAACCAGAGATCTATAAGGCCATAAAATTTGGTTCATTATTAGAGAACACCAACTTTTATGCAAACACAAGAGTTGTAGATTATGATAATATTGATAAAACCGAAAACACACGTGTAGCTTATCCGATTGATTTTATTGAAAACAGTGAAATTTCTTCTTTAGGAAATAGTCCTAAAAACATTTTTTTCTTAACTGCAGATGCATTCGGCGTATTGCCACCAGTATCCAAACTAGATAATAAGCAAGCAATGTTTTATTTTTTATCAGGGTATACAGCAAAAGTGGCAGGGACAGAAACAGGCATTAACGAACCTCAAGCAACATTTTCGGCTTGTTTTGGTAAAGCTTTTTTACCTCTTCATCCAACAGTTTATTCTAACTTACTAGAAAATAAAATTTTAGAATCTAATGTTAAAGTATGGTTAATTAATACAGGATGGTTTGGCGGAGGGTATGGCGTTGGTAAAAGAATTGAACTAAAATATACAAGAGCAATTATAAATTCAATTTTAAATGGGGATTTAGAAAGAGAAGAATTTCAAACACATCCTATTTTTAAATTACAGATGCCTACTAAATGTAAAGATGTACCTACAGAAATCTTAAATCCACAATACACTTGGGAAGATAAAGATCTGTACAACAACACCGCTAATGATTTAAATCAAAAACTGATTGTTAATTATAATCTCTACCAAGATTCTAAAAAAGAGAAAAAAAATCAAGAAGTATTTACTTAATTGATGTTAATGTAACAAAAATAATTTTTTTTTAATTTGGTTTTTAAATCTAAAATGGTTTTCATTGTAAAAGATTGATTGTGCGAAACAATCTTTTTTTATTTTAACGTTATTGTTAACGATTATTTAATATCTGCTTATAATATTTGTTTTTTACAAGGGTTTTATAATATTTTGATATTAGAGGATAAATGATAAATTTGTTATTCGCAAAAAAAACTAACTAAAAACACATTAATTAAATTAAAAACTAAAAACTAAAAAACAATGGCAAACGCACCAAAACCTACCACGGCTAAAAAAGAGAACTCTAAAGGTTCTGGAATTTTCGCAGGATTAGCTATCATAATCTGCATTATTGTTGGGTGGACTCTATTTTTACTTGTTATGGGTAATGGCTCAAACTTTGAAGGAGGCGACAATACTGGTCACCCACTTCCAGGAAACTATTTCGGAATGATTTATAAAGGAGGTTATATAGTACCTTTTTTAATGTCAATGCTTTTAATGGTGATCGTATTTTCTATCGAACGTTTTTTTGTTATTAGTAAAGCAGCGGGTACAGGTAATGTAGATTCATTTGTAAGAAAAGTACAAGGATTATTAACTTCTAGAAATGTTGATGGAGCCATCAGCGAGTGCGACAAACAAAAAGGTTCTGTTGCTGCTGTAATTAAATCAGGCTTGTTAAAATATAAAGAAGTAGAAACTGATACTGCAATGGATACTGAACAAAAATGTTTAGCTATTCAAAAAGATATTGAAGAAGCTACAGCTTTAGAAATGCCAATGTTAGAACAAAATTTAACAATTATAGCAACATTAGTATCTGTTGGTACATTGGGAGGATTGTTAGGGACAGTAACCGGTATGATTAAAGCTTTCGCGGGTTTAGCAACTGCTGGTGCGCCAGATCAAGCACAATTAGCAAACGGTATTTCTGAAGCTTTGATTAATACAGCTACAGGTATTTCTACCTCTTTATTAGCTGTTATTTCTTATAACTTCTTTACTTCTAAAATTGATAGTTTAACTTACTCAATTGATGAAGCAGGTTTCTCTATCGTTCAAACTTACGCTGCAACTCACTAATTTCGAGTTTAGTAATCGCCTTTTAAAAGGTTTTATAAGTTTAATCGTTAAATAAATAAAAAGATGCCAAAAGTAAAAATAAAAAGAAAAAGTACTGCAACAGACATGACCGCTATGTGTGATGTTGCTTTCTTGCTGCTTACTTTCTTTATCTTAACGGCAACTGCTCGTCAGCCTGAAGCTTTAGCTGTAGAAATTCCTTCTTCTACAGTAACTTTTAAGCTGCCAGATTCCGATATCTCTACACTTACTGTAGGGGAAGATAAAGTGTTTTTTGGAGTGGTTGGGTATGATATTAGAGTAAATACTCTAGAAAGAATAGGTAAACAATACAACATCACTTTTACAGATCAAGAAAAGAAGCGTTTTGCTTTAATAGAAAATTTTGGAGTTCCTATTGCCAATTTAAAGCAATTTATTGCTATGGATAATTCTGAAAGGATGAAATTAACGCAACCTGGTATTCCTTGTGATTCTGGTGAAAATAATCAATTAAAGCAATGGATTTTACAATCTAGATATGCGGTAAAGGAAATGCATAATGTTGATTTAAGGTTTTCTATTAAAGGAGATTCTAAAGAAGAATATCCTACGATCAGAAGAGTAATAGATATTCTTCAAGATCAAGAAATAAATAAATTTAGTTTGATTACTTCTTTAGAAGGAGTAAATTAATTCAAATAAATATGGCAGAATTAGATACCTCCGGCGGGGACAAAAAAGGCGGGAAAGTAAGAAGTAAAAAACAATCAACAAGGGTAGATTTAACTGCCATGGTAGATTTAGCGTTTTTACTAATTACCTTCTTTATGCTAACAACTACCTTAGCCAAACCTCAGGCAATGGACATGTTTATGCCTGATAAGAATGATAGAAATGAGGAGTTAGACGTTAAAGCTTCAAGAACGATGACTGTTCTTTTAGGATCAGACAATAAAATTGTTTGGTATATGGGCGTAATTGGCGATAATGCTCCAACTGTTGATAATTTTGGAAAAAACGGTATTCGTAAATCATTAGTTGAAAACAACAAGAATGTAATTGCAAGTACTGGTAATCCAGAAAAAGGATTAATGGTTATTGTAAAACCAACAGATAAATCTGTTTATAAAAACTTTGTTGATATTTTAGACGAAATTAAGATTGCAAATGTTCCGTCTTATGGTATCAACAATAAGGTAGAAAAAGCAGAAATAGGCTTGATGAAAGATCAAGGAGCTTTTAAAGAATAATAACTCAATAATTACACACCCTAATATAAAATATTATGTCAAAACTAGATATCCTAGACAAAAATTGGATAGATATAATTTTTTCGGGTAGAAACCAAGAATACGGAGCTTATCAACTTCGTAAAGAAAATAATAAGAACACAAACAAAGCTATTATAATTGGTTGTGTGTTGTTTTCTTTAGCAATTTCCTCACCGTTAATTGTTAAATTTTTAAGTGGTTTTGTACCTGATGATCCCTCTAAAAAGGATAAATTAACAGAAGTAGTCTTGGCTACTCCACCTCCTATTGATGAGAAAGCGCCACCACCACCACCACCGGTAGAGCCGCCACCACCAAAAGTAGATCAGGTTAAATTTCCACCTCCTGTAGTAAAACCAGACGAACAGGTTGTAGAAGAAGAACCTCCTACAATTAAAGAATTAGAAAAAGCGGATCCCGGAGCTAAAACTATTAAAGGTGATCCAAATGCAGAAATTGTAATCAATACACCTGTAGGCGAAGGTCCAATTAACCAAGAAAAAACGGAAGATACCAATGAGATTTTTCAGAATGTGGAAGTTCTTCCAGCATTCCCTGGAGGATTAGAAGCTTTTGGTAAGTATTTAGGTAAAAGTTTACGATATCCACCAGCAGCTAGAGACGCCGGAATACAAGGGCGTGTTTATTGCCAATTTGTTGTAGAAAAGAATGGTTCTTTAACAGATATTAAAGTAGTAAGAGGAATTGGCGGAGGTTGCGATGAAGAAGCGATCAGAGTGCTAAAAACCTCACCAAAGTGGACTCCAGGTATACAAAACGGAAGGCCAGTACGTGTTTCTTACACTGTTCCAATTTTCTTCCAATTGCAAAATTAAGTTGCTTTAATGGCATATCAAAAATTTAGAGATAGACAGAAATCGCCCACAAAGCGATTTCTGCTCATTTTAAGGCTAGTCATGCTTCCTGTTTATTTGTTTTTGGGATTAACAGTTATTTTTTGGAAAGATTTTCCTTGGTTTCAAAATGTTAATATCGCTTGGAAAATCAGCTTTGGTATATTACTAATCTCGTATTCAATTTTTAGATTAATTATTCAAATTAAAAGCCAGCATGATGATTAAAAAAGGCTTCTTACCTTTTATAATGGTTCTTATTTTATTTAGTTTAAGCTGTAGACAACAAACAATTTCTGATAGTACTAATGAAATTACTTACGGGAAGGCCGTAATGGTTGCAGATGAATCTCTTTATCCAATAATTGATGATGAGTATCAAATATTTTCAGAAAATTATCAAAGGGCTCAAATTAACATCATTTATAAACCTTTAAATGACGCCCTAGAACTATTTGTTAACGATAGTATAAATGTTGCTATTCTTCCAAGAAAGCTTACTCCAAAAGAAGTTAAACTTTATGAGGATAAAAAAATAATAGTCAGATATACAAAATTTGCTATCGATGGAATTGCTTTGATTACAGGAAAATCAAATCAAGACTCATTAATTACCATTGATGAATTAAAAAAAGCTCTTTCAGGTTCCTTTAAGCAAAAAACACCAATTGTATTTGATAATCCTAAATCAAGTACAGTAGAATACTTAATGAAGCTTACTGGCGTTAAAAGTTTTCCAAACAATGTTTATGCTTTAAAATCCAATAAAGAGGTAATTAAGTATATAGTTAAAAATCCAAATGCAATAGGGATTGTAAGTGTTGCCTGGATGAAAAGACCTACTCCAGATATTGCAAATGAAGTAGAAAAATTAAAATTTATAGCTGTTAAAGGAGAAGGCAAAACTTACGAAAAGCCTACTCAAAGTAATTTAAAAGTAAATAATTACCCATTAATAAGAGATTTGTATATTATTAATTGTCAAGGTAAGGCGGGTTTAGGCACAGGTTTTGCATCTTTTGTTGCTAGTGAATTAGGACAAAGGATCATTTTAAAGTCAGGATTGGCACCAGATTCGCTACCTAGTAGACAAATTAAAATTAGAAATTAAATTTTTTTTATATAATTGAATTATGAATATAATTAAGAAGATAACTATAGGAACCATAAGCATGATGTTTATTGGTTCTATTACAATAGCCCAAAGTTTAGAAGATGCCAGAAAAGCGGTTACTGCAGAGCAATATCAAAAAGCAAAATCGTTATTTGCCAACCTCGCTAAAAATCAAGCTACGCCAGAAAATTATTTTTACTATGGTGATTTGTATTTGAGGTTAAATATGCCAGATTCTGCAAAGGCGGTTTTTCAAAAAGGAATTGCAGCAGATGAGAAAGGTAAGTTTACTCTAAATTACGTTGGTTTAGGAACTGTAGATTTGTTTAATAAAAATGCAGCAGCAGCGCAAGCTAATTTTTCAAAAGCAACTTCAGAAATGAGGAAAAAGGATTACTTGGAGTATGTATACATAGGTGAGGCGTATACTTATGAGACCTCTAGAGATTTGCCAAAAGCTTTTGAATGGTTTGAAAAAGCGAAAGAAAATGGAGAAAAAGATCCAGAGCTTCATATTGCTATGGGTAATGCCTTCAAAGCCGAAAAGAAAAATAGTGAAGCGGTTGCCGAATATCAAAGAGCAATGTCTTTAAAAGATAATCTGCCAAGTGTTGAAGTAAATATTGGAGAAATTTGGACTCAAGCATTTAACTTTGAATTATCTGAAAGTACGCTTAAAGGTGTAATCAGTAAAGACGCTAATTTTGGTCCAGCTTATAGGGCATTAGCGGAAAACTATTACCGTTGGGCTTCTGCATTTCCTGCTAAAAAAGCGGAATTATTGCCACAAGCAAAAGATGCTTACTCAAAATATTTAGATTTAACAGATAGATCAACAGATTCTCAATACAGGTATTTAATTTTTTTATTTAACGCAGGAGATTATGCCGGACTTGAAAAAAGCGCTACTGATTTCATCAAATCTCCATCTTACAGCAAAGAATATATCTTAGCAAAAAGATTTAAAGGATATGCAGCTGTAGAAAACAACAACAGTCAAGCTGGGTTAGAAGCTTTAAATTCTTTTGTTAAAGAAATTGAACCAAGTAGAGTAATTGCAGATGATTATTTGAAAATTGGTAAAGCTTACGGTACTTTAAAACAAGATTCTTTAGCGATATTGAATTACATACTAGCGTCTAAGTTAGATACTGCTAATACAGAGGTTTTAGGTACAATAGCATCTACTTATTTTTCTAGTAAAAAATATGTTAAAGCTGCAGAGTATTATAATAGATTAACCAAATTACCAAAGGCATCTTTAAAAGATTGGTTTTATTTAGGATATTCTAATTACTTCTCTTACGCAGCAATGGTTAGAGAAAACTCTAAAAATGAAGTAGCAATGAAACAGACTTTATTAGATGCAGATAGTGCTTTTAATTATGTTGCTGTTACTGCTAATAATATTGATGCATATTTATATTTAGCAAGAGTAGAGTATTATTTAAATCCAGTTAATGAAAATGACAAGGTAAAAGCAGCGTATGATAAATTAGTTGAGCTTACTTTAGCTAAAACTGAACAAACTGCTGCAGATAAAAAGAATTTGGTTGAATCATTTTCATCAATAGGAGCATATTATATTAAATCTGATAAACAAAAATCTATGGAGAGTTTTAATAAAGCTTTAGCATTGGATCCAAATAATCAACAAGTTAAAGATGCAATTGCAGCTTTGAAAGCTGGATAATAAATTTTAAATAGCAATGTTTAAAAAAGGAGTTGAATTTCAACTCCTTTTTTTTGTTATTTTAGTTTTGGATTGTTTTTATGCCTATCTATATCTCTTATAGATTTTTTTTCTAAATTTTTATTTAGTGCATCTGTTAAGTCTATACCAGTTTGATTAGCTAAGCAAATTAAAACAAATAGAACATCTGCCATTTCATCGGGTAAATTAATATCCTCATCAGATTTTTTAAAAGATTGTTCTCCATATTTTCTAGCCATTATTCTGGCAACTTCACCAACTTCTTCCATTAAAATTGCGGTGTTTGTTAGTTCATTAAAATAGCGAACACCTGTTGTATTAATCCATTTATCAACCAATTCTTGAGCCTCTTTTAAAGTCATTTTATTCTTTATTTTTTGTATCTATAGTAATAGTTACTGGTCCATCATTAATTAAACTTACTTGCATATCAGCCCCAAAAACACCGGTTGATATTGTTTTTCCTAATAGTTTATTTAACTCTAATATCATTTTTTCATAAAGAGGAATGGCAATATCAGCCTTTGCTGCATTGATAAAAGACGGGCGATTTCCTTTTTTAGTTTGTGCAAAGAGAGTAAATTGAGAAATTAAAAGAATATCTCCATTAATGTCAAATAAAGATTTATTCATCAAATGATTATCATCAGAAAACACTCTTAAATTAACTATTTTTTGAGCAAGCCATTTCAAATCATCTTCAGTATCTTCGTTACAAATTCCTAAAAGAACCACAAAACCACCTTTTATTTCTCCAGTAATAATATTTTCTACTTTACAACTTGCTTCTTTGGATCTTTGTATAACTGCTCTCATAATCAATTTAAATCTGTTAATTTATTTTAATAACGTTAAACAAAAAAGCATCAATCCTAAAGATTGATGCTTCTAAAATTACAAATGCTAAAGTTATAATTAAAGCTTTATCTCTTCTTCTTTGGCGCTCAAAAAATGAAATTCCATTAAATGATAAGAATTAACTTCTTTAACCTTAATCCATTGATTGTATTTAAAGAACCATTTCATTTGTTGAGATACAAACCCTTTTTTTATGTAAGCAGCAATATAAGGATGTACACATAGTGTAATTCCTTTTTCAGCTTGCTCATTAAGTATGTAATCTAAGTTAGATACAATCTCGTCATATAAAACAACACTAGCTTTAATCTCACCAGTACCATCACAAGAAGGACACTTCTCATTAGTAACAATATTCATCTCTGGCCTTACTCTTTGACGAGTAATTTGTACTAAACCGAATTTACTTGGAGGCAAAATAGTGTGTTTCGCCCTATCATAATTCATTTCTGATCTCAAGTAGTCAAAAAGATCTTTTCTGTTTGGGGCTTTATGCATATCAATAAAATCAACCACAACAATACCACCCATGTCTCTTAGTCTTAACTGACGAGCAATTTCTTTTGCTGCTTCCTTATTAACCATAAAGGCATTCTCTTCTTGGTTTTCTGGACTTGCAGTGCGGTTGCCACTATTTACATCAATGACATGCAAAGCCTCCGTGTGTTCTACCACTAAGTATGCGCCGCCAGCAAGATTTACTGTCCTACCAAAAGAACCTTTTATTTGTTTATCTATACCAAAATGCTCAAATATTGGCTCTTTACCCTTATAAAGTTTTACAATTTTTTCTAATTCAGGAGAGATTTCATGTACATAAGATTTTATCTCTTCGTAAATAGAATTATCATCTACATAAATGTTAGTAAATTCATCATTTAGTATATCCCTTAAAATAGTAGAAGCTCTGCCCATTTCCCCTAATATCTTTTTAGAAGGATCTGTGGTGGGAAGTTTCTTCATGAAACTTTCCCATTTAGAAATAAGGTCTAACAGATCTTTTTGGATTTCTGCTACACCCTTTTGTTCAGAGACGGTTCTTATGATAACACCAAAATTTGAAGGCTTTATGCCTTCAACAATCTTTTTTAAACGAGTTCTTTCAGTATTACTTCTTATTTTTTTCGATATAGAAATTACATCAGAAAAAGGCACTAAAACAACAAACCTACCAGCTATAGAAAGATCAGCACTTAACCTTGGTCCTTTAGTAGAGATTGGTTCTTTAGCAATTTGAACAGGTAAAAACTGACCTTTAGTTAATATTGATGATATCTTTCCAGATTTATCAATATCAGATTCCTTTTCAAAATTATCTAATAAATGATTTTTATAGGCGTTTCCACGGACTTGCTTGGTCAGTTTTTGCAAGGATTGTACTTGCGGGCCTAAGTCTAAATAATGCAAGAAAGCGTCCTTCTCGTATCCAACGTCAACAAAAGCAGCATTAAGTCCGGCCATGATTTTTTTAACCCTGCCCAAATATATATCACCAACAGCATAGCTGTTGTTAATTTGCTCTTTGTTAAGTTCTACCAGTTGCTTGTCTTGCAGTAATGCAATCGTAACCCCACTCGGGGCCGAATTAATGATTAATTCCTTTACCACCAGCTAATTTTTAGAAAAAAGGCATATTAAACCGCCTTTTTTTACAACAGAGGAAATATTAAAAAATAAGACATAACAGAAAAAGTATTTACTTTATTAATAAGTAAATACTTCCTGTTTAAGCTATGTTATAATAGCCTATTTTTTCTTATGTCTGTTTTTTCTCAAACGTTTTTTACGCTTGTGGGTGGCCATTTTATGTCTTTTTCTTTTTTTACCGCTTGGCATAATCTTAAAATTTTTATGTTTTATTTAATTATTTAATTCTTTTATTTTTCTGTCTACAAACTCTGTTAAATTAGGATCTGCAGCCAGTTCTTTACTTTTTTGGTAAGCTAAAATAGCCTCGGGTTTCATCCCTAAATTTTCATAGCTGGTACCAAGGTAAAACCATGCTTCTGGCGTTGCTTTTACATCTATTACAGTTTTAAAACGATCAACCGCTTTTTGGAACTGACCAGATTTCATAGAGAACATTCCTAAATTCATGTTTGCTTTAACATTTTTAGGCTCTTCTTTTACCACACCAAGTAGCAATTGAATTCCTTGCATAGGATTTTGTGTACCCGTTACGTAAGCAACTCCTAAACCGGTTTGTGCATCCAAGCTCTTTGGATTGATTTCTAGCGCTTTATTGTAAGCGTCAATTGCTTTATTTAATAAACCAGCTGTAGCGGTTGTATCTTTAAAGTTTTGGTAACCATCAGTAAATCTATCACCAGTAATAATCCAATTGTTGTAGTTGGATTCACTTTTAGCTACAGACTCGTAAGCAAAAGCAGCAGCAGCAGGTTGATTTACATCATCCCATTTTTGCGCTATTTGCTTTTGTAAATTAACCAACTCACTACCAGAAGCATTAGCAGCACTAGCTTCTAATTTTTCAATATCTGAAGATAAACTAGCACTAATAGTTTGTTTAGAAACATCAGATATGCTTTTGTAACTAACACTAGAAATTTTCTCTGGTGTAGTAGTTGTGGTAGTTTGCATACCACGATCTTCTTTTGGTTTTATTAAACCTTTAATATCTAAATTATATAAAACAACCATCAATAAACCTACTGATGCAATTAAAATATATTGTTTAGATTTTAACATTTTAAGCGTTTATAGATACTTTGTTTCCTGATTTTACTTTATCTACAAAAACTTTTGCAGGCTTAAAACTTGGCACAAAATGCTCTGGGATAATAATTGCTGTATTTTTAGAAATATTTCTTGCTGTTTTTTTAGCTCTTTTTTTAACTACAAAACTGCCAAATCCTCTTACATAAACGTTTTCACCGCCTACCATTGCATTTTTTACAACTTTAAAAAACGCCTCTACAGTTTCCTGTACATCAACCTTCTCAATTCCGGTTTTTCCTGCAATTTCTGCAATAATTTCTGCCTTTGTCATTATATATTTTCCTTTAAAATTTACTTTGCGTAATGCACCTATTTGGGGTTGCAAAAGTATTGCTTTTAGTTGAATTAGGGAAATAATTAACAAATTTATTTATTTCAAACCCTTACTATACAACCATTAAGCATTTTGAGGCTATCTTTGCTAGTAAAATTTTACATTGATGAGCTTTTCCGATACGCTAATTAGCTGGTATAGAAACAATAAAAGAGATTTACCTTGGCGAAATACGCAAAACCCTTACTTAATTTGGCTTTCTGAAATTATTCTTCAACAGACTAGGGTAGAGCAAGGCTTACCATATTATTTAAGATTTTCGGAAACTTATCCTACTATAGAAAGTTTCGCAAACGCTTCTGAAGATCAAATTTTAAGAATGTGGCAAGGATTAGGCTACTATTCAAGAGGAAGAAATATGCTAAAAACTGCCAAAGTTATTCAAAAAGATTATAAAGGTGTTTTTCCTAAGGCTTACGCCGATTTAATAACGCTAACAGGAATTGGCGAATATACGGCAGCGGCAATTTCCTCATTTTCATCAAACGAGGCAAAAGCGGTTGTTGATGGTAATGTTTATAGATTAATTGCTAGGTATTTTGGAATATCAACGCCAATTAATTCAACGCTTGGGAAAAAAGAGTTTCAGGCTATTGCCGATGAATTATTGGATAAAAACAATGCGGGTGAGCATAACCAAGCTATGATTGAATTTGGAGCATTACAGTGCAAACCAAAAAATCCTGACTGTACAATATGCCCTTTTCAAGGTTCCTGTTTTGCTTATCAACATCAAAAAATAAATGAACTACCAGTAAAACTTAAAAAGCTTAAAATAAGAGAAAGATTCTTTTACTTTTTCTTAATTAATAACGGGGATGAAATATTAATTAAGAGACGTGATAACAGTGATATTTGGGCTGGGTTACATGATTTACCTTCCATTGAGTTTTCTGGAAGAACAGGAATGGAAGTTTTAGTAAAGCATAATCAATTTATAGAATGGTTTAACAATGAAATTATTATTAGCAAAACGTCCGAAGAGATTAAACATATTTTAACTCATCAAAGAATTTATGCCAGATTTGTTCACTTACAAAATTATAATCCTGTAATAATTGAAAAATATGGGTGGTTAAAGATTAAAAAAACGGAAGTTTCTAATTATGGGATGCCTAAATTAATTTTTGAGTATCTGAAAAATTTCTTAAATTGATTAAAATTAATATATCATGTCGGGAATTAACAAAGTTATTTTAGTAGGACATTTGGGTAAAGACCCAGAAGTACGTCATTTAGATGGAAATGTTTCTGTGGCTAGTTTTCCTTTGGCTACTTCAGAATCTTATAATAAAGACGGAAAAAGAATTGAGCAAACAGAATGGCACAATATAGTAATGTGGCGTGGTTTGGCTGACATCGCATCTAAGTATTTATCAAAAGGTAAATTGGTTTATATAGAGGGTAAATTACGTACTCGTTCTTATGAAGATAAAGAAGGACATAAAAAATATAGCACAGAAATTGTTGCGGAAAATTTCACGCTTTTAGGTAGGAAAACGGATTTTGAGAACGATAATTCTGGTAATCATAATAAAGATATAGAGGAAATGCCAAAACCAGAAATTGGTGGTAAATATGCCGTTGATGATACTGAGAATGATTTACCTTTTTAGAGTTTTAACCACAGAGTTAGCAGAGGAAGCACATAGAAAATAGAGAAAAACAAATTTTAATCGAAGAGGAGGAAAACTTTCACAAAGCTGGATGAATAATTTTCGAGTTTAAATCTCAACAGTTCCCTCAAAAACAAATTTAGCAGGACCTTCTAAAAAAATATCAGTAAAAGTTTCTCCGTTATAATTGTATTTGATGTTTAAATCGCCGCCTAAAACTTTAATAGCGGTTTCATTTTTTCCTTTCAAATTTTTAGCGATCGCATCTGCCAAAGCAACGGCTGTTACGCCAGTTCCGCAAGCGTAAGTTTCGTCTTCTACACCACGTTCATAAGTTCTTACGAAGAGATAACCCTTTTTATCCTCCACAAAATTCACGTTTATTCCTTCTGATTTGTAAGTATCGTTATTACGAATTGCCTTACCTTCTGCAAACACATTTTTATCAGCAACAGCCACATCAAATTTTATATAATGTGGCGAACCTGTATTGATAACATAATCTTCACCGTCTTTATAGATGGTTTTAACATCTATCATTTGTAAGCTTACCCAATCTTTCTCCGTTGAAATTTCAGCGTAATGTGGTCCATCGACTGCTAAAAAATTTGTTTTATTATTTATGATGCCCAATTGTTTTGCAAAAGCAACGATACATCTTCCGCCGTTTCCGCACATGCTGCTTGGTTGCCCGTCAGAATTATAATAAACCATTTTAAAATCGTAACCATCGGTTAATTCTAAAAACATGATGCCGTCGCCACCAATTCCAAACCTTCTATTGCAAAGTTTGGCAATCATTTCTGGATGATGATGGTCGATTTTGTTATCACGATTATCAACCATGATAAAGTCGTTGCCGGCACCTTGATATTTAAAGAAATTAATTTCCATTTTTTTGATTTCATGTAAAAATCGTTAAAAAAATTGAAAATTAAGGTTGAGGAGGTAATTAGGTAATGTAGAAATTAACGTTTTATTGCGTTAACGATTGAAGCGGCATCCCCGCCAGTGGTCGGGCATGCTTTTTTGGCTTTTTCTGCCAAAAAGATACAGTGGAAAGCGTGTTACCTTGCCTACCGGCAGGCAGGAAACGCCCTAATAATTATTTGTCTAAATATTATTTTAACTACTCAAAATCTATTTTCTTAATTTTCTATAATTATTTTAACCTTCATGCAACGTTTTAAAAATAAGTTTGTCTTTGATAATAGAAGCTTAAAAATTTGGAGTCCATTTACATAGATAAACACGCTCACCTAGTTGTTGAGTGTAAAAAAGGAGAAAGAAAAGCGCATCACGAATTGTACAAGCTGTATTCTAAAGCGATGTATAATGTTGCTGTGCGCATTCTAAACCATACGGATGAGGCCGAAGATGCTTTGCAAGAAGCTTTTATGGAGGCTTTTACCAAAATTAAAGATTTTAGGCAAGAGACTTCTTTTGGATCGTGGTTAAAACAAATTGTGGTTCATAAATCAATAAATATCCTTAGAAAAAGGAAAATGGTTTTTGAGGAAATTGATGATTTTGATGTTGAAAGTACAGTTGACCATAATTGGGAAGATGAAGAGGAACTGAATTTTAAGATTGAGGAAGTAAAAAAAGCAATTGCGCTTTTGCCAGAAGGTTACCGATTGGTTTTGAGCCTTTATTTACTAGAAGGATATGATCATGAAGAAATATCGCAAATATTAAAAATTAGCGAAGGCACTTCACGAACGCAGTTTTTAAGGGCAAAAAGAAAATTAATAGAAATTTTAAAAATTAAAGGAATAGAAAGATGAGCGAGAAATTAGAGAATTTTATAAAGAGTAAGAAAGCAGATTTTGATAAACATGAAGTACCAAGCAGATTGTGGGAGAAATTAGATAAGCAACTTGACGAGCATTGTAAAGCACAAGAAAAAATAGTTTTTAGAATCAAGTTTTACAATTTTAGCAGGATTGCGGCAGTTTTTATTGTGGTATTAGCTTTCGGTTTTTTGTGGGGAAAATATCAAAAAGAAGAGTCGACAAAACTAGAAAATATCAATCCAGTTTATGCTGCAAAAGAAGTTCAATTTTCTTCTTTGATTGCTAATAAAAGAACGGAATTAAAAGACCTCAAAAAAATTGATCCTCAACTTTACCAAACTTTTAAAAACGAACAAATAAAGTTAGAAGAAGAATACAAATCATTACAAAAAGAATTAATAACAAGCCCAAATCAAGATAGAATAGTGAAAGCAATGATCCGGAACTTGCAATCGCAAATTGATTTATTAAACCAACAATTAAGTATCACAAAAGAAGTAAAACAGTTTAAAGCCTCAGAAAATGAAACAGCTATATAAAATACTTTATGTTTTGCCTATAATGGCATTTTCCATTGCTAATTGCGTTGTAGCCCAAGAAAATCCTAAAATGCCCGCACCAACTCAACCAGAAGCTTTGCCTATGCCACCAATGCCTCCAATAATCATTAGCATTGATGAGAATAAATGGAAAGAATGGGGAGAAGATTTTGCCAAGAAATTTGACAGTAAAAAATGGGAAGCCTGGGGCGAAAAAATGGGCAAATCTTTTGAGGGTTTTGGCAACCAGTTTAAAAACATGGATTTGGCTGCCGCCGATATGAATAAAAAAATGTCGGTTTTAAATGAAAGATTAAAATCAATTAAGATTCCTGCTATCCCAGAAATGCCTGCAATGCCAGAAATGCTACCTATACCAAACGTTATCATTTTACCAAATAATAGCCGGAAAGAAGGTGCGCCATCTCAAACTTCAATTGAAAAAGTAAAGAATATTACTAAAAGTTATTCAACAAAAGGTGATGATGTTTTAGCTATCAGTAATAGCTATGGAAGGATTACGGTTAATACCTGGAATAAAAACGAAATAAAAGTAGAAGTAATTGTTAAAGCTTATGCTGGTTCTGAAGATGATGCCCAAAAATTGTTAGATGGAGTGGCCATTAGCAATAGTAAAATAGGAAATCAAATTGTTTTTAAAACAACAATTGAACAAAACAACAAAAGTAATAGTTGGTTGACTATGAGTTTTTGGAACAGCAACAATGATGATAAACAAAAGGTTGAGGTTTTCTACAATGTTTATATGCCAGATAAAAACAGTATAAATTTTAAAACAAATTATACCAACATAATCTTACCAAATTTATCTGGAGATGTAAGTTTAAGTATGAATTATGGAGATTTAAAGGCTTCAGATTTGACGGGAAAAGTGAATATAAAATCTAATTACAGTAAAATAAATGCTCAAAAAATAGGCGGAGCGATAATATCTTCTAATTATGGAGATATTAAAATAGACGAAGCCCAAGATTTAAATGCCAGCTTAAATTATTGCGATGTAAGTCTTGGAAATTTATTGGGTAGTGCTACTTTAAAAATGAATTATGCCGGCGGTTTTAAAATAGGCTCTTTGGATAAAAACTTTAAATCACTAAATATCAGCTCAAACTATTCTAATCTTAATTTAGGATTTAATAATAGCACCGCTTTCAATTTTGATATTTCAACTTCCTATTCAAGCTTTAAATACGATAAAGAAAAAGTTACTATTACAAGCAAATCGCCTTCTGATGAAGAAAAAGGATATTCATCAAATAAAAGTTACAAAGGTTATTATGGAAAATCTCCATCAGGAAATGTAGTGATAAGAAGCACTTATGGAGGTATAAAGTTTAACTAAATTTCTCTTAAAAATTTTTAAAGGCGAGTAATTAACTCGCCTTTTTTTGTTTTAAATGCTGTCTATTTTATTATTTTTGAGATTAAAATTTTACTTATGGAGTGGATCAGCAATCCTGAAATTTGGATTTCATTATTAACATTAACGGTTTTAGAAATTGTTTTAGGAATAGATAACATTGTTTTTATCTCAATTTTATCTGGAAAGCTACCCCAAGAACAACAAGCCAAAGGCAGAACTGTTGGCTTGGGATTGGCTATGATAACCCGTGTACTTTTATTGCTTTCTTTAAATTGGGTAATGAGCTTAACCGCTCCGTTATTTAATATGGGAGATTGGATTGGTGTAACTTCTGTAGAATTGCTAGAAAAAATGGCGATAAGTGGAAGAGATTTAATATTGATAATTGGTGGGTTATTTTTAATCTATAAAAGCACCCATGAAATTCATGAAAAATTAGAAGGCGAGGAAGAAGACGTAACAACTAAGAAAGTCCATTCTTTTGCTGGTGTTATCATACAGATTTTAATTTTAGATATTGTTTTCTCTTTAGATTCTGTAATCACTGCGGTGGGCATGGCTAATGAAATTTGGGTAATGATTGCAGCAGTAATAATTGCTGTTATTGTGATGATGTTTTCATCTAATGCTATTTCTAATTTTGTAAATAATCATCCAACGGTTAAAATGTTGGCTTTATCTTTTCTTCTACTAATTGGAGTTTCTCTTTTAGCAGAGGGTTTTGAGCAACATATTCCAAAAGGATATATTTATTTTGCCATGGCTTTTTCTGTATTGGTAGAGGTTTTAAACTTGAAGATGAAAGGGAAAAGAAAACCTATTTCTTTAAGAAATACGCCTCATAAACAGGATTAGAAATTAACTAGTAAATAGCTCACAAATAGATATAAAAAATAAGTATTAGGAGATTTATTTTTATAGACTTTATTTAGAGCTGCCCTAGATATTGGTAACAAGAGTATAATTTTTAATCAAAAAAAGAAACACAGCTTTTTTAAACTGTGTTTCTTTAATTGTATTCTAAAAAACAAAACTATCTAGCCATCTGGAATGTAGCCTCATAGATTTTCATTTTGCTTTCTAATTCCTTATGCAAAGCAGACTCTCCATATTTATTAGTCATTTCTACAAACTGAGAAAGAACAAAAAGATTTAATTGAATGTCTCGTCCTGCTAAATTTTCTTTGTTTTTATTAAGGCTTGCGTGATAATCTAGTTCCTGTACAATCAATTTCTCGCTTTGCTTTAATAAATCTGTAGCTTGTTGTTTCATTCCTAAGGCGTACATATTTGTAATCATCTCAAACTTGCTTAGTGCAAAATTTGGATCATAAGTAGTAGTAATTGGCAGCACTTTTAAACACTCTTTCATTACATTTCTAGCACTATCTACTTTGCCTTCATGAATAAGATTTTTAGCTAATTCATTAAATTTATTAACGGATAAAAAGACCATTTTTTGAGATTCTGGATCTAAATAACTTGCAGATTTGATAGTACCCCAATCAAATTTATGCATCATATTATCATACATTATATCAGAATTTACAACCTCCGTTTCTCCTAAAGGTCCTGAAGATTCTATTTTACCCTTAACCTTAGGAATCAATCTTAAAGCAAAACCTTCATTAAACAGATAATTATCTAAGCCCAAAAAATTACTGCTTGGTACGGTAAAAGCAAAATATATTGGTCTTTTCCAATTGTTATGTACCAACATATCTAAAATAGCCAATTGTCCCTTTGTTAAATAGCTACCGCTAAAAACCCAATTCATTTGTAGCACTATTTCATTTTTGTTACCTGCCTTAATAGTATTGGTTGATAACACAGTAGCAGGATTAATAGTCATTTTGAAGTTTTTGGTAGGTAAAAAGTTTTCTGACTTTCCGCTTTGATATTGAACTTTTGCTTCTGCATTATCTGAAGTGATAAACTCAAAAATATCTTTTAATTCTTGTGGTCCTTCCAAATTAAAATCCTGATAAAACAGAACATCTCTTGTTCCTGTTTTATACATATCAGGCTTCATGGTAATTGGCAAAGGCGTAGATCCATTAAACGGTCTTCTTAACTGATCAATATACCAATCGGTATCAAATAAACTTAAGTTAACAATTCTAATATCTGGTCTAAAGTTTTCTACTTCTTGCACAAACCAAAGGGGATAAGTATCATTATCACCATAGGTAAATAGAATGGCGTTTGGCGCACAACTGGCTAAATAGTTTTTGGCGTAATCCCTTGCGGTTGATTTTCCTGATCTATCATGATCATTCCACTCTTGGCTTGCCATTAAAATTGGCGCTGCAAATAAACAAATTACGGTTGCAATACCTGCGGCCATTTTAGGCGTCACAACTTTGCGCAACCAATCCATCACTGCAAAAACACCCAATCCAATCCAAATTGTAAAAGCGTAAAAAGACCCCACGTAGGCGTAATCTCGTTCCCGAGGTTGGCTGGGTGTTTGATTTAGATAAATTACAATTGCCAAGCCTGTAAAGAAAAACAGTAAAGCTACTATTCCGGCATCTTTCTGGCTGTTTTTAAAGTGCCAAAATGCACCTAAAAGACCTAATATTAATGGCAGAAAATAAAGTCTATTATAAGCTTTATTCTTTGTGATGCTTTCTGGCAATTGTGACTGATCGCCTAAACGTAAAGCATCTAAAAACTTAATTCCGCTTATCCAATTTCCATTTGTATAATCGCCAATGCCTTGGCTATCATTTTGGCGACCTGCAAAATCCCATAAGAAATATCGCATGTACATAAAACCAACCTGATAGGTTGCAAACCAGCCTAAGTTAGTGCTAAATGTTGGGCTCTCTTGTGGCCCTAAATTCATCCAATCTCTATAAACTGCAGGATGATTAGAATCATCACTAAACATTCTAGGAAACAGCGTGTTTCTGTCATATTCGTAAGATTGCTTTTGCCCTGTTACTTCATATTTTTTATCGCCCTTTCTATATTGATTGGCACCCGCGACCGTTTCTACAGGTTTAGAATCAAAATACTGTCCGTAAGCTAAAGGTCTATCGCCATATTGCTCTCTGTTTAAATAACTTAAAAAAGAAAAAGCATCTTGTGGATTGCTATTATTTAGTGTTGGATTTGCTTTTGCCCTAATTACAATCATCGCAAAAGAACTGTAACCAAAAATTATCAATATAAAAGAAAGCATTGCCATATTTAAAACGGGTTTGTTTTTCTTTATAGAATAAATTGTTAGATAAATTGTTAAACCCAACATCAATAAAACAAATACAATTACTCCCGATCCAAAGCCAAACCCTAAAGTGTTTACAAAAAACAAATCGAAATTTGCGGCAATTTTAATCATGTATTGGATGATTCCGTATTGAACAATACCCAATATCAAAATACCAATAATTAAAGCTAAAAAAACACCTTTTGTGGTTGCTATTTTTATCCTTTTGAAATAATAAACCAAAGCCATTGCTGGGATTGCCAATAAATTTAACAAATGCACACCAATAGAAAGCCCCATAACATAAGCAATAAAAAGCAACCATTTATCTGCAAAAGGCTCATCTGCATGGGCATCCCATTTTAAAATTGCCCAAAAAACAACCGCTGTAGATAAAGACGACATTGCATAAACTTCTGCCTCTACTGCAGAAAACCAAAAAGAATCTGAAAAAGCATAAGCTAAAGCACCAACTAAACCAGCACCAATAATTGCAGTTAATTGATAACTATCTGGCATTTCACCAGATTTTAAAGCCACTTTTTTACCCAAAGCAGTAATGGTCCAAAACAGGAACATAATGGTTGCACCACTTGATAGTGCAGAACTTATGTTTACACAATAAGCAACCATTTTAGGATTACTGGCAAATAAACTGAATATCTTGCCAATCATTAAAAATAATGGCGCACCAGGTTGGTGTACAACTTGCAATTTATAAGCTGCAGAGATAAACTCGCCACAATCCCAGTAACTTGCCGTAGGTTCTAACGTTAAAATATAAACCGTAGAAGCAATTAAAAATGTTAGCCAACCAAAAAGGTTGTTGATTTTTGAATAGGTCATTTTTGAAATAATCTTTAAACCGCCGAAAATAACTATTTGAAATCAAATTAAAGCTATTTTAACATTTATTAACCGGCAAGTAGTTTTATAGCTTAGCGTAAGTTTAATATTAAGTTATACATCTTATTTAAATTTACAATGTTATTAAAATATAAGGCAAATAAAAAAAACCAATTATTGGGGCGTTTTTACACGCTGTACACTATATCTTTTATCCGTTAATTACCGGATAAAAGGATGTCGTTTCCATCGTTAACGCAACATTCAACGAATATAAAATGCTCTTAATAATAAAATTAATCATCAAAATCATATTTTAAATACAAAATAAATTTGCATCATTTGTTTAATGCCCTATATTTGCATTCCATTTCAAGGAAATATAACCCTTGCGATAAGATTGCCCGATAGTATAAAGGTAGTACAACGGTTTTTGGTACCGTCTGTCTAGGTTCGAATCCTGGTCGGGCAACTTAAGAAAAATTCGGAAGTTGCATAAATTTCCGAATTTTTTTATTTTAAACTACTCCAAAAGTAAAAGCTCATGCCTTCAACTTTTAATACAGTAAAACTTTTTTCAGGATCTGGCACAATAGATCTGTCAGAAAAGATTGCTAAGTGTTACGGAAAAGATTTAGGGAAAGTAATTCTTTCTAGGTTTTCTGATGGAGAGTTTCAACCACATTATGATGAGTCTATACGAGGTTGCGATGTTTTTTTGATTCAATCTACTTGCCAACCAAATGATAATTTAGTTGAGCTTTTGATGATGATAGATGCCGCAAAAAGAGCTTCGGCACATTACATCACTGCAGTTATACCTTATTTTGGTTTAGCAAGACAGGATAGAAAAGACAAACCAAGGGTAGCAATAGGGGCAAAATTAGTAGCCAATTTGTTAGTTGCAGCTGGTATCCATCGCATTATGACTATGGATTTACATGCCGCACAAATTCAAGGTTTTTTTGATATACCCGTAGATCATTTGGATGCATCGGTAATTTTTGTTCCCTATATTAAAAGTTTAGGGCTAAGCAATTTAACCATTGCTTCACCTGATATGGGTGGATCTTACAGAGCTAGAACGTTTGCAAAATATTTTAATGCAGAAGTTGTGATTTGTGATAAGAGAAGAAAAAGAGCAAATGAAATAGAATCTATGTCTATAATTGGTGATGTAACCGGGCAAGACATAGTTTTGATAGATGATATTATTGATACAGCAGGTACTTTATCTAAGGCTGCAGGCTTAATAATGCAGAACGGAGCAAAAAGCGTAAGAGCTGTTTGTACACATGCAGTATTATCTGGGAAAGCTTATGAAACTATAGAGAACTCGGCTTTAGCCGAATTAATAGTTACAGATACTATTCCGTTAAGGCAACAAAGCAGTAAGATAAGAGTGTTATCTACTGCAGATTTATTTTCAAAAGCGATTGCTAACGTAAATGAACATGCCTCAATTAGTGAACTTTTTAAAATTTAATAAATAAATAAAACAAACATGAAATCAATCGCAATTAGCGGTTCTCCAAGAGAGAACGTAGGGAAACGCGACGCAAAGGAACTGCGTTACGAAGGTAAAGTACCAGCTGTATTATACGGTGGTAAAGATCAAATTCACTTTGCAATAGATGCACCAGCATTAAAAGATTTAGTTTACACAGCAGAAGTAAATTTTGCAGAAATAAATGTTGATGGTAAAACTTTTAGCGCCATTATGCAAGACATTCAAATCCATCCTTTAACAGAAAAAATAGTTCACATAGATTTTCTTCAGTTATTTGATGATAAGCAAGTAACCATGGATATTCCAGTAAAATTAACAGGAACTTCTCCAGGAGTTAAAGAAGGTGGTAAATTGGTTCAAAAATTACGTAAACTTAAAGTTAAAGCTTTTCCAAAAGATATGCCTCAATATGTTGAAGTTTCTTTAGAATCTTTAACTGTGGGTAAATCTGTTAGGGTACGTGATTTAAGTGCTAAAGGATACTTAATTACCAATGTAAAGGAAGATACAGTTGTTTCTGTAATTATGTCTAGAGCATTAAAACAAGCAGAGCAACAAGCCGCAACAACTGGTAAAAAATAGTTAATAGTTACAATTTAAAAATCCCCGATAGTTCAAAACTATTGGGGATTTTTTTTTGCTTACAATTTTATTTATGGACGCTAAATGCCTTAATTCAATAGTTTTAAATCTATCCTTATCTTTGCCAAATGCAAATTATATCAGAAGAACTAAATCATTATCTTTCTAAAACCTGTGAAAATGAAAACGCATTATTAAAAAAAATAGACAGAGAAACTCAATTAGAGGTTTTAATGCCAAGAATGATTTCTGGCCATTATCAAGGTAGGGTTTTAAGTATTTTATCTAAAATGCTTAATCCTAAATGTATTTTAGAAGTAGGAACTTTTACAGGTTATGCAACCCTTTGTTTGGCAGAAGGTTTAACAAATGAAGGGAAAATAATAACCATAGATATAAATGAAGAATTAGAAGATAAGGTTAGGGGATACTTCTCTAACTCTGGTTTAGGCAATAAAATTGACTATCGAATTGGAAACGCTGTAGAATTAATTCCTGATATTAAAGGAGAATTTGATTTGGTTTTTATTGATGCTGATAAAAAAAATAATAGTGTTTATTACGATTTAGTTTTTGATAAACTAAAAAGTGGAGGAATTATATTAGTGGATAATGTTTTATGGAGCGGCAAGGTTTTAACAAACATTAACGATACTGATACTTCAAATATGATTACTTTTAACCAAAAGGTGACTAATGACACAAGAACTGAAAAGCTGATTTTGCCAATTAGGGACGGTATATTTGTAATTAGAAAAAAATAAATGACGTTATATTTAATTTTAAAATTTAAAAAAATATCAAAATTTTGAAAAAGTTTTATTTTATAATTCTGATATTTTGTTTATCCTCATTTTGTTATGCACAATCTGTAACTCAAAATTATATTGATGAAAACAAAGATTTTTCTATCCAATTAATGAATAAATATCATGTTCCTGCTAGTATAATATTAGCAGTTGCAATTCATGAATCTGCTAGCGGTACAAGTAAAATTGCCAGATATTTAAATAACCATTTTGGTATAAAAGGGTCAAATAACAGCACTCAAATTAATTCAGCTTATAAAGGTTTTGAAGTAGTAGAAGATTCTTACATAAACTTTATAGATATGCTACAAAGCAGGTCTAAATTTAAAACTTTATTTGATAAATATTCTGATTACGATTACCGCTCTTGGGCTTACGGGATTCAAAGAGGTGGTTATGCGGCTAGTCGTACTTGGGCGTCGCAAGTAATAGGATTAATAAAAAAATATAAACTCTATGAATTTGATAATCGTCCTGATAATTATTTAGAACCAATTGAAGCAGTAGAAGTCGCCTTTTATTATACAGTTAAAAAAGGTGATACTTTAGGAGAAATTTCCAAAAAATACAATACCAATGTTAAAAACTTGATGACGAAAAACAGTTTAAAATCTGTCAATTTACGCGTTGGACAAAAATTAAAAATTAAATGAGAAAACTGCTTTTATTGGTTTTGCTAGCGATTTTATTTTCTTCATGCTCATCTAAAAGGAAAAGTTATCAAAACGAAAATAAAAAAATAGAGAAAAGTGCTAACAAAATAAATGGCGGTAGTTACATTTCGTATAACACTTTAACCTACATTAATCGTTTTAAAACAATCGCCATAACAGAGATGAATAAATATGGTATCCCCGCAAGTATCACTCTGGCGCAAGCGCTTTTAGAATCAGGAACAGGAAATAGTGATTTGGCCAGGTTTGCCAATAACCATTTCGGCATAAAATGTACAACCGATTGGAAAGGAAAAGGATATTATAAAGATGATGATAAAAAGGACGATTGCTTTAGGGTATATAACAATCCGGAAGAAAGCTTTAAAGATCATTCAGAATTTTTAAAAAGAAAGCGTTATGCGTTTTTATTTGAGTTAGATAAAGATGATTATGATGGCTGGGCAAAGGGCTTAAAACAAGCTGGTTATGCAACAAATCCGAAATATCCAGATTTGTTAATTGGAATTATTGAAAAGTATGATTTGCATCAATATGATAAAAGAGAGGGGGAAATAGATAAAATTAAAAGAGAGGATAGGGTACTTTCTGATATAAATAAAAATATCCCTAAAGAAAAATCTAAAGACATTAAAATGGATGCGCCTACAGTTATTGCTGGCGATAAATATATTGTGCAGCAAGGCGATACACTTTATAATATATCAAAGCGTTTTGGATTAACTGTTGATGAATTAAAGGCACTTAATAATATGGTTGATAATAATATTAAGTTAGGACAAGAAATAACGATTAAAAAATAAATTGAAACAGATAATTTGCGCCCTTACTTTTCTGATATTTTCTTTTGTTGCTTATTCGCAAACCACTACAGAAGTTGGAGGAATTGTTTTTGATCGTGACACTAGATTTAGGATTAATAGGGTTATCATTACTAACTTAAATACTCAAGAATCGGTATTCAATAATAATAAAGGAGAGTTTTTTATTAAGGCTAGCATTGGTGATGTTTTAACCAGTAAACTACAAGGATATAAAAGCGATACTTTAAAATTTACAGGTCAAACCTCTTTGATTATTTACCTAAAAAGACTTTCCATTCCTTTGCCAGAAGTTATTTTCAAAGACTCTGTTCTATCGGCGAAAGCCAAGTACGAAGAAACTAAAAAATCATTTAATAAAGCGGTAAGATTAGGAAATAACAAAGATTTGATAAGCATTGGGCCTGCTGGTGCTGGCTTAAGTATTGAATCTATTTGGAGCAGTTTCAGCAGAGAAGGTAAAAATGCCAGAAAACTGATAGAAATTATGGAGCGTGACTATCAAAATTCTTTAATAGATCAAATTTTTAATAAAGAGTTGGTAAGAAAAGTAACTGGGTTAAAAGGGGATAAATTATTAATGTTTATGATAAATTATCGCCCTTCTTATGCTTTTGCTATTAAAGCGAAAGATTATGATTTAATTTCTTACATCAAGATTGCATTCATGCGCTTTCAAATGAATCCAAACCTACAGGATATTTCAGATTTGAGGCCAATAGAAATAAGATAAATTCAAATCTTTTCTGAATCTACATTTTTAAGATAATTTAAAGACACTTTAAATGCTGTAAATATAGATCCAGCAATTAGAAAATATAAAAGCAAATATTTTCTATTTAAAAAAGATTCTGAGAAAAAGTTAGTCATTGATAGTATTAAAAATGCGTTTCCTATAGTGCATATCCCTACTATTGCAAGTACTTGATTTTTGGATAATTTTTTTTTCATTTCTCAAAATTGATTAAGCTATGCATCTTAAATAATTAATAGTTTTTGTCTATAACATGATAGAATTAAATAACGGCGGTAAACTTTAATAAATAAACGCTAAGCCATATATTTGTATCAATAATAATAGACATTTAAAATTTATAAATAATGATTGGTATAGGAGAAAAATTTCCAGATTTTGATAAAATCGCGGTAGTAAGTTTAGATAAAGGAAAAGAATTTGAAAATGTTTCATCTTCTTCTTTTGTAAACGATGACAACAAGTGGACAGTGATGTTTTGGTGGCCAAAGGATTTCACATTTGTTTGCCCAACAGAGATAGCGGAATTTAACAATAATTACGGTGAATTTAGAGATAGGGATACTACTTTATTAGGAGCATCTACAGATTCTGAATTTGTTCATTTAGCCTGGAGAAATAATCACGATGATTTAAGAGGTTTAAAATTCCCTATGATTGCTGATACTTCAAAATCTTTAGCTGAGGATTTAGGTATTTTAGTTGCAGGAGAAAAAGTAGCTTATAGAGCAACTTTTATTATTGATCCGCAAGGAATAATCAGATGGGTTTGCGTAAACGATTTAAACGTAGGACGAAATGTTAAAGAAGTTTTACGTGTATTAGATGGTTTACAAACAGACGAATTATGTCCTTGTAATTGGGAAAAAGGAGAAGAAACTTTAACTTCTGCTTTAG
>JBBRYE010000007.1:0-50843 GCA_038237895.1 Sphingobacteriales bacterium | reverse complement strand
TTGCCAAGATTATTAGATTTATCTTCTACTTCTTTATCAAACATATAATGTTTTTCCCAGTAATTATGAATAGGTAAATCCTGAAACAACATGACGTAATCTGTGGTTTTCTTAATTTCAATAATTTTAGAAAATAAATGAGAAGATTTAATAACCAAAGCGGCAAACTGCGAAAGTCTGATAGTTGGAAAATTATCTGGTCGCGTTTTAGAAAATTTCCAAAGACTTGCATCTAAACTAATCAATTGATATTTATTTTTTAAAAACTCAAATTCAGTTTTCAATTGATTTGGATAAACATCTTCAAACTTTCTATCTAACAATCCAGAAATTCCAAAAATTAAAGCTTCAATCTGTAAAGGATTGTTTTTATGTTTTGCTAATATATTTTGCGGCAACTGCTTCGCTAAAATCTCAAAAGGTAAACTATTAACCTTAAAACCAAAGCTTTTCGCTAAAGTGATATAAAAAGTATCTTCCCAATTCCCTTTGTTTAGTTGATAAATTTCATTAATGATGTTAGCCTTATCTTCCAAACGCTCCATCATCATCCTATCTAAAGTTTGTTGCTTGATAAAACTATCAACATTTGGCAACTGGTTTTCGCAAGGAATCCAATAATTATTTTGCCTTAGCTCATCATAGTTATCTATTATTTTTTTATCGATGATATTCTTCAATTCTAAGACTGGAATAATAGTTCCGTCTGTTCTTTTTATATCGACATCGTTTTCCCAAACCACATGCAAAATCACATTATCATAAGCTTTATCAATATCATGATGATGTTTTAACCAATCAGAAGATTTTAGATGGATTTCTACATTCCCAGCCCAAATGGTTTCTCCTATTTTAACCTTCGCCTGATGAAAATCCGGACCAGCATCCATATTATGAATTCCTATACCAATAATTAGCAAAATCTCACCATCAGTTGTTCTCAATCCCAAAGGATTGAACATTTTATATTTCCAAATAAAATGTAGAATAGCTTCTGATGATGGGGTTAGCATGGTTAAAAATAAAACTATTTATTTATTACCGCAACAAAATGGTTTATGTATAACTTTAATAGTATGACAGTTGTAAAATTAATCCGGAAATTAATTCCCAATATTTTGATTAAACTTTGATTGTTAAGCTAAGGATTCTTTTGTGAAGAACTAATAGCCGAATATAATTTTGAAAGGTCTTTAGCTTTTCTTACATCTAAGGTTTCCATATTTTGATTAGGATAAATAAAAATCGTATACGGAATCCCTTCTATAAAATATTTTTGCTTGATACTTTTTACATCCTGATACGCTAATAAACTACGCCATGGGACTTCTTGCTTTTTAAGCAAATCTTTAAATGAAGAGATACCTTTAGCATTATCAATAGAAATATATGTCAAAATTAAATCTTTACCCAAATCTCCATAAATTCTTTTAAGAATTGGGATTTCTTCAATGCATGGTAAACACCAAGAGGCTGTAAAAATAACTAAATTACATTTTGAAGTATCTTGAATGATGTTCTCGTTAATGTGTTCATAAATGGTTGGTAAAGTAGAATTCGGGAATTTCTTTTGAGACAAAAATTGCTTTATATGTTTAGCCCAAATTGTGTTTTTATGTTTATCAGTAAAATTTTCAAAAACCTTTTTAATGTCTTCCTTTGATTTATATCTGTAAAGATTACCTGCTAAATTACTTATCAAGAATCTAGAATTAGGGTATTTTTTTGAAAGTTGGATATAGGATTTTAAATGTGCATCATAAGTAATTGTATTATCATTTGAATTCCAAAACCAACTAAACACAGGATCTTGCGATCTCACTTCAATATCTGAATTAGGCCCTTTAATAATTAGCTTAAAATCTGAACAAATTAAATCACCATTTAAGAGTGTGTCTTTATTATTTATTAAAGTTTGAAAATTTTCATTATGAAATACTACTGTGTCTATAAATGTACCATAGATAAAATTATTTCTATCTTCTACTCCAATATTTACAACTAAATTTTTTTCACCTTTAAAACGAATAAGTTCTTTAGAATTACACTTATATTTTGACGAGAATCCTACTAATTCCATATTTTCAAAATCCTTGACAATATTATCCGGTATTATAATTTCCCACGTAAATTGTTTTGTTTTTTTTCCAGCAATAAAAACATTTCTTCCTTCGGTATAGTCATGAAGATATAGAGAAGCAAACGGAGCATTATATAATTCTACATATAATTTATATGGTTTTGAGGAATGGTTCTGAGCATTTGTGATTGATGGGCTGAATAGATAAAAGGTTATTAATATTGATAAACCAATTTTTTCTCGTAACATTAGCATAATAGAATATATATAACATTTAACCATTATGCTTAATCGATTTGTCTTTTTAAATATTTTATCTTATTAATAGAAGCATTTCATTTATCTAATATTGCTTCAATTTCTACTAAAGCCTTTGCGCCAGTTCCTTTAGAAACAATTTTCCCTGTTTGATCAATTAAAATAAATGTGGGATATTCATTTACATTAAACATTTCATTACTAAATAATCTCTTATTATTTCCCTCATCAACAATCTGAGTCCAATCCATATTATGTTTATAAGCGTATTCCCTAACATCATTTAATTTACTAATCCCAGCTATACTAATCATACTTATTTTTTTCTTGAATTTTTGATTCATAGCAACCAATTTTGGTGTAAGCTCTTTACAAGGAGCGCACCATGTACCCCAAAAATCTATTAGTGTATATTTATTATTTACAGGTAGTTCAAGGTTTTTTTGATTAAAATCTAAAATATTAAAAGGAGCCAGATAAAAGTCTTTTGTAAAACCATACTCATGAAAATTGACGTCTTTTTTAAAAGTTTTTACAAATAATTTATCTCCAGTAATTGATATGCTATCTATTAAGATTTTATTTCCTTTAATGTCAATTGCTTCATTTGAATTATAGAACTTATAATTCCCTAAAGAATCTTTAACAGAGATTTCTATATTACTTTTATGATAATAAGGAGTAGAAAAATTATTTTTAATATAAATCTGGTATTTATTATTATCAATTTTTAAAATACCAGAATAAGTTTCGAAAGATCTGATAATTAAATAGTGATCTTGTTCAGTTTTGATATTATAAGTTAAATTTTTTGGATAGGTAAATGCTTGGAAATAAAAATTAATTAGTTCTGTTTTATAACTTAACTGAACTACAAAAAAATCTTCATTCACACTTTTTATTTTGGAATAAACTATAGACTTATCATTTGTGAAATCTATATCGTTATTTGTATCAATAATAACGGTTCTGGAACTATCTGGGTTGATATTAATGAGAACAGAAATAAAGTCTCTATTAACATCATTCATAAAATTAAATCTATCGATATTAAACCTATTTCTTATCGAATATTTTTTGATAATAAAATCTTTTAGTTGGTTTGGTATTTTATAATCATTTATTTCATTGATTATCTCAGTTCCAACCAAACTTTCCTTAAAAGGATAATTTGAGATGCATTTTGCGAGTTTGATCTGAGATAATTCTTGCGCAACAAGGCTTCTAGATAAGAATATTAACAAAAATGTTGAAAACCACCTCATAAAATTTATTATAAAAATTTGTTTGTTTATTTTAAAAATGTTGGTCAATTAGACCAACATTTTATTTTAATTACAATTTGTTCTAGCACCATCACAGCTTACCCAATGTTCTGTTGAATTGACAACACAGGTTCCAACTTCACCAGAACATCCTATTGATGTAGTTGAAGAACAGCTATGAGAAACAGTACAACTTCCATCCCCTAATTCCACACGTTCAATCCCACCCAAAACCATTTTCATTTCATTCTTACTTAAATATACAAAATTTTTCATGTTACTATTATTTATAAATTTGCAATTCTTTAGGTTTTAGTACAACCTAAAGACCCAATACCTTATTGGGATTTTTTAAATGTTGTTTACCGAGAAGTTGGTAAGGCTAGGTTGGGCTGCCCCTTGGGCGGCCTTTCCTTTTTAGTGAATTAAGGGAAGACGTTTTACTTTAAATTGTGAAACATTTGAGTTAATTGTAATTATCTTAATTTTCTTGTTACTAGACACTTCTTACTTCTTACCTGATACTTTCTACCTTCAACTTATCACCCTTATTCATTATTAAACATCGCATAAACGCTACTAAAAAGCTTAGTCAACAGACTTCTTTTTTGAGTGATTATTTCTGCTTCTGCAACCAAACCATTTTTAAGATTCAATTTCTGATGATAAGATGTTTGCGCATTATTATCAAACATAACTCTTGCTACATAAATTGAATCTCCTATGGTCTGGTCTGATAGATAGCTGATTTTACCCTTCAAAACTCCATATTCTTGATAAGGAAATGCGTTCAATCTAACTACCACATTTTGCCCTTCTTTAACTTTGCCTAAAGCATATTGTCCTACTGCCATTTCTCCAATAAATCCGCCCAAATTTCTATTTGAAATATAAAATAATACTTTATTGGGTTCTATATAATCTCCTCGTTTCAAAAAACGGTTAAAAACCACTTTGCCTTTTGTTTTAGATTGTAAAATATAGTTGGTTTTCCAATTTTCTATTTCGCTTTTAAACTGACTTACTTTAGCTAAAAAATTTGTTTTTTGCTCCGCAATTTTATTGGCTAACTCATCCAATTCTTGTTGTTTCAGGTTTTTAGAAGACTCGTTTCCTAATAAAGAAGATTGTATGTTTTCTAAAGGTATTTTTTTATTTAAAAACTTGCTCTCCTCCCTTTTATATTCTAAAAGAGAAATTACCTTACCCGCCAATAGTTTTTTATTGGCCTCAAATTCTTTGCTTGCTATCTCAAAATCCTGCTCATAAATTTGTTTTTGATTCATGAGCCCTTTCTTTTGTAAGCCTAAATCGCTCATTTCTTTGGCAATGACAAATTTTTTCTGACTGTAAAACCCCGTTGACAAAAATGATTTGAACTCCGTTAAAGATTGAGAAAATATTAAAAAATCATTCTGTAATTCTCCCAAATTTTCAGGATTTATCAATGTAACGTTGCTTATATCCTCTAATCTATTTTGGATAGCTAAATGCTGAATGTTTGCTATGATTTCCGCAACCTGTAGAACTTGTACTGGTTTGGCAATACTTTCTACAAAACCCAATATTTCACCGCTATCTACCAAACTATTTTCTTTTACAAACAATTGGGTAAGCTTGCCTTGCGTATGTGATATGATTTCTTCAGGTCTATTTACACTTTCAATTTTTAACTTTCCAGCAACTTTATCAGGCATTTTTATAAATGCGGAAAAAATTACCAAACTTACCAAAACCAAAAAGAAAACCGTAAGACCCCATTTTAATAACCATGGTGGTGTATCGGAAATGATGTCTTGTACTTCCTCGCTATAGTGCGGTTGTTCTTGTGGCATAATTAAATAATATATAGATTTTAAAACCATTCATGCCGCCCTTCGACTGCGCTCAGGATGACATTCCATAATAAAGAGACCTTCGTTTGTCATGCTGAGCGTAGTCGAAGCATCGCTTTAAGCTTTAAGCTTTAAGCCTTAAGCCCAATTAAGCCCCCAACTCCAATTGGTTCTTTACCAAATTAAAATAGTTCCCCTTTAGAGCAGTCAGTTCTTGGTGTGTTCCTGTTTCTACTATTTCTCTTTTATCCAATACCACTATCTGATCTGCATTTTTAACTGTGCTTAAACGGTGCGCCACCACTACTACAGTTTTACCTTTGGTAAATTGCTCCATATTGGTAACAATCTGGCTTTCGTTATTGGCATCTAATGCATTGGTAGCCTCATCAAAAAATAAATATTCTGGGTTTTTGTAAATTGCTCTCGCAATCAATAACCTTTGCCTTTGCCCCTGACTAATCCCATTTCCCTCTGAACCGATCTTTGTTTGTAAACCTAAAGGTAACGAATTGATAAAATCTTGGATATTAGCCATCTTTACAGCATTGCTTAATTTTTCTGGGTTTGGGTAATCCTCGCCAACGGCAATATTATTGGCAATACTATCAGAAAATATGAAACCATCTTGCATTACCACGCCACATTGTTGCCGCCAAAATTTAGGTTGAATATTAAACAAGTCTGAATTGCCAATTTTTATTTCTCCACTCAATGGCGTGTAAAAACCTAATAGCAATTTTAACAGGGTAGTTTTTCCACTCCCGCTCATACCTACAATAGCGGTGGTTTTTCCCGCAGCAAATTGTAGGTTGATATTTGAAAGTACAGGCTCATTCCCCGCACTTGGATATTTAAAACTGAGTTGGTTGATATTAATAGTCTTATCTTCTGGAAGTTGAGTAGCAAAAGTTTTTTCCATAGGCTCTTCATCCTCCAATTCGTGGATTTCATTTAACCTTTCCATACTGATGCTGGCATCCTGATAAGATTGGATAAAACCCAATAACTGCTCTACTGGACTGCTCAACTGCCCAATAATATATTGTATGGCTATCATTGCTCCCAGAGTAAGCTGACCATTGATAACCGCTTGTGCCACCAAAAAAATAATGATGAAATTTTTTCCTTCATTAATAAACATTGCCCCTGCCTGTTGGCTTTGCCCCAACGAAAGACTTTTAATATTGTAATTGAATAATTTTGCTTGTATGCGTTCCCAGTTCCAACGTTTTTGTTGTTCGCTTCCGCTGAGTTTAATCTCCTGCATCCCGTTTATCAATTGTATCACCTCACTTTGGTTTTGTGAAGAAATAGCAAAACGCTTATAATCTAATTGCTTACGCCTATTGAGAAATGCAATGACCCAAACACCATAAAGTATGCTTGCCACCAAAAAAACAATGAAGATATTCAGGTTATAAAAAGCCAATACAAAAGAGAATATCACCAAATTGAACATGGAAAAAATAATCTGTAAAGATTGGCCCGTTAAAAAGCTCTCTATCCGCTTTTGGTCGTTCATGCGCTGCATAATATCGCCGGTCATTTTGGTATCAAAATAACTAATTGGCAAACGCATCAGTTTGATCAGGAAATCTGAAAGAACGGAAATATTGAGCCTTGTACTGATGTGCAGCAATATCCAGGAGCGGATAAAATCAACGCTCATCCTGCCCAAAAGCAATACAAATTGAGCTATGAGAATGATGTAGATAAAACCAATATCATTGGTGTTGATACCCACATCTACAATGGCTTGAGTTAAAAAAGGCAAAATGAGTTGTAATAAACTGCCAATGGCAAAACCAAAACCCAATTGCACCAACAGTTTTTTGTGCCTAAATAAATAAGTATAAAATTCTGCAAAGCCTTTACGCTTTTCATTATCTCCTTCTTCTTTATAAAAAGCGCTGCTTGGTTCTAGCATTAAAGCAATGCCAAAAGAAGAACCATTATTTTTATAGCTGTACCAATATTCCAAGAATTCTTTCTCGTTATAGGTCAACATCCCCTTTGCAGGGTCTGCAATGGTATATTTGTTTTTCTTTATTTTATGGAGGACTACAAAATGGTTTTGCCCCCAATGTAGGATAATGGGCAATACCGCTTCTCTTAATTGACCAATATTAATCTTTACTCCTGTTGCCCTAAAACCAATTTGCTCTGCGGCATCTGCAATTCCTAATAAAGAAACTCCTTCTTTAGAAAAACCTGACAGGCCACGCAACCTTTGCAAACTAAAATTAAGCCCATAATGGCTGGCCACCATGCGTAAGCAGGTTGGGCCGCAATCCATTTGGTCTTGTTGGCGGTAGAGTTTCATGAAGCTTCATTTAAAAAACTACTGTAGCTTTTAGTTTTATACATTTTATCCTGCAAATGATAAGTAATTATGTAATGTTGCTTAACTTTATTTTTTAAAAGGAATCAGCTTCAATTTTATAATTTAATTCATTTAATGTTTTATTCAAATACATTAAATTCTTAATATCATCAAACTTTTCAAGATTACGCGTGTAAATTATTTTTTTATTTTTAATCAAGAAAATTTCTGGGATACCTTTGCTAATATATTTATCTAAAATATCATTATTACTTATTGAATTTATCCAATTCATATCGTTTTTTTGTACTGCTTCTTTAATTGTTTCGACCTTCTTGTCTAAACTTATAGCGATAATATTCAAATTTTCTTTTGGAAATTTTTTCCTTATTTGTAGGAGGACAGGTATTTCTTCCATGCAAGGTTTGCACCATGTCGCCCAAAATATTAATAAAGTTATTTTCTCATTATTGACAACTATTTTTTCATTATTTAAATCATATAATTCAAATTCAGGTGCGTCTGACCCAACTTTGAGACTCTTCGCATTAAGAAATATTGAAATTTTTTTGCCATAAAAGCTATTAATTAATTCTTTTGAAAATAAATGATATAAATATGTTAAGCTATCTATATTATAATTTGAATACATTAAATAATCTTTAAAAAGTAAGAATGAATAGTAAGAAGTTTTATTATTCAAAATAAATTCATATGATTTTTTTTCTATGTCTTGCTTATTCTTTAAATATTTTATTAGAGTTACAGAATCATTAAGCTCTAATTTTTCTGAATTATTTTTTAAAAATTTATTTAAATTAATTTTCTCTCTATATATATATTTTAAATAATTAGATTGTACCTCTTGCATTTGATTTAAGGCATTTAACATTTTAAAATTAAGAGCTGGATTTAATGAAGGAAAATTGAATCGATATTGATTAGTTTTATTAAAATATGTAATTGTTGACCCTTTATCCTTGACCCAAAAATTATCAGTAAACATTATTTGATTATTCTTTCCTAAAAAATTTACTTTAATAACTGCATATATACTTTTGAGTGTATCCGATATAGTAACATTATTTATTTTATTTGAAACAGGGATTTCTCCACTACCACTATCATAAGATATCGCATACGATTTATAATTTAGTTGTGGAGGGAAATAAATTTTAGTTTCAAACATCTTTTGTCCAAAACAAAAAGAAGTATAAAAGAGTAAAAAAAGAAGAAGAATAAATTTAGTTTTCATAATATAGTTAAAAGGCTGTCTAAAACATAGAAATTACTTAGCAAGTTTAAATTCATCAAAAGTGGTATAAATAAAGTCGTTATTCCGCTTTAACTAAAAAAATCGTCTATTAAGACAGCCTATTTTTTTATAATAATTAATTACAATGTGACGCCGTTTGAGTACCACTAGAATTCACACAACCACACTGAGTACAAGCTGTTGGTACTTTACAAGTAGAACCTGATGCGCAAGTGCCGTTGCATTTAGCTTCTTCGCCACCATCACCTCCACCAATAGGATCTTGTAAAACCCCACCCATAACCATTTTCATTTCATTCTTACTTAATCTTACAAAATTTTTCATGTTATTATTATTTATAGATTTGCAATTCTTTAGGTTTTAGTACAACCTAAAGACCCAATACCTTATTGGGATTTTTTACATGTTTACCGAGAAGTTGGTAAGACTAGGTTGGGCTGCCCCTTTGGCGGCCTTTCCTTTTTAGTGGTTCAAGAGAAGGCGTTTTGCTTTAAATGGTGAAACATTTGGGTTAACTGTAATTATCTAAATTTATCTTATTTCTTAATTCTTATACTTATTACTCAGTACCTAATACTTATCACTTACTACCTACAACTTATTCCATATTCATCAAAACATACTTCAAGGCTTTCAATCTGTAGTTTTCTGGCAACACGTAACCATTAATATAAAAAGTAGGCGTTCCTTTTACTTCGTTTAGTTTGCACCAATTCACTTGTTCCAATAATAATAATTTGTCGGTTTCTTCAGCTTTTATAGGGTATTTTTCTTTCCATTTATCCAGTTTTCCATAATCATCTTTATACCAATCTTGTAAAGCTGCTCCAACTATTTGCTCATTTTCGGTCTTCAATTTAACCAAATGACTAAAAAATTGATTTTGCTTTTCATTTTTATCCATAGTGAAAGTATAAATGATGTTCAATCTAAAATCTATTTCCTTTTTTAACCATTCTTCTAAAAATTGGTGCGCTTTTGCACAGGGGCTACAAAAAGGGTTAGAAGCCATGGTAATCTCTAAATTAGAATCTGGGTTTCCTAATACAATGGTAGTTTTTGGTAAAGTCCCTACATATTGCTTTTGGCTTATTAATAAGTTTTTAAAGGTATCAACATTATATTTTAACTTATTCAGTTCTTGTTTTAATGGACGTATGGTTTGGGTGCTTTTGTAAATGGGTTTTACCGTTAACCATAAAACCAATGGAAAAATAAAAATGAGGCCTAAACCTGAAATTCGTATAAAATTAAAATCTTGAAATAAAGGAAAGTCTTGAAGTATAAAAAAACTGGCTATTGCTTGTAACCAAAATAAACCCTGTATAATTAAACATAACCTACACCACGTTTTTGCTATTCGCCATTGGTAATAAACCGACCAAAAAGTAAAAGGTAATGCCAATAAATTAAATAAGACCAAAATTGAAACAGCATGAGAATTTTGGCTCAATAATAATAATAATAATGACCCGGAAAAATAAAGAAAGCCAAGATCGGATAAAGAAAGCCAAGACGAAATGTTTGCTGCTTTTGCACTTAAAATATGATTACAATTATGCTTAGTATCTCCACCGCATATTTGCTGTATCAAACTGTTGCTTTTACCCAAGCTTTGAAGCAACAAAAACACGGAAACAATTAAACCTGTTATTAAGACTAAAAACTGACTGATGAATAAGGCAAGACTAACAATTGTACTTTCTAAGCTTTTATTGATAATTAATAAGAATATGGCAAAAGATAAAATAGGTAAAATATAGGGAGTTATTTTTTGTATTTCAAGTGTGTTAGAAATAGCTTTCTTTTTAGATTCGATCACTAATACAACACCTGTCCAAATTTTAGCAAATTCCTCAATACCTAGCTTTTTCTTTTTTCCGTCTAACTCGTAATAACAGTATCATTCTCTAAATCCTTTAGAATAGCTATTCTCCACCTCTAGTATTTAAATGTGCCATACAAGGAAAATTTACTTCCTTTAATTGATTCGGCTCTATTTTTACCGCAAAGTTTTTTACGCCCGCTTCTTTTTCTAAAACCTCACTAATTCCCCATAAACTTGGGTAAAATGGATGCTGCTGTATTTGATTGATAAAATCTGTTTCAGGTTTAAAACCATAAAAGTTAGAAAAATTAATTGCTGCAGCAGAAGCATTGTCTAAATTGTTGGTTCTCATTGTATTAAAAGCAATTAATTTATAATACTAAGTTGAGCAAGCAAAATTTTAAAATGAAAAAAATCTGATAAAAGAAAATTAAAATATTTTAAATTAATTTTTTTATCTATTATAATTCTAAAAATCCTTAAAATTAAATTATAAATAAAATTATTGTTATAAATAGAAATACTTTACTTAAAGAATCTTTCGCTTTAGAACATGAAATTTGATATTTTTTTTTTATAAAAAATTATTAATAAAATACCCAGTTTATTTTATTCTTCTCTTAAACAAAAAAAGGAGCGCAATTTGCGCTCCTTTTTTAAAAATTCCTAAAACAGTTTACCTCTTATTTTACTGCATCAACTATTGCTTTAAAAGCATCTGGATGATTCATCGCTAAATCTGCAAGAACCTTACGGTTTAAGCCGATATTTTTAACAGCAACTTTTCCAATAAATTGAGAGTAAGACATTCCATGCTCACGAGCAGCAGCGTTGATACGCTGAATCCATAAACCTCTGAATTCTCTTTTCTTAACTTTTCTATCTCTAAAGGCATATTGTAAACCTTTTTCAACAGTATTTTTAGCAATGGTAAAAACCTTGCTTCTTGATCCCCAATAGCCTTTGGCCATATTTAGGACTTTCTTTCTTCTTCTTCTTGACGCTACTGCGTTAACCGAACGTGGCATAATTTAATTGTTTTTGGTAAGAGGTGAATCCGCTAGCGGAATGCTTAAACCCAATCCCTGGTTAATAATTATTTACTTTCCGATGCAAAGCATACGTTGTACATTTCCTAAATCACCATCAGATACATAGCTGGTTTTAGTTAAGTTACGTTTTTGCTTTGTCGATTTTTTTGTTAAGATGTGACTTTTATAGGCACCCTTCTTTTTGATTTTACCTGTTCCAGTAAGCGAAAAACGCTTTTTTGCACTGGAATTGGTTTTCATTTTTGGCATAATAATGCTTTTTGTTTTAACCTGTTTATATTAATTCTTTCCTGCTTTAGGCGCAACTGTTAAGAACATTCTTTTACCTTCTAATTTAGGTAATAGTTCTACTTTTCCTACATCTTCTAAGGCTTGTGCAAATTTTAATAATAAAATTTCACCTTGCTCTTTGTAAACGATGGCTCTACCTTTAAAGTGAACATAAGCTCTTACTTTTTCTCCATTCTCTAAAAATGAAACGGCATGTTTTAATTTGAATTGGAAATCGTGATCACTAGTATTAGGACCAAATCTAATTTCCTTAATTACTGTTTGCTTAGCGTTTGACTTAATTTCCTTAAGTTTTTTCTTTTGCTCGTAAACAAACTTGTTGTAATCAACAATTTTACAAACTGGTGGAACGGCGTTTGGAGAAATCTCAACCAAGTCAAGATCTAGCTCTTCTGCCATTGCCAACGCTTTTTCAATAGGGTAAATTCCCTGCTCTATATCCTCGCCTACTACCCTTACTTCTCTAGCTCTAATACGTTTATTGATATTATGAGCTGGTTCTGTGGTTCTTCTGCTTCTATTCGGATTCAATTTTGGTCTGATAATCGGCCTCCCTTTTAGTTAATTAAAATTTCTTTTTGAAGATGATTGCTGAACTCTTCTATACTCATCACTCCTATATCACCTTCGCCATGCTTTCTTACAGAAACCGTACCATCCTGCATCTCTTTCTCCCCTATAATAAGCATAAAAGGAATTTTCTTGACCTCGGCGTCTCTAATTTTTCGACCAATCTTCTCGTCGCGGAAGTCAATCAAGCCGCGAATATCGGAATTATTTAATGAATCCAAAACATTTTTACCATATTCTTCATATTTTTCTGAGATTGGTAAAACGATAAATTGCTCTGGAGTAAGCCATAATGGAAAGTTACCTGCACAATGCTCAATTAAAACAGCAACAAATCGTTCTAAAGATCCAAACGGAGCCCTATGAATCATTACAGGACGATGTTTTTGGTTATCGCTACCAGTATATTCCAGCTCAAATCTTTCAGGCAAATTATAATCTACCTGAATTGTTCCCAACTGCCATTTTCTTCCTAAAGCATCACGAACCATAAAATCTAGTTTTGGTCCATAGAAAGCCGCTTCACCTAACTCTACAACTGTACTTAAACCTTTTTCTTCAGCGGCTTCAATGATGGCAGCCTCAGCTAATTCCCAATTTTCATCAGAGCCAATATATTTGGTTTTGTTTTGAGGATCTCGTAAAGAAACTTGTGCAGTATAATTTTCAAAACCTAAAGCTTTAAAAACATAAAGTACTAAATCTATCACTTTTTTGAATTCCTCTTTTACTTGATCTGGACGACAAAATAAGTGAGCATCGTCTTGGGTAAATCCTCTTACACGAGTTAAACCATGTAATTCTCCGCTTTGCTCGTATCTATAAACAGTCCCAAACTCCGCCAAACGGATGGGTAAATCTTTATAAGAACGCGGTTTAAATTTATATATCTCACAATGGTGAGGGCAGTTCATCGGTTTTAAGAAAAACTCTTCTCCTTCTTGTGGTGTTTTTATCGGCTGAAAAGCATCTGCGCCATATTTCTCATAATGGCCAGAAGTAACATACAAATTTTTGTGACCAATATGTGGTGTAATTACTTGTTCATAACCAGCTTTTTGTTGTGCTTTTTGTAAAAATCCAACTAATCTCTCTCTTAAAGCAGTTCCTTTAGGTAACCACATTGGCAAACCCATTCCTACTTTTTCAGAAAAAGTAAAAAGCTCTAATTCTTTACCTAATTTACGATGATCACGTTTTTTAGCCTCTTCAATCATGTGAAGATACTCTGTCAATTCGCTTTGCTTAGGAAAAGTAACTCCGTAAATCCGAGTCAGTTGTTTTCTACTTTCATCGCCACGCCAATATGCTCCTGCAACATTCATCAGTTTTACAGCTTTGATAAAACTTGTATTTGGAATATGCGGACCACGACATAAATCTGTAAAGTTACCTTGAGTGTAAAAAGTAATTTTACCATCTTCTAAATCCTTGATTAAATCAAGTTTATATTCATCGCCTTTCTCTTCAAAATATTTAGTAGCATCAGCTTTAGAAACTGCAGTTTTTGTATATTCAGATTTAGTACGGGCGAGTTCTAAAAATTTATCCTCAATTTTTTTAAAATCATCAGAAGAGAATTCTCGGTCCCCAAAATCAACATCGTAATAAAAACCAGTTTCAATAGCTGGCCCAATACCGAATTTAGTGCCTGGATAAAGTGATTCTAAAGATTCGGCTAATAAATGTGCAGAAGAATGCCAAAAAGTTGATTTACCGTTGGTATCATTCCAGGTTAATAATTTAACCCATGAATCTTCCTCAATAGATTGAGAAGAATCTACTACTTTACCGTTTACTTCGGCAGCTAAAACGTTACGAGCTAATCCTTCTGAAATTGAAAGTGCAATTTGATGGGCGTTTATCCCTTTTTCATATTCCCTAACTGAACCGTCGGGAAGAGTTATTTTAATCATTTACGATATGATTTATAAGTTGTAAAAATTTATTAATTCACACCCATACAAATGAGCATTTTTGTTAGGAGCGAAAATACAAGAAATTTTAGAATGTTGAGGGAAGAGTTATAAAGGATTTCGTTTTTAATCCATAAGAAAATCTTAAAGCAAGCTAAAACCAATAAATGCCATTAGTATACTTTCAATAATTAAAAATGCTTTTTTATATAAAGTGCTATCTGAAGTGGCTAAATTATAAATCATCAGTGAAATCAAAGCTATTGTTGTAATAAAAACTAAAAATACTACGTGGAAAGGATCATTAAATACAGGCCAAAATTTTATAAAACAATGTTGCTTTTCTTCGTAAACTAAATCCTGATTACTGGCATAAATTGACGATATCAAATAATAAAATTGAATTAAAATACCAGATAAAAATAAGTATGGAACTAATTTTTTCATTCTTAAAATGTTTGGATTAAAAATGGTTATTCGAAATATCTATTAGATTTCACCACAATTTTAGAATTAGTTTATTAAAAAGTAATTCAATCGATATCAAATAAATTTTGTTTTAAAGTTATAAAACTTAAACATTTCCCCATCCTGTAGCTAAAACATCAGCTAAATGCATAGTTTTAATTGGGAGGTTTTTTTGATCAATGTAAGCCTGTAATTGTAATAAACAAGAAGCATCGGTAGAGATGATATATTCTGCACCAACATCTAAAGCGTTCATTACTTTTTGCTCTGCCATTGCGCTAGAAATACCACTAAATTTTACTGCAAAAGTACCTCCAAAACCACAGCAAACTTCTTGGTCTTTCATGGGCACAATCTCTAAACCCAAAACTTTTTCTAATAGCAATCTTGGTTCTTCTCTAATTTTACATTCTCTCAAAGCTGCACAAGAATCGTGATAAACAGCTTTTCCTAACAACTCAGCACCAAAATAATCTTTCTTAGCTACGTTAATTAAAAATTCTGAAAGCTCATGAATGTTTCCTTGAATGCTTTTACATTTATTATGAATGGCGGTATTAAAAAATAAATCGTTAAAGCCATTTTTAACCATCCCTGTACAAGAAGCCGACGGAGAAACTATATAATTTTGTTCAGAAAAATCATTAAGAAATTTAGTTCCAACTTCTTTTGCTTCATCCCAAAAACCGGCATTGTATGCCGGCTGACCACAACAAGTTTGCTCTGGATTATATATCACATTACAACCCGCTTTTTCTAAAACCTTAACTGTATTTGCAGCGGTTGTTGGATAAAGTTGGTCAACAAAACAAGGAATAAAAAGCTCTACATTCATTTAGTGGTGTTTCTGCTTGGATAAGTCTCAAAAATAGAAATTTGATTTGCAAATAGGGATTAATATTGAAAAGGCTTTGTTAATATTTGTTACTCATCTTAAAATCCTATATTTAACAGTCTATGATTAAAATATTCCTAATTTCCTTTGTTTACCTTTTTTCCAATTGTACAGGAAACAAGAGTAAAAAAATAGAATTGAAAACAATTAATGATTCTATTGCTATTCAATATCAGATTGATTCAAAAGAAACCATCTCACAAAAAGATACAATCTCTAACCTCCTTCCAAACCAAATTATTGATTATGCCAAAACATTAATTGGTGTTCCTTATAAATATGGCTCTACAGATATTAATATAGGTTTAGATTGTTCTGGTTTTATCACGTCAGTTTACAATCATTTTAATATTAAAGTGCCAAGAAGTTCTGTAGATTTTACAAATTATGGTAAAAAAATAGAATGGAAAAATGTTAAACCAGGTGATTTGATTTTATTTACCGGTACGGATAGCACCATAAGAAATGTTGGCCATATGGGTATAATTATCGAAACTAGTCAGGAAATAAAATTTATTCATTGTACCTCTGGCAAAGCTTATGGTGTAACTATTACGCCTTTAAACAAATACTATCAAGGTAGATTTGTTAAGGTGATCAGGATTTTATAAAAGAGACCTTATGTTAACATTAAAATGCTACTTTGCCTAAAAACATACCATGGAAATTAATATCTTAATTATATTGCTGGTTGTCTTGATCGTGATAATTCTTCTATTTTTTTATTTAAAGAAAAATGCTAAAGATAAAAAATCTTTTGCGAAGAATCTTAACGAACAAAATATTGAGCTTGATTTACAAAAAGATAAGGATCAAGAACAATAATTATATTGTTAATTATTAAAAAATTTTTCTTAAAAATTCCTTTTTGATTCAAATTTCAAATCTTCATAAACTTCAAGAACATTTGTCTAATTTGGTAAATCAAAAATCTGTATCATGACATCTAGCTTTTCATCTAAAAAACAGATTCTTACTGCATCTCTAATCGCATTAGGTATCATTGTTATTTCTTTTATTGTTTATTTCAGTTTAAAGAATAAACCTAATGATGAAAATAATCCAGCTTATGCTAAATTTATTGAAGCTTATACATCTGGTACAATATCTAAAAAAGCAAGTATAAGAATTCAATTAGCTGGCGATGTTAAAGGCGTACATAGTGCAAATGAACTAGTAAAAGATGGAATATTAGATTTTAGTCCGAGTGTTAAAGGAACTGCCATTTGGACCGATGAACGAACTATCAGTTTTACTCCCAAAGAAGATTTAGAACCTGGAAAAAAATATGATGTTACTTTAAATCTTAAAAAATTAACAGAAGTTCCATCAGAATTGGCTGAATTTAATTTCAATTTCCAAGTCATCAAACCATCGTTTAAAATAGAATTTAATGGTTTAAAATCGATAAATAGTTCTTCTTTAGATTATCTTAAGCTTACTGGAAATGTTTACACTTCCGATGAAGAAATCCCGAAAGAAATAGAAAAACTGTTAAATGCAACTTATAGTGATAAATCGACAAAAATAAAATGGATACATAATCCAACAACACAGGTTTCTAGCTTTACCATTGATAGTTTAAAAATGGGTAAAACCGACCAGGATTTAGATTTAACCTGGGACGGTGATGCTATAAATGCCGATGTAAAAGGAAATAAAAAATTTGAGCTTCCGGCAAATGGAGTGTTTAAAGTTTTAGATGTAAAAGCAATGCAAGAACCAGAACAATATGTTTTAGTTCAATTTTCTAATCCCGTGATGGTTGCCCAAGATTTGGCTGGTTTAATAAGTATTAGTAATATTTCTGAAACTAGTTTTACAATTGAAGGTAGTGAAGTTAAAGTTTATGGTTCTGAAAAGTTTTTAGGCAATTATGCTATAAATGTAAATCAAGGGATAGAAAACATTATTGGCAAAAAGCTTCAAAAACCAGTTAATGCAAGCGTCAATTTTGAGAATGTAGAGCCAAACATAACAATCCCAAGTAAAGGAACAATCATTCCTGACTCGGGGAAACTTACTTATCCTTTTGATGCAATCAATTTAAAAGCGGTTGATGTAAGCATCATTAAAATTTATGAAAATAACATCCCTCAATTTTTGCAAAATAATGAACGAAACGGTGAAAATGATTTGCGAAGAGTAGGAAAACCTGTCGTAGAAAAAACCATCCGTTTGGACGATGATAAATCCATCGATCTAAAAAAGAAAAACCGTTTTGCTTTAGATATAGATCGGTTGATAAAGACTGAACCCGGGGCGATGTATCGCATAACTATTGGTTTCAGAAAAGAATATTCGCTTTATGGTTGCGATGGAAATATCAAAAATGAAAATAGTAATGAGGGTAATAATTACGAAGAAGATTATTACGGTAGTGAAAATATAGATGAGGATGATAGTTTTTGGCAGCGCTATAATTCTTATTATCCACAAGGTTATAATTGGGATGAAAAAGACAATCCTTGTACGCCTTCCTATTATAATAAAGAAAGATGGGTTTCAAGAAATATCATCGCTTCTAACATTGGTTTGATCACTAAAAGAGGAAATGATAATTCTGTAATGGTTTTTGCAACCGATATTTTAACAACTGAACCAATGGGCGGTGTAGAAATTAAAATATTAGATTATCAAAATCAAATCATTCAAACGGCAACCACAGATGGTGATGGAATTGCCAAATTTGACACCAAACGAAAACCGTTTTTATTGCTAGCTAAAAAGGATAAGGACAGAAATTTTCTAAAACTAGACGATGGTTCTTCCCTCCCACTTAGCCGTTTTAATGTAAGTGGTGATGTTGTACAAAATGGCATCAAAGGTTTTATTTATGGAGAGCGTGGCGTTTGGCGACCTGGTGATTCTGTTTATGTGAGCTTTATTTTAGAAGATAAATTAAAGGCTTTACCTCAGGATTTACCAGTAATTTTTGAGTTATATAATCCTCAAAATCAACTCAATAAAAAACTGATTTCCTCAAAAGGCATCAATGGCTTTTATAGTTTCCATTTTAAAACCGAAAATGGTGCACCAACAGGCAATTGGTTGGCAAAAGTTAAAGTTGGCGGTGCCACATTTACGAAAACAATTAAAATAGAGACCATTATGCCTAACCGTTTAAAAATCAATTTAGATTTTAACGGTGCAAAAGAATTAGGAAAAGGCAGAGATAACAGAGGTACTTTAACCTCCAAATGGTTATTTGGTGCAACTGCAAAAAACCTAAAAGCAAAGGTAGATGCTACTTTGTCTCCTTCAACAACTATATTCAAAAATTTAGAGAATTATACTTTCGATGATCCTACAACGGCTTTCCAAACAGAAAGTAAAACTGTTTTTGAAGGCAATTTAGATGAAAACGGACAAGCAATAATTGATGCAAATTTAAGTGCAACAGAAAGTGCACCCGGTGTTTTAAAAGCCACATTTATGACCAAGGTTTTTGAACCCGGTGGGAATTTTAGTATCGATAATTTTTCTATGCCATATCATGTTTACAATACTTATGTTGGGATAAAAACACCAGATGGGCAAAAGCTTTCTGGATTATTAGAAACCGGAAAAGACCATTACATTGATATTGCTAACGCAGATAATAAAGGCAATTTGTTGCGAGGACAGCAAGCCGTACAAGTAGAATTATATAAAATTGAATGGCGTTGGTGGTGGGATGAGCAAGAAGGTACGCTTTCTAACTTTACCCAAAATCGCTACAATCAACTACTAAAAAAGGAAACCGTTCAATTAACAAACGGAAAAGGAAAATGGAAATTTAGGATTAATGAACCTGATTGGGGACGTTATTTAGTGAGAATAAAAGATTTAAGCAGCGGACATACTACCGGAAAAACAGTTTATATTGATTGGCCAGGCTGGCAACAAAGGGAACAACAAAACAACCCAACAGATGCGGCCATGCTTTCTTTTACTGCGGATAAAGACAATTATAAAGTCGGCGAAAAAGTTAATTTGACCATACCAAGTAGCGCAAACGGAAGAGGATTGGTAAGCATAGAAACAGGCAGTAAAGTTTTAAAAACCTTTTGGGTTAAAACCACTCAAGGGCAAACCAAATTCTCTTTTGAGGTAGAAAAGGAAATGGCTCCAAATATTTTTGTGAATATTACCATGCTTCAACCTCATTCGCAAACCATTAATGATTTACCGATTAGAATGTATGGAGTAATCCCGATTTTAGTGGAAGACCCGCAAACCATTCTTAAACCTGTAATTACAATGGCTTCTGTTATAAAACCAGAAGTGAATACCAACATCAGCGTAAGCGAAACCAATGGAAAAGCCATGACTTACACCATTGCCATTGTAGATGAAGGCTTGTTAGACTTAACACGTTTTACAACTCCCGACCCACACAGTAGTTTTTATGCTCGTGAAGCTTTAGGTGTTAAAACTTGGGATTTATTTGATGATGTAATTGGCGCTTATAGTGGCGATTTGGTTCGTATTTTAAGTATTGGTGGTGATGGAAATATCAATAGAAATGTTGACCCTGCAAAGGCAAATCGTTTTAAACCAGTGATAAAATATATGGGGCCGTTTACTTTAAAAGCCGGACAAAAAGCAACACATCAATTTAAATTACCGCAATATATTGGTGCTATTAGGGCGATGGTTGTCGCGGGGCAAGATGGTGCGTATGGCTACGCCGAGAAAAGCGTTCAGGTTAAAAAACCTTTGATGATTTTAGCCACTTTGCCGAGAGTTGCTGGTCCTGGAGAAACTTTTAAACTTCCTATAACAGTTTTTGCGATGGATAAAAATATCAAGAACGTGAGTTTAGAGATCCAGACTAGTAATTTATTAACCTCATCAAGAAGCAAACAAGTCATCTCTTTTTCAGAAATTGGAGAGAAAATGGCTTTCGCTGATATTAACGTGAAAGATGCAATTGGTATCGCAAAGGTTAAAATCATCGCCAAAAGCGGAAATGAAAAAGCAGAATATGATGTGGAGATGGATATTAGAAATCCAAATCCGTTTATCACAAAAGTAGATGCAGCAGAAGTTACTGCAAAAAATAGTTGGTCTGGTTCTTTTCAACCTATCGGGATTTATGGAACTAATACGGCGCACCTAGAGGTTTCTAGCATCCCTGCGATGAACTTAACCAAACGCCTTAATTATTTAATTCAATATCCACACGGCTGTATTGAGCAAACAACTTCAGCGATATTTCCACAATTGGTGTTAAACCAAATGACAGAATTAGGTGGCTCACAAAAAGCACAAGTAGAAAGAAACATTAAATCGGGCATTAATAAATTAAGAACTTTCCAAACAACTGATGGTGGTTTTTCCTATTGGCCAGGTTATAAAGATGCCGATGAATGGGGAACAAATTATGCTGGACATTTCTTGTTAGAAGCTCAGAAAAAAGGCTATCAAATGCCAGTTGGAATTTTAGAGAATTGGAAACGCTATCAAAGCAGACAAGCAAATTCTTATACACCAAATAGTAATAATTTTTACGGTGGAGATTTAACTCAAGCTTATAGATTATATCTTTTAGTATTGGCAAAATCGCCTGAGATTGGTGCGATGAATAGGTTAAGAGAATTTCAATATCTTTCTGATGCAGCAAAATGGAGATTGGCAGCAGCCTATTATTCAATTGGGCAAACTGGTGTTGCAGCAAAAATGATTAGTGGTTTAAGTCTTCAAATTAAACCTTATAATCAAATGGGTTATACTTTTGGCTCTGATTTAAGGGACGAAGCCATGATTTTAGAAACGCTAACACAAATGGGCAGAAAAGCCCAAGCTTTAAGTTTGTTAAAATCTATAGCTGCAAAACTATCCCAAGAAAGTTGGTATAGTACACAAACAACGGCTTATTCTTTAATTGCCATCGCAAAATATTGCGGCGTAAACAAAGACGGTTCTAAACTAAATTTAAGTTATACTATAAATGGTGTTTCTAAAACGATAAGCTCAAGTACTTATTTAGAAAGAATTCCGATAGATTTTAAAAGTGGGAATGCAAATATTAAGATTCAAAATAAAGGAGATAATTTACTGTATGTGAGAGTGATTAGAGAAGGGCAACCTCCGCAAGGTCAAAACCCACCACAAAATAATAATCCAGAAACTTTATCAATGGATGTAGTTTATAAAACCCTAAACGGTAAATTAATAGACCAAACTTCAATATCTCAAGGGACAGATTTTGTAGCAGAAGTCACCATCAATAATCCCGGACAAAGAGGTGTTTATCAACAAATGGCGCTCACACAAATATTCCCATCAGGTTGGGAAATTATCAACACCCGGTTAAATGATAACGATGGAGAAAATTCAAGTTCGGCTTATACTTATCGTGATATTAGAGACGACAGAGTTTTGACTTATTTCAACATCAATCCAAGACAAAGTTTAACTTATCAAGTGTTGTTAAACGCTGCTTATTTAGGTAGATTTTATTTACCATCGGTAAGTTGCGAAGCGATGTATAATAATGAAATTTCTGCTGTGAATACTGGAAAGTGGGTAGAAGTTGTGAAATAGAGCTAAAGGCATAAAGCAAAAAGCTCAAAACTAAAGGCAAAAGGCTTAAAGCTTGTAAAACTTACGAAGTTTTAAAAACTTCGTAAGTTTAATTTTTTTAATCTATCCTTAGTCTTTAGCGTAGCGATGACTAAGGATTTGTAAATAGACAATATTCTCCAAACTCAAAAAACCTATAACTTAATACCTAAAACTTAAAACCTATAACTTAATACCTAAAACTTAAAACCTATAACCTAAATCAAATCTCCCTATTCACATCCCATTGCTCTAAATTATCAGCAACTTTTTTAATAAACATTCCGCCTAAAGAACCATCTACAACCCGGTGATCATAAGACATAGAAAGGTACATTAAATGTCTAATAGCGATTACATCACCATATTCAGTTTCTAAAACGGCAGGTTTCTTTTTGATGGCACCAACTGCTAAAATAGCCACTTGGGGTTGGTTGATAATTGGCGTTCCCATTGTATTATCAAAAGTACCTAGATTAGTTACCGTAAAAGTACCACCTTGTACCTCATCAGGTAATAATTTGTTTGCTCTTGATCTTCTAGCCAAATCATTAACTGATTTTGTTAGACCAACTAAATTTAATTGATCAGCATTTTTTATAACCGGCACAATTAAATTTCCACTTGGCAAAGCAGTTGCCATACCAATATTGATATCTTTTTTCTTAATAATCTGACTTCCTTTAACAGAAACATTTACCATTGGCAAATCTTTTAAAGCTTTAGCTACAGCTTCAACAAAAATTGGTGTAAAAGTTATTTTTTCTCCCTCTCTTTTCTCAAAACTGGTTTTCACTTTATTTCTCCAATTCACCATATTGGTCACATCAACTTCTATAAATGAGGTAACATGTGGCGAAGTTTGCTTACTGCTTACCATGTGATCAGCAATCAGTTTACGCATTCTATCCATCTCAATTATCTCGTCCCCTCCGCTTTTGGCAACTGGCTGTACTACTTTTACTGGCTCCGCAACTGGAGTTTCTTGTTTTTTAGATTCTATAGTTTTTGAAGAAATAGCTGTGTTTATTTGATCTTTAGTTTGTGAGTTATTATTATTATTATTTGAATTAATAAAATCCAATAAATCATCTTTAGTTACCCTTCCTTCACTTCCCGAACCTTTAATATCATCTAGCTGAGCAACACTAATTCCTTCTTCTTGCGCTATACTTTTTACCAAGGGTGAGTAAAAACGATCTGATGAGCTAAAATTATTTTGTTGTTTAACTTCAACAGCTTCTTCATTTTTCACCTCCTCAACTTTTTCTTCTACAGTTTCTTCGTTTTCTTCTGGTATAAAAGGAATTTCAGTTGCTTTTTCTAAACTTTCCAGTTCGGCGTCTTTAACTTCTTCGGCAACTGCGATATCACTTTCAATTTCTATAATTGCAATCACATCACCAACTTGGGCAACATCATTTTCGTTAAAAAGATGCTTAATCATTTTCCCGGAAACTGGTGATGGAACCTCAGAATCTACTTTATCCGTAGCTATTTCTAAAATCGTATCATCAATAGCAATATTATCTCCAGGATTTTTCTCCCACCTAATAACTGTCGCTTCTGCAACACTCTCTCCCATTCTTGGTAATAATAGTTCGTACTGAGCCATGTTTTTAATTTTATGATTTTAACAAATTTAATAATATATCCCTTTTTTGAAGGATTATGAAAATTAAAATTTTCTAATTGGTTTTGAGTTTATAAACTTCTATTAGGTTTATTTTGTTCTGTTAGTAATGAATTTGGGTATTTAAGTATCTTATTAATCTATAAAAAAGATACCTAGGATAAAAATCAAATTTGGGCGTTTTAACACGCTATCCACTAAATCTTTTTTTCAGAAAAAGAAAAAAAGGATATCGCTCCTATCGTTAACGCTTACTATCAATTTAGTGATCAAGTAACGTTTTTTTATCAGAATTAATTTAGTTTAAAACTAAAAACCTAAACCACATTCTCCTTCAACAATCTAAACAATAAATTAAAAGCCGCCATAACAGATCTTTCAATATTTTGAGTTCTTTTATTTCCAAAACTGAATTTCTTAGTTACTGTTTTATCTTTGTTTGCTACAGCAATCCAAACTGTACCAACTGGTTTATCTTCAGTTCCTCCATCTGGACCAGCAATTCCACTTACTGCAATAGCATAATCGGTATTAAAATTAGTTAAGGCACCTCTAACCATTTCTAAAATCGTTTCTTCACTTACCGCACCAAAATTTGCTAAAATCTTAGGATTTACGCCTAGTAATTTAGTTTTTAACTCGTAAGAATAAACAATTCCTCCTCCAGCAAATACAGCAGAACAGCCAGCATGTTGGGTAATAGCCTGCGAAATAGAACCTCCTGTACAACTTTCTGCAACAGAAAGTGTCAATTGGTTTTCTTTCATCAGATTAATTATAGCTTTCTCAATTGGGATATCTTCTTTTGCTACCCAATGATTAGGTATTTTATCTATGATCTGATTTATGAAACCATTTATTTCCTGTTTAATTTTTTCATCAGCATGGCTTGTGCTACTTAATCGCAACCTAACCGACCCTAATTTAGGTAAATAAGCTAATTTAATATAAGGAGGCAAAGCATTCTCAATATCTTTAATCTTTTCTGCTAAAAAAGATTCGCCCACTCCGGCAGTCAATATGGTTTGATGATAAATTGCTGGTAAATCATATTCCTTTTTAATCAAAGGAATCACCTTGGTGCTCATTAAATTCATCATTTCATAAGGCACACCAGGCATAGAAATGAAAATTTTATTCTTTCTTCTAAACAACATACAAGGTGCTGTCCCTTGTTCGTTCAATAAAACTTCACAATTATCAGGTACTCTGGCTTGATCAATGTTTACATCTAATAATGGAGCATTATATTTAGCAAATATTTTTTTAACAACTTCTAAAGTTGGCTCATCAATTACCATTTCTTTAGCGCCAAAATATTTCGCCATAGTTTTTTTGGTGATATCATCTTTAGTCGGTCCTAAACCACCAGTAATTAAAATAATATCTGCTCTGCTTTCAGCTTCTTCTAAAGCCTTTAAAATATGATTTACATCATCAGAAATAGAAGTAATTTGCTTAACTCCAATACCAATCTTATTTAATTCGGTTGCCATCCAAGCCGAATTGGTATCTACAATTTGTCCAATTAATATTTCATCACCAATGGTAATAATTTCTGTTTGCATGTTAGAATTGATTGTAATATTCTCTCCTTTTACTCAATTTTAAATCTTGTAAGATTGAAGCTTTAACCCTTAAATCTACACTGTAGCTTTGATAAGGCCCAAAAGGTATCCACCTGATTGACATATCCCAGCAATGTAAATCTCTATAAATAGAAAAAGAGGTTAAGCTAACCGCCTTTGCTGCAAAATCGTAACCGGTATTAAATTGGACTTTCCATTTTGGTGTTAAATTAAAATCGCCATTGGCATTTAAAGTTTGAACCAAAGCCGTATTTAACCCATTATTAGAATAGTTAAAATTATAGTAGAAACTTAAATTCCAAGGCACATTAAAATCTACAAAAGCATTCGAATTTCTACTGATTTGTTGTAGTTGCTCTGCTTGTTGGGCATTTACCCTATTAAATAAATCGCTATTTGGATTGGGAGGATTATTTGTTTTATTGTTTTTCCCTATCGTACTAGAGTTTAAGCTATAATCAAAAGAAAAATTAAAATTTGTTAACCTAGGGAACTTGCCATCTAACCAACGGTATCTATCTATTGTTCTTACCGACTCTTGTCCGTTTATATTTTGTCTCAAGGTTTCGTAAGGATCTAAATTTCCAGAAAAGCTGACGCCTAATTTTTCAGTAAAAAAAGTACGACCACTAAAACTTAACTGAGAAAGTTTTAAACTATCGGCAACAAAATTATAGGAACCGTTTAACGATAATCCTTGTAAAATTGGTATTTTCTTTATTCCATTATTTGTGGTGTCTTTGCTAGATTTCACTTTTAGTTCAATATTATTATCTACACCAAAAGTGATAGCCGCACTTTTTCCGTTTCCTGGCCCACCGTATAAACCTTGTTCAAAAATAGAATAAGCTTGTCTTCTGCCAGTTTGATCTGTTTGCACACTATCAAAATATCCATAATTGGGTTTTCCAAAATCTGGACGGTAAGAAAAACCAACGTTTGGGGTTACCACATGCCTTATGGCAGTAATTTTTCCACTCTTAAATTTAACAATACCATAAAATTTTGTAGATAATCCTCCGCTTAAGCTATAATCAGCAGCTCTTCTAAAACCTGGAATAGTATCAATTGCTGAAGAATCTCTAGTACCTGTTGGAGTTGGCCTTGCAATATAATTTTTTCTGATAGTTTGAAAATACCATCTTTCATTATAATTTAAGCTCTGACTAAATTGAAAGTATTTTAATACTTGAGATGATAATGAAATTGGGATATTATGTTGTATTCCAGATTGTACTTGTCTTAAAGTTTCTTTTCTAAAAAGCAAAGTATCTATGGTATTAATCTGATTATTAGCTTGTAAGCTATAGCCAACTGCAATTCTCTGATACCATTTTTGTTCGCCAATCCTATCCTTACTATCAAACGGATTTAATGTTGTCATGCTAAAGTTTAAAGCTGGTAAACCTAAATTTACTCTTCCAGATGTTAAATCCTGGCTGTGATTTAAAGCGGTGCTTAAGCTAAAAGGCGTATTAGCAAAAGTTTTACTGTAAGAAATACTTGATCCAATTTGTTGTTGAACTATTTGCTGATAACTACTACCTGGTATATTTCTAAAAGCACCACTTGTACTAGCATTTACAGATGCGCTAAAGTTTGAACCCGGGTGCGCACTTGCATTTTGAGAATGAGACCATTGTATCCTAAAATCTTTTGTCGGGTTTTCATATTCAGACGTTCCCTCTACCCCAAATTTACGAGAAGAATAAGATAAAAAAACATTACCACTATATTTATAGCGCTTGGTATATCTACTGGCCACATTAGCTTCATAAGAACCTTTAGAATAAATTCCACCCTTTAAAGTCATGTCCCAATAATCATTTAAACCAATATAATACCCAAAATCACGAAGAAAAAATCCAAGTGTTTGATCTTCTCCTACCTGAGGTAAAATTATTCCTGATGCTCTTTTATTTGGTTTCGGAAAAAAACCGAAAGGGATTACAAATGGTAAAGGAACATCTTCAATTACCATGTAAGCTGGTCCAGTAACAATCTGATTTTTAGTAGCAATTCCTTTTGTAATTACGATACCAAAATGCTGGTGTGGCGAAGGTAAATTACAAGTAGAATAAATTACATTCTTCAAATGGACTTCATCATTGGCTTGTTTTTTAATTTTACCACCAGTAATATAGCCTCCATCTTGTTCAGAGTAAACTTGGTAAATTCTACCTTTAGACGTTTTAAAATTATAAAAAACAGAATCCGCAGTTAATGCCCCTTGTGATGGATCTTTGAAAATAGGTAAGCCAGAAAATCTTCCTAATGAATCTGTTTTTCCTTTGGCAAAAATGGTATTGGTTTTATAATCTACTTTGATATAACCAGCATCAACTTGTTTTTCTCCATACGTAATTCTGGCGTTACCATAAAGATACATTACATTATTTTTTGCATCATAAAATGAAGAATCTGAGGCAACTGCTTTAATTACATCAGTAATTTCGCCCTTCTTAGAATTTTTCTTTAAAGTATCCGTTTTTAGGGTGTCGGTTCTGAGAGGCCTAACGGTAGTTAACCTAGACTTACTTTTTAAAGTATCTGCCTGAAAAAAACCATTAGCTTTAACACTAATGTTTAGAAATAATAAGATACAAGTAAAAAATATATAGGTAAATTTCAAAATCAATAAAGAATAATATTTTTGTAAGCAAGGTTATCCAAAAACGTCCAAAATTAATGAAAATTACAACATCCAAAAGGTTTATTAGCTGTTTAATATTAACAATTTTTAGTTTCGTTATATTTAGTTCACTGAAAATAGAAGATGGAAATAAGAATTTATCCACAATTAGCAAAGTAAAAGTTATTGTGATAGATGCTGGCCATGGTGGTGAAGATGGAGCAACCCACGGTGCAGTTTCTAAAGAGAAAGATGTAGCGTTAGCAGTTGCACTTAAATTAGGAAGTGCCATTGAAGACAGAATTCCTGGAGTCAGAGTAGTTTATACCCGTAAAACTGATGTTTTTGTAAAGTTATATGAACGTATTAACATCGCAAATAAAGAAAAAGCTGATCTATTTATATCTATACATTGTAATTCGATGCCAAATATTAGACAGCGTTATGTTGTCAAAGGAAAAGCATATTATAAAAGCATTCCAGATCCAAGACCAAAAGGAACAGAAAGTTTTGTTTCAGGTTTTGGTAGATTGGATGAACAAGATGCAGCTGTACGTGAAAATGCATCTGTATTGTTAGAAAAAGATTATAAAGATAATTATCAAGGATTTGATCCTAATGATCCTGAGAGCTATATTATCTTCTCATTAATGAAAAATGCTTTCCGGGATCAAAGCATAAAATTGGCATCATTAATGCAAGATGAATACGTTAAAAGTGGCAGGGTAAACAGAGGTGTTCAAGAAAAAAGCTTGGCAGTATTAGCCAGAGCTGGTATGCCGGCTATTTTAACTGAAATCGGATTTATTAGCAATCCAGACGAAGAGGTTTTTATTAATTCTGATGCTGGGCAAAATGAGATTGTAAGCAATATTGTCAGCGCCATTATCACTTATAAAAAACAGGTAGAATCTTAATCAAATTAATTAAATTTTAATAGAAACATTTTGAAAATTTCTAACGAAACTAAAGTTGGCATTTTAGCCGCAATAACAATTGCTATTTTAATTATTGGTTACAATTTTTTAAAAGGGAATGATATTTTTGTAAGCGAAAACGAATTTTACGCCAAATATGACAAAGTAGATGGTTTAGCTGTTTCTAAGCCAGTATTGGTTAATGGCTATCAAATAGGGCGTGTTTCTGCACTAACCCTTTTAGCAAACGGACAAGTTTTAGCTCAATTTAAAATTAAACCTCAATATGAAGTTCCAAGAAATACTATAGCCAGATTAGAAAGTACAGATTTACTAGGCAGTAAAGCAGTGGTTTTTGATTTAGGAAACAGTTTACAATACGCTATTGATGGCGACACTTTAAATGCAAATGTCCAAGCCAATCTTTTAGAACAAGTAGAACCCGTTCAGAAAAAAGCACAACAAATAGTTTCCAAAATGGATTCTGTACTTACTTCTGTAAACATGATTTTAAATCCAGATTTTCAAAAAAATATAAATAGAAGTTTTGCTAGCATAGCAAATACTTTGCAAACCTTAGAATCAACATCTAAAACTGTTGATGGTGCAGTAGGAATTCAAGCAAAAAGAATTGATGTTATTTTAGCTAATGCCGAATCAATCTCTAATAATTTGAAAAACAACAATCAAAAAATTAACGAGATGGTTGGCAATTTTAACTCTTTTTCTAGCCAAATGGCAGCTACAAACATTAAGGCAACTATAGATAATGCAAACAAAGCAGTAACAGAATTACAAGCGGCTGTTAATAAAGTTAATCAGGGAACTGGTTCTATAGCCCTATTATTAAACGATGATAAACTATATAATAATTTGAGTAAGTCGGCAAAAGATTTAGATGAATTAATGCTAGATGTAAAAGCAAACCCAAAACGCTATGTAAGCTTCTCCGTTTTTGGCGGAAGAAAAGATTAAAATATAATTTTTCATAATTAAAGCTTGTTCATAATGAAATGGACAAGCTTTTTTATTTTAGGATAATCAGGTAGAAATATTTATTTAAGCTATTTAAAGATTTTTTTTGTTTATAAATTAACAATGTTAAAATAATTATATGGGTGTTTTAACACGCCTGCCCGTACAGGCGGGCTCTATCTTTTTTCCGCCAGCTGGCGAAAAAAAGGATGCCACTTCAATCGTTTACGCAACTCATAATTTCTATTACATTTAGTGCAATAATATCAAATAAAGATCTGTTGCAATATTATTAAATAATCTAAAACTCCTTTAAAATCCATAAATTGCGACTTTTAAATTATCATTTAATGCCAATAAAAAATAAAAAAAGAAACGTTAAGCAAAAAAGCAAGGCAAAATTACATCCGCGAAATAAACACCAGGGAAGATATAATTTACAAGAATTAGCAAACACCAATTCAGATTTAAAGCCTTTTATTTTTGTTAATGAGCATGAAATTGAAACTTTAGATTTTGCTGACCCAGAAGCGGTAAAAGCTTTAAATAAAGCCCTATTGTTACATTTTTATAATATTAAAAACTGGGAAATCCCACAAGGTTATCTTGTACCACCAATACCCGGAAGAGCAGATTACATTCATAATATTTCAGATTTATTGGCAACCAGCAATAAAGGCATCATCCCAAAAGGGAAACAGATTAAATGTTTTGATGTGGGCGTAGGTGCCAATTGTGTTTATCCATTAATAGGTAATAGCGAATATGGTTGGAGTTTTGTTGGTGTTGATATTGATCAAACCGCAATTGATTCAGCCAATAAAATAGTGTCCGCCAACCCACAATTAGATGGAAAAATTAAATTCAGACATCAAATAAACAACAAAAATATTTTCAATGGAGTAATGGAATTAACTGAACGTTTTCATGTTACCATCTGTAATCCGCCTTTCTACTCTTCCATGCATGAGGCACAAGCTAAAGCCATTAAAAAGGTGAGTAATTTAAGTAAACTAAAAGTAGATGAAGTAACTGCAAACTTTGGGGGCCAAAGTAAAGAAGTTTACTGCTATGGTGGTGAAGGTAAATTTGTGAATACCATGATAGAGCAAAGTAAAACTTATGCAAATTGTTGTTTATGGTTTACTACTTTAATCTCTAACGTTGCTCATTTAGATGCCGCATACAAACAGCTAGATTATGCAGAAGCTTTTGATATTAAAATTTTGCCAATGGGCCAAGGCAACAAAGTAAGTAGAATTTTAGCCTGGACTTTCCAAAACAAAGAAAAGCAAGAAGCCTGGATGAGCACTTTACCTCAACAAGAAAAACCAGAGATTTCTACCAAAGAAATTTAGTTTTAAATTAATCTCATCAGTTTGATGGGATTAATTTTTATACTTATATTTGTTGCACTAATTATTATGGAAACAACAGAAAAATTTAGCGCTTATTCTTTTCTATTAGATCGTACCAACAGAAAGATTAAGCAATATGCCCAAAATCGTTTTAAAGCAGCAAGTTTTGATATTACGGTAGATCAATGGCTCATTATAAAAACATTAAGTCAAAATAATGATCAAAACCAAAGCCAGCTGGCAGAATTGACGGGTAAAGACCATCCTACATTAACTCGGATTTTAGATTTATTGGTTAAAAAAGATTTAGTAGAAAGAAGAGCATCAGCAAATGATCGTAGAAGTTTTATCATTCATTTAACCACTTACGGAATTCAAAAATTTGAAGAATGGAGTCCAATTGTAGCAGAAATTAGAACCAAAGCCTGGGAAAATCTCAGCGAGAAAGATTATAACGATTTAAAAAGAATTTTAAATAACATATATCAAACATTATCATGAATAATCAAACTATTATACATACCGATTTATGCATTATTGGAGCTGGTCCGGTTGGCTTATTTGCCGTTTTTGAAGCTGGTTTATTAAAAATGCGTTGCCATTTAATTGATGTTTTACCACAAGTTGGTGGACAGCTTTCAGAGATTTATCCGCATAAGCCAATTTATGATATTCCTGGTTTTCCAGAGATTAAAGCACAAGAGTTAGTAGAAAATTTAATGGCTCAAATAAAACCTTTTGAACCTGGTTTTACTTTGGGCGAGAGAGTGGAGAAATTAGATAAAGATGAAAATGGAACTTTCAAAGTTACCACAAGTGATCATTCTGAAATTCATTGTAAAGCAGTTGTTATTGCTGGCGGATTAGGCTGTTTTGAACCTCGTAAACCGGATATTGAAAACTTAAGTTTATTTGAAGGAAAAGGAGTAAATTATATGGTTAAAGACCCAGAAGTTTATCGTGATAAAAAAATTGTTTTAGCTGGCGGTGGCGATTCTGCATTAGACTGGACTATTTTTTTAGCTAACATCGCAAAAGAAATTACTTTGGTACACCGTGGCGACACATTTAGAGGTGCGCCAGATTCTGCTGAAAAAGTTTTCAAATTAGCGGAAATGGGTAAAGTTAATTTGATTTTATCTTCTCATTTAACAAAAATCAATGGAAATGGACATTTGAGTGAAATCACACTCTTGGATAAAAACAAAGTAGAAAGTAATTTGGAAGCAGATTATTTAATTCCACTTTTTGGATTAAGTCCTAAATTAGGGCCCATTGCAGATTGGGGATTAAACATTGAAAAATCTCAAATTATGGTAAATACTGAAGATTATTCTACAAACGTAGAAGGGATTTTTGCCATAGGCGATATCAACACTTATCCCGGAAAACTGAAATTGATTTTAAGTGGTTTCCATGAAGGAGCTTTGATGGCACAAAGTGCTTTCAAATTTGTTTATCCAGATCAAAAATTATCATTTAAATATACCACTGTTTACGGCGTAAATAGCTTTTAACCAAAATCATGATAAAATTTACAGTAGTAGATAGAGACGATACAGAACAAGAAATAGAAATTCCTGAAGGAATAAACCTGAATTTAATGGAAGTTTTAAAAGCTTCTGACTATAACATTTTGGCCACTTGTGGCGGTATGGCACTTTGTGCAACCTGCCATATACAGGTTTTAGAAGGATTAGAAAATTTACCAGAACCTCAAGACCAGGAATTGGATATGTTAGATACTTTGCCCGATGCTGGAAGTGAAAGTAGGCTGGCATGTCAATTGCGTGTAGATGAACATCTAGAGGGAATTAAGATTAAGATTAGGGGAGACCTTTTGTAGTTAGTTTTGAATGATAGAAGTTTGAATGATAGAATTTAGAATGATTGAAGTTTGAATAATAGAATTTAGAAGTTTATAATGTTTTACTTTTTACTTTCTACTTTTTACTTCCTACTTAATAACCTATAACTTAATACTTCCTACTTATAACTTACTACTTATAACTTAATACTTATTACCTACTACTTATAACTTACTACTTATTACCTACTACTTTTTAAAAAAACACATGAATAAAGAACATACGCAATTTCCTAAAATTATCATTATTGGTGGTGGTTTTGGCGGCATACAATTAGGTAAAAGGTTAAAGGATACAGAAACTGAAATATTGATGGTAGATAAACACAACTATCATACTTTTCAACCGCTATTATACCAAGTTGCAACTGGTGGTTTAGAACCAGATTCTATTGCTTTCCCTTTACGGAAAGTTTTTAGAAAACAAAAAAACCTAAATTTTAGGGTTGCAGATGTTAAGGAAATACAAGCAGATAATAAAAAAATTATCACCGATATTGGCGAATATGAATACGATTATTTGGTAATTGCCACAGGTTCTGAAACCAACTTTTTTGGTCAGGATGAGATTGAACATTTTTCTATGCCAATGAAAACAGTTCCTGAAGCGTTAAACCTACGTTCATTAATTCTGCAAAATTTTGAGGAAGCTTTAATTGAAAAAGATCCTGAAAAGAAGCAAGCCTTAATGAATTTTGTAATTGTAGGCGGCGGGCCAACCGGTGTAGAAACTGCTGGAGCTTTAGCAGAATTGAAAACACACGTTTTAATTTACGATTACCCCGAATTAGATATTCACAAAATGAATATTTATTTAATTGAAGGTAGTGAACGGATATTATCACCATTTTCTGAAGAAGCATCAGCAAAAGCGAAAGAATTTTTAGAGAACATGGGCGTTACCGTGATGGAAAACATTAGGGTTAACCATTATGATGGGCATTTGGTAACCTATAATGATACACAAACCATCCATGCAAAAGGAGTAATCTGGAGCGCTGGTGTTAAAGGAGCAATGATACCGGGGTTAGACAAAGCAGAAGTTGTGCGAGGAGGCAGATTAAAAACCACTAATTATAACCTGATAGAAGGCTACGATAATGTTTTTGCCATAGGCGATATTGCTTATATGGAAACCAAAGATTATCCACACGGACATCCGGGTGTTGCACAAACCGCGATACAACAAGGGAAACAATTGGGAGAAAATTTATTAAGGATTATCAACAATGAGCACCCGCATCCTTTTGAATATTATGATAAAGGTTCTATGGCTACGGTTGGTAGAAATAAGGCCGTAGTAGATTTAAGTTTTTGGAAGTTTCAAGGGTTTTTCGCCTGGTTAACCTGGATGTTTGTCCACCTTTTATTTTTGGTAGGCTTTAGAAATAAGGCGGTTACCTTAATCAATTGGATAGTTAATTATTTTAGTTATGATAGAGGTTCAAGAGTAATTATCAGAAAGTTTGATAGAGATAGAATGACTGAAGAGGCTAAGCCGGTATAATATTTTCTTGGTTTTATTGATTGCACAGATTGGTTTTGTGATTTCACAGATTAAAAAGATTACACAGATTGGTTTTCGTGATTGCACAGATTAAAATGATTGCGCAGATTCTATTGGTTTTTCAGCCCCAGCGGGGCGGAATTATGGTAGCCCCAGCGGGGCGGGATTATGGTAGCCCCAGCGGGGCGGAATTATGGTAGCACCAGCGGGGCGGGATTATGGTAGCCCCAGCGGGGCGGGATTATGGTAGCCCCAGCGGGGCGGGATTATGGTAGCCACAGCGGGACGACATTATGGTAGCCACAGCGGGGCGAAATTATGTTAACCAAAATTGTAGGTTTTTTGCGTAAGGGATAGTAACGGCAGCTTTTTTGTTTTTCACAAAAAACTACAGTGAATAGCCCGCCCCCTTGCAAAGCTTGGGAAACGCCCAAATCATTTCTATTTAAATCCATTTTATCTTTCTAACTATAAAAATCATCATCCTTCATATTCTTCTTATGGTTCAACTTTAAAACATTAATTAATCCAAAAAACTCAATTTTATTTTATTATATTCAAATCTCCCCTCCTATTTCATATTCATCTTAAATATTATTCTCAAACTGTTCATTTTCAATCAAATTGAATTAAAAAATACTTTTTATTCAAATTATATATTCTTACCTTTGCAGTCCGCAAAAGCGGGAAAAAGGAGATAAACTAATTAATGGCAAAAAAACAAGTAGCAGAGAAGGAGTTAGCGTCTAAACAAGATGAGCTTCAAGACACTGAAAAAAAAGTAAAAGAGGTATATGAGTCAGAAGCTGATTCATTATCTATTGACGACATTAAAACGTCGTCAAAAATTGCAGACCCTAACGATTTTGATTGGGACGCAGACGAAAAAATGTTCGGTAACTACAGCAAAGCCGAGCGTGAAAAAATGGAAGAAATGTACTCTGGTACTTTCAATTCTGTAACTAAAGGAGAGATTATCTCTGGTGTTGTAGTAACCATTAACAGTAAAGACGTGGTATTAAACATCGGTTTTAAATCTGATGGTTTAGTAGCAGTTAACGAATTTCGCGATATGCCCGACCTTAAGAAAGGCGATACCGTTGATGTATTTGTTGAACAAAGAGAAGATGAAAATGGCCAGTTGGTGTTATCTCGTAAAAGAGCTAAAACACAACGCTCTTGGGAGAGTATTAACGAAGCCTTAGAAAACGATACGATTATTAATGGTTTTGTTAAGAGCAGAACTAAAGGTGGTTTAATTGTTGATATTATGGGCGTTGAAGCTTTCTTACCAGGATCGCAAATTGACATTAAGCCTATTAGAGATTACGATGTTTACGTTGGTAAAACAATGGAATTTAAGGTTGTGAAAATTAACCACGAATTTAAAAACGTTGTAGTATCGCATAAAGTTCTTATTGAGGATGATTTAGAATCACAAAAGGTTGAAATCGTTTCTAAATTAGAAAAAGGACAAGTATTAGAAGGAACTGTTAAAAACATTACTGATTTCGGTGTATTTATTGATTTAGGTGGAGTTGACGGTTTATTACACATTACTGATATTTCTTGGGGCCGCATAGAGCATCCAAAAGAAGTATTGTCTTTAGATGAAAAAGTAAACGTTGTTGTTCTTGACTTTGATGATGAGAAAAAACGTATTGCTTTAGGTTTAAAACAACTTTCTGCACACCCTTGGGAATCTTTAGATACTGGTTTAGCTATCGGATCTAAGGTTAAAGGTAAGATTGTAACCGTAGCAGATTACGGTGCTTTCTTAGAAATTATACCGGGTGTAGAAGGATTAATCCACGTATCTGAAATGTCTTGGTCTCAAAACTTGCGTAACCCACAAGAGTTTATGAAAACTGGCGACGAAGTTGAAGCTATCGTTTTAACTTTAGACAGAGACGAACGCAAAATGTCTCTTGGTATTAAGCAATTAACACCAGATCCATGGGAACAAGCAGCAGCTAAATATCCTATTGGCAGCAAGCACAAAGCTACGGTTAAGAATATGACTAACTTTGGTGTGTTTGTAGAGATTGAAGAAGGAATTGATGGTTTAATCCATATTTCTGATCTTTCTTGGTCTAAAAAGGTAAATCACCCTAACGAGTTTACTAAAGTTGGTGAAGAATTAGATACCGTTGTGTTAGAACTAGATGTTGATAACCGTAAGTTAAGCTTAGGGCATAAACAATTAGAAGAAAACCCATGGGAAACTTTCGAAACTATCTTTACGATAGATTCTATCCATGCAGGAACAGTTACTAAGGTTACTGATAAAGGTGCAATTATTGCTTTACCTTACGGAGTTGAAGGTTTTGTACCTTCTAAGCACTCTGCTAAACAAGACGGAACAACTTTAAAAGTTGATGAAGTTGCAGATTTCAAAATCATTGAATTTAACAAAGATGCTAAGCGTATTGTAGTTTCTCATGCCCGTATATGGGAAGAAGAAAAAGCAGAAGCTTTGCAAGAAGAAAGAGCTACCAAAAAGAAAGAAGTTTCTGCAGCTAGCGCTTCTGTTAAAAAAGTGAAAGATTCTGTAGAGAAATCTACTTTAGGTGATTTAGATGTATTGTCTCAATTGAAAGATAAATTGGAAGGTGATGCCAAGAAAGCAGCTAAAAAGAAGTTAGAGTCTAAAAAAGAGGATTAATTTTCTTTGAATATATTTAAAGCCCTTCAGCGTAAGTTGAAGGGCTTTTTTTTGTTTATGGAGGTTTTGGTTGAAATAAGAATGTGGTTTTAAATTTGGCAGATGTAATTAAAATTTAACCTTATTTGTTTTGACTATATTTAAGTCTTTAAAGCAAAAAAAAATACTTTTTTGATTTTATATCTTGTTTGAAGAAAATTTTTATATTTAGGAAGTGGATTTATTGCACATATTTCCATGTTAGCAGTAATAATAACCTAAACTATGGGAACAAACCTTGACAAAGAAAAAGACTCAATTGATGACTATCTGACTACAGCTACTATAGCTTTAATTACGGGTTATTTTGTTTTATTTTCAATAACGAAATTCAATTCGAACATCGCCTCTTGGACTGCTATATTTTCTTTATTATGTTTCATATTGACATTTAACTTTTGGTATAAATACAGAAGAGCGTATAAGAAGGAAATTCTTGAAACACAAATTCAAAATTGTATCGACAATGAAATTGATGTTTTTGTAGACTATGGAGAACTGATAAAACCAATTGCTGAAAATAAATTCTTAGAAATTTACAAGAAGGAATTAACCGAAAACACTTCTGGAAGTATAACTGATTTACAGAAAGCAGTTAATAATCCTCTTCTAGACAAACAATTTGATTTAGAAATGAGGTCTCTTATGGATAAAAATAAAGGAGTATTACATGCTTTAGCTGAAAATCTATTTAGAAAAATGGAAACGACGCAAAATAACATTCTTAAAAAACCTTTAAATGAAAAATATAGGAAAGTGAAATTTTTAATGGATAACATAAGTTTTAAATCAAGATATTTTCTTTTCTGTCTTGGATTAATTATGTTCTTAATGTCAATAATTATAAACAATTTGGACTTACCTAAAAATCAGCAAATACAAGTGCAAAAAAACAGCCTGAACAAAAAATAATTACTACTGCTAACAACAAATTTGTGTTAAAATGGCTGACAGTGGTTCACGTTAATTCATTCGTTAATTATTCAGTTCAGTGCGGTGCGACACTGGTTCTGCAAGTAATGCCATTTCAACACAAATTCGCAAAACGTTAAAATTCACATCAAATTCCAACAATTCATGACCTTAATTGCAATTTTCTTCCCTTTTATATCATTCCTTCTAAGAGGAAAAATCCTTACAGCAATTATTTGTTTAATATTACAAATTACTTTAATTGGTTGGATTCCAGCAGCGGTTTGGGCTGTTTTATCCTTACAAAATTCAAGAGCTGATAGAAGAAATAAAAAATTAATTAAAGCTTTAAAATAATAAGATAAATTAATTTATGACGGCAAATAGAAAATTAAAATCTTGTTCATAAAAGGAAATGAAAGATAAATATTTCGGTAAGATCTTTAATAAAAAGTGAGAGAAATATGAATCAAAACTTTGTAATCCTGAAAATTTTGAAACGATAAAAAAAATCGTCCACCACATTGCCACCATTATCCATTTTTTAGGATTGGCTGTTTCCTCATCTTTGTACTGTCAATAACGACTATCAATTTTAAAAAAACAAAGATGACAACTGTATTTAATGTTCCAACAAGAGAACAAGTAGCACCACAAAACCAAGAAATTTTTGATAATTTAAACAAAGCATTAGGTTTTGTTCCTAATTTGTATGCTACAATTGCCTATTCTGATAACGGATTGGCGAAATTTTTAGCTTATCAAAACGCAAAAACAAGTTTAAACAATAAAGAAAAAGAAGCGGTTAACTTAGTTGTAAGTCAGGTTAATGGTTGTGTTTATTGCCAAAGTGCTCACCTAGTTATTGGTAAAATGAATGGTTTTAATGATGAGCAATTATTAGACATCCGAAAAGGAAAAAGTGAAGATTCAAAACTGAATGCTTTGGTAAAATTAGCTAGCGATATTACAAAAACCAAAGGAAATGCAAATAACGAAATTCTTGAAGCCTTTTTTGAACAAGGTTATACAAAAGAAAACTTAGTAGATTTGATTTTGCAGATAAGCGATAAAACTGCGATGAACTATTTACACAACTTAACACAAGTCCCAGTTGATTTTCCAGTTGCTTCTGCTATATAAATATTGCAAAAATACAGAGGTATTGCTAACGAATTCCTTTGTATTTTTAATTTAAAATCTGATTGTTTATGATCCCAGAAGACAAAAAACTTCCTTTGCCCCCATTCAGCATGGAAACGGCAATACAAAAAGTACAAATAGCAGAAGAAGCCTGGAATACAAAAGACCCTAAAAAAATATGTTTGGCTTACACCATTGATACGGAGTGGAGGAATAGAACTGATTTTATAAACGGAAGAGAGGAAGTAAAAGCTTTTCTTAAATGCAAATGGGAAAAGGAATTAGATTATAAACTTAAAAAAGAATTATGGGGCTTTCGTGAAAACCGGATGGCAGTAAGGTTTGAGTATGAATGGCATGACCAAGCAGGGCAATGGTTTTGTAGTTACGGAAACGAATTATGGGAATTTGAGGCTAATGGTTTGATGCAAAAAAGATATGCCAGTATTAATGATTTGGCTATTGATGAAAAGGATAGGAAACTAAAATAATTGCAATGTCAACAGCGTATCAGAAAGTAAATACATTGGTAAATCCTTCTAACGGAAATCTTGCTTTTAAGGTTTATTCGTTTGATGATAATAGTTCTTTTGACCATTTACAGCGGTTAAGTTACTATACCATTATTTTAATTAATAAAGGGCAAGGGAAATTAAAAGTAGATTTTGCTGAATATGATTTTACACAAAATACGCTCTTGTGTTTTACGCCTTACCAGCCTTTTATGATAGAAACAAGTACAGGAATAAGCGGCTTTGTTATTAATTTTCATCCAGATTTTTTTTGCATTCATAAACATCAAAAAGAGGTGGCCTGTAATGGAGTTTTGTTTAATGACATTTACAAACCACCTTTTGTAAATTTGGAACAAAAAGATTTAGAGAGTTTTTGCACTTTATTTGAGCAGATGAAAGTGGAAATGAAAAACGTCCAATTGGCACAATATGAGTTATTGGTATCTTATTTAAAAATATTTCTCATCACTGCATCAAGACTTAAAACAAATCAAAACCCGCAAGCAAAGCAAGTCTTTACAGAGCTTAAAGAGCCTTTCATTTTACAAAATTTAAAGGATGCAATTGAAAAACACTTTAAAAGCAAACATACTGCAAATGACTATGCCTTGTTATTAAACATTTCGGCAAAAGCATTGGCTAAAGAAACAAAATCTCATTTCAATAAAACTTTAACCAGTTTGATTTCAGAACGAATCATCATTGAAGCCAAAAGGGAATTGTATTTAACATCAAAAACTGTTAAAGAAATTGCTTATGAATTAGGCTATGATGATGAACATTATTTCAGTAGATTTTTCAAAACAAATGCAGAAGTATCTCCTCAATATTTTAGAGAAACAGTCGGTTTTGCAAGAGCTGAAGTGTAAGAACATTTCGAAAATAAGATTTATTATTCCAAAATGAAAAACTAAATTACGGATGTTTACATCTTCTCCACATTACCAGAACCCACTTTACTCACAGATAATTTAGGATTTCCTTTATACCTTACAGAACCAGAACCCAAAATAGTAGCGTTCAATTCTTCTTTGGTATTTAGATAAACATTGCCAGCACCAGCAATTTGTACTGTACTTTTATCGCTAATTAAGTTTTTTGCATTTACGTCGCCAGAGCCTGATATAGATATATTTAAGGAACTTATTATAAAATAATAAAATATTATAGTTTCAATATTTAGAAACTTTCGTATCTTTATATTATAAGCTGTTTAGATAAATGCAATATTTTCAAACAAAATTCTTAGAAGAAGCTGAAAAATTTATCTCTGAATTAGATGTTAAAACTGTTCGAAAAGTATTTTATAATATAGACTTAGCGGAGCAAACTAATGACCCAAAACTTTTTAAAAAGTTATCAAGTGATATTTGGGAATTTAGAACATTATATCTCGGACTTCAAATCCGGCTTCTGGCATTTTGGGATAAAACAGATAATAAACAAACATTAGTTTTAGCAACTCACGGTTTAATTAAAAAAGTAGATAAAATGCCTTCAAACGAAATTGAAAGAGCGATAAAAATTAAAGAGCGATATTTTAATAGCAAGTCAAAAACTAAATAATATGGAAAAGAGCGAAATCAAATCTTATTCACTTACCGAAATGAAAGATAAATATATCGGTCAGATTGGAACTAAAGAAAGAGAAGAATATGAGTATGAATTAAGGATGGATGTTTTGGGAAGGATGATAAAAACTGCAAGACAAGAACGTAATCTAACTCAAGAACAATTAGGCGAGCTTGTTGGAGTGCAAAAATCTCAGATTTCTAAACTAGAAAGCAGTGCAAATAGTGCAACCATTGATACCATCTTAAGAGTATTTAAGGCATTAAAGGCAGAAATAAACTTTAATGTGAAACTTGAAGAGCAATTTATAAAATTGGCTTAAAAGAGGAAAGGCTAATTAATAATATCTGTTTATCAATTAGCTTTTCCATTAAAATTGAATTATTTTATTTCAGAATAATATCTCCTACATCTTCTCTACACTACCAGGACCCACTTTACTAACGGTCAATTTTGGGTTTCCTTTATACCTTACAGAACCAGAACCTAAAACAGTGGCATTTAATTCTTCTTTGGTATTTAAATAAACATTGCCAGAACCAGCAATTTGTACCTGACTTTTATCGCTAATTAAGTTTTTTGCATTTACGTCTCCAGAACCTGAGATAGATATATTTGCAGAACCTACTTCTCCGGTTAGATTGATGCTTCCAGAACCGCTTAATGCAATTCCTGCAGTTTGAGTATCTAAACTTGCGGTGATTTTACCTGAGCCACTCAATTGAATATCTGCACCAGCAGAATTTAATTTTCCTTGTAAATCTATACTTCCGCTACCAGAAAGCATTAAACCATCTAATTTTTTTGCGGTTACAATAATATTTACGTTTCCAATACTTTGGTTCCAGGTATTTACATCTCGTTTTAAACGAATTTTTAAAATCCCGTTTTGTACTAAAGTTTCTATTCTGTCTAAATCTTGTTTGTCGCCCTCTAGGGAAATGCTTTCTGTATTTCCCATTTTTACGGTTACATCAAAAGAACCACTAGAAGAAACTGCGTGAAAATTTTTCACTACTCGGGCTTCATCAGTATTGATATAATGTATGGGATGATTGGTTTTGGCTTCAGCGGCTATTGAATTAACTGCTAATATTGTAATAAGTAAGGTTGAATATACTTTCATGTTTTGAGGTTGTTTTTTTATAAGACGCTATACTTTTTAAAAAGTTGCATCAATCCTTCAAAATTTTCTGATTGATATAAAAATCTCTGGTTACTTTTAAATCATCGATAGATTTTTGGGTCTTTAATATTTGCCATTTTTCTGTAGGATAAATCATATTGCTTTCTCCTTCTAGTTTTAACGGCATATCAAAACCTTTAACATCGGCTTGCCATTTATATTCTACGTTTTCCCCAACTTGTTTAAATTCTAAAGATGGGATGGTAGCATATCTTAAATATTGGTCAAATATTTTAGTTAGGGTTAAACCTGATTGTTGGTTGATATAATCCACAACCTCTTTGCTTGTAGTGGTTTTTTTACCGAAAGTTTCATTTAATCCTGTTAAAATAGAACGCCACTTTTCATCATTATTGATAATGGTACGAATGGTATGCAACAAATTTGCGCCTTTATAATACATATCTGCAGAACCTTCTTTATTTACACCATACGGGCCAATAATTGGAATATCATTAGAAATATTTTTTCTTAGCCCAATTACGTAATCAACTCCGGCTTCTTTTCCATAAAAATATTCGGTAAACAAGCTTTCAGAATAATTGGTAAAACCTTCATGAATCCACATGTCGGCAATATCTTTAGAGGTGATGTTATTTCCAAACCATTCGTGACCGCTTTCATGCACAATGATAAAATCCCATTTTAAACCCCAACCCGTTCCTGATAAATCTCTCCCTAAATAACCTTTTTGATACTTGTTACCATAAGCAACCGCACTTTGGTGTTCCATACCTAAGTGCGGTGTTTCTACCAATTTATAACCATCATTATAAAAAGGATAAGGTCCAAACCAATGCTCAAAAGCCTCCAACATTCTTTTTACATCTGTAAATTGAGTTTCTGCTTTTGCTTTATTTTCTAGTAAAACGTAATAATCTAAGGTTAAATCTCCTTTTAAACCTTTATAAACATCAGAGATATGGGCATAATTTGTAGCGTTTACCGCAATGTCATAATTGTTAATTGGGTTGCTTACTTTCCAATCGTATTTGGTGTAGCCGTTTTTTAAATCGGTTTTGCCAACTAATCTTCCGTTAGAAACATCCATTATTTCATTCGGCACACTGACACTGATCAATGCACTATCCACTTCATCAGCTTGCTGGTCTTTATTTGGCCACCAAATACTTGCTCCAACTCCCTGGCAAGCGGTTGCAATCCAATCTTTATCGCTGTCATGCTTTGCAAAAACAAAACCGCCATCCCAGGGTGCTCTTTTTGCAACTGTTGGTTTCCCCGAATAAAAAACCACAAAACTATCTTGTTTTCCTTTTAAAATCTCTTTGGGGAAAGCTAAAAAAACTGCGTTAAATTCTCTTTTCCCTTTTAGTTCTTGATTATGGTAAATGATTTTATCGATTGTGAGGTTATCAAATAAATCGAATTGTAAAGTTTTAAAATTGTTGATTGCTGTAAATTTAAAAAGGTTGCTCCCGTTTATAGATCTTTGTTTTGGGTCTATTTTAACATCCAAATGGTAGTAATTTATATCATAACAAGTTCGGTAAGGCGAGTTGTTGCTACCCCTTAAACTATCGGCTCTGGTAAATTTCTCTTTTGTTTCCATTAGCTGTGCACAACTAATAAATGAACTGGATAATAAAGAAATGAATGCGATGAGGATGATGATATTTTTCATGTTTTTTTGTTTTATAAAAAAGGATAGGTCGAGCCCTATCCCTACATCATAATAATTCGCAGATTTAATTTTGATTTTTCAAGAATGTAGGGATAGCACTCGGGCTATCCCGAAAATTATTTTATCACACTAAATTCTATACTGCTATTGTTAAAAACTTTATGTGTTTGTTTTTGGAAATCCTTTTCATCTGCTTTGTAAATGTTTGGGACAAATGTTTGTGGATTTCTTTGAATAAAAGGAAACCAGGTACTTTGAATCTGTACCATCATTCGATGTCCTTTTTTGAAAGTATGTAAAATATCCTGTAAATGAACATCAACTTCAGTTTCCTGATTGGCTACCATTGGAACCGATTTATCAAAACCATCCCTAAATCTGGCAGGCATCACCTCAGAACGCACCATTTGCCAGTAATTACTTAGTGTAACATTTTTATTAGGCATGTAAGCATTATTTGGCTCATCAGCAGGATAAACATCTATTACTTTTACTATCCAATCTGCATCTGTACCTGTTGTGCTCACTTTTAATTTAGCTAATAGCTCCCCACCAATGGTCATATCCTGATCTAAAACTTCGGTTTGATAAACCAAAACATCTGGTCTTCTGCCTGCAAAACGTTGGTCTTCGCTCATGTATGCAAAAGGAGTAAATCCAGTTGTTGCAGTAATATCATCAGTATAAGGAACAGGTTTATTTGGGTCGCTTTCAAAACTTCTTGCACCGTATTCTTTAGTAGAAATTTCTGATAAACCTCCTTTTAAATTAAGCGTAAAAACTTTTTTCTCGCTATTTGGTGCTGGCCATTTATCAAACATTTTCCATTGTTTAACACCGGTATCAAACATGTAAGCTTCTGGTAAACCCGAGTTTTTATCTCCAGATCCTTTTAAAAAGTGATTAAAAAACTTCGCTTCTATATTTCTTTGATAAAAAGTTGCAATACTGTCACCAAAATAGATATCACCATGCATGGTATGTCCAGTTTCACGACTCCATCTTCCGTGTCCAAATGGTCCTTCAACTATTGTATTATAGGCATTTGGACTGCTTTTTTCAATTGTTTTATAAATCGCTAACGGCCCACGTAAATCTTCGGCATCAAACCAACCACCCACACTCATTACCGCAGGTTTTATATCATTTAAATGAGGCAGAAGATTGCGTTTTTGCCAAAATTCATCGTAATTAGGATAGTTCATGGTTTCTTGCCAATAAAAATTATCAGCATAATATTTATCCATATTTTTTAATGGACCTAAATCTAACCCAAACTGATAACCATCCTTGGTTTTTGGGTCGATCATGGTGTACCACGCTTTTGTAGTGGTGTCTGTTTTTTGAATTCCGAATAGAGGAAAAGTAAATAAATAGGATTGTAGAAAAGCTCCGTTATGGTGAAAATCATCAAACCAGAAATCAGAAATTGGTGCTTGCGGTGTAGAAGCTTTTAAAGCTGGGTGATTAGAAGTTAACCCTGCAGCTGTATAAAAACCTGGATAAGAAATTCCCCATTGCCCTACTCTACCGTTATTTCCGGGAACGTTTTTAATCAACCAATCTATGGTATCATAAGTATCAGAGCCTTCATCCACATCTTTTTTAGATTTTTTATTGTCAATAACTGGGGTCATGTTTGTCCATTGTCCTTCACTTTTCCAACGACCACGCACATCCTCGTAAACAAAAATGTAACCTTCCTTCATCATCGTTGCAGACGGCCCAACGCTGTAAGGATATTTATCGTCGCCATAAGGTGCTACACTATAACAGGTGCGTTGCATCATGATTGGATATTTTTTATCTTTTGAAGCATCTTTAGGTATATATATGGAAGCGAAAAGCTTTATACCATCACGCATGGTAATGAATTTATCAACCTTGGTGTAATTTTCTTTTACATAATTGGTTCGGGTTTGTGCATTTACCATAAAAGGTAAAAAAGCAAGCATCAGATAAAATAATTTTCTCATCATAATTTTAGGAGTTAAAAAACTAATATAAGAAACATCAATTTAAATATGGATTTGCTATAGATTTATTACAAAAATTAACGTTTTGAAAAGGATTATTATTAGGCGTTTTTACACGCTTTTCACTATATCTTTTTGGCAGAAAAAGCCAAAAAGGATGCCGTTTCAATCGTTAACGCATTAAAATGATGGCAATATATTTTTTGAAATCTTTTTAAAATCTTAATTTGCCATCCTAAATCAAAACAATAATGAGCGAAAGAAAAAACTATACCACAGGCAGCGAGTGGGAGGAAATTATAGGCTACTGCAGAGCGGTAAAAGTTGGAAACACCATTGAGATTGCGGGTACAACTGCAACAAAAGATGCTAATGGAAATAATTTAACCACACTTTTTGACCAAACAAAAGCAATTATAGAGAAACTTAAACAAGTTTTAATTGATGCAGATGCCTCACTCGATAATGTAGTTCGCACCAGAATGTTTATCACCGATATTAGTCTTTGGGAACAAGCAGCCAGAGCACATGGTTTGTTTTTTAAGGACATAAAACCAGTAACTACGATGGTAGAAGTCAACAAATTAATAGATCCAGATATGTTGATTGAAATAGAAATGACAGCTTTGCTGTAAAATTCACTTAATAAGTATTCGATAAAATATTTTTGTCAAAAAAAAAATTTCTTTTAAAATCCATACCACACAACTTTTTAAAAGTTTAATTGTGAAGTGTATTGTGTTTTAAAATTCTAATTAATGCTAAAACCTATTTTAAATTAAAAATACGCAATTATGCGTATTGATGAAAATTATAAGTAGCTCTAATATTGTATAAAAAAAATTATGAAAAAATTATTTTTATACCTTTCCGCTTTCTTAACACTAATATCTTGTAGCAAGAAAAATGATATTACAAAAGAAGAATCTAATGATCCAGATGCAGTAGTTAATGTGCTGAAGGATAATTCAGGTTTTGATACTGTATTTAATGTTGTAAAGGCACTTGGATCTGCAAATTCTGCCCCTCCTTCAATTCAAATTGCAGATTTTAGCTTAGAGACTAATAACAATTTCAATATCGTTTATTATATAGAACAGCCTTCGCAACAATCTGTTATTGCTAATTATTTCCGTTTTAGTAAAAATTTAATCACTCAGGCGGTTGTTCCATTACCTCAATACGCAGATAATTTATCAAACCTAAGCCCTGCACAAATTAAGCAAGACGGATTAGGTTTAGGACTTCAACAATTTAAGCCCTACAGTAACTACTTCACTTATGTGGTAACTAGAGAATCCGCATCAATAAATTTCAAAAACTCAATAGATTTTAGAGGAGATATTTCATCAGGTATTCAAACTTTTAACCCAATAGGCGAGGCTGATTTGGCTTATTATTATCCAGTATCTAATATTGCAGGTGCGGCAAATAAAGACAATGCTTTTGGCTATTTTACTTATGGAACACCCTCACCATCTTATTTAACAAAAGTTTGTAATCCTTTTTCCTTCGTCTTTTTAAATAAAAGTGGTTTCCCTATACTAAAAACGTTGCTAGAACCTAGAATTTTATCTCAAGGAGTATCTATGGCATTTACAGTTCGCCCAGATTCATTAATTGCTGCAGAAGTTAACAGTACAACATTTACACAAGCAACGGTTACTAGATTAAAGCTTGAAGGAATTACAACCGCCAATTCAAATTATAATGTTTTAAGACATTATAGTACGGATGGGAAAATAATATCAATTTTATTAAATGAAATTAGCTCTAAAAAATATTGGACATATTCTTACAACTTTAACACTAAAGCCTTCACAAAAGGTTTAGAGGGCGCAATATTGGATTATAGTGGTGATGGCTCTGACATAGATTTTGATGAGTTTGGCAATATCTATTATTCTGGTTATGCTGCAAATGGAACAAATAAGATAGGCGTTTCGATATATAAAAAAGCGATTGATGGACAGACAACGAGAATTGGTACAGATGATTTCTTAAAATTCGGAACAATAGTAAAATTAAAGATATTTATGGGTAAAGTTTATTTTGCCCTAAACGGCAAAAAAACAGGATTTGATAGGTATCAATTATCTGTTTTAAGACAACAATAAGCCATCAAAACTGTATTAAAAAATGGGTAAGGGTTTTAACTTATCCATTTTTTTGTGCACCCGATAGGAATCGAACCTATATCGTAAGAACCGGAATCTTACATTCTATCCATTGAACTACGGATGCAATATTTTTAAATTTGTAAAATGAGAAGTTAAAGTTTGAAAATCCAATCTTTCAAAATTCTATAGATCAATTCTACAAAACTTAAACGTTAAACCTAAAGTGCATGATGTCACCGTCTTCCACAACATAAGTTTTTCCTTCCACACCTAATTTACCAGCATCTTTACAAGCATTTTCTGAACCTAACGTTACAAAATCATTGTACTTTATTACTTCTGCCCTAATAAATCCTTTTTCAAAATCAGAATGGATAACACCTGCAGCTTGTGGTGCTGTAAATCCTTTGGTAATTGTCCAAGCCCTAACTTCTTGTACGCCAGCAGTGAAATAAGTATACAAGTCTAATAAACGATAAGCCGCTCTAATCAATTTTGCAACACCAGACTCTTTTAAACCTAAATCATCTAAGAACATGATTCTTTCATCATAATCTTCTAACTCTGCAATTTCAGATTCAATTTTTGCAGAGATAATTAATACTTCGGCATCTTCATCTTTTACAGCTTCCTTAACTAAATCTACAAATTTATTACCCGTGTTTACAGATTGCTCATCAACGTTACAAACGTAAAGCACAGGCTTAACAGTTAATAAACTTAAATCTTCAATAAACTCTAAATCATCAGCAGAAATGGGCGCAGTACGGGCAGATTTTCCTTGTTCTAAATGTGTTTTTACTACTGATAAAACTTCAAAAGTTCTTTTGGCATCTTTGTCTCCACCAGTCTTTGCCATTTTCTCTACCTTTTGGATACGTTTAGAAACGGTATCTAAATCTTTCAATTGTAATTCTGTATCGATAATTTCTTTGTCTCTGATTGGATCAACAGAACCATCTACATGGATTACATTATCATCCTCAAAACATCTTAAAACATGAATGATGGCATTTGTTGCTCTAATGTTTCCTAAAAATTGATTACCCAATCCTTCTCCTTTAGAAGCACCTTTTACCAATCCAGCAATATCAACAATCTCAATATTGTTTGGTACTACTTTTTGCGGTTTTACCAATTCAGATAGTTTTGTTAAACGATCATCTGGAACGGTAATCACACCAATATTAGGTTCTATAGTACAAAAAGGAAAATTGGCAGCTTGTGCCTTTGCATTTGATAAACAATTGAATAAGGTAGATTTCCCAACATTTGGTAATCCTACTATTCCACACTGTAAAGCCATATTATATTTTAATTTGAAGATTATTCGATTTGACGATTTGAATGTGAATCAAATCTTTTTTCGGGCGCAAAGATAAATTTTAAGATTAATAATTTCGTATTTAAGTTTGGATATAAAATGTCAACTTAAAAATTAAAGATTGTTATAAATTTATTGAAAAGTATTAGATTGCATATAATTTTTCAAAAGAATCAAATATGGAAAACACTGAAATAAAAATAAATAAATCTCTAATACCGATTTTAAAACAAACATCATTTTGAACAATGGCATTATGTATTGTAGGTTTTGCCATCACTGCATTATTAATATTGCAAATGATTTTACTAAATTATTATTACAAAGAAGTTTATGAAATTGTAAAAACCAATCATTTAGACAAATTTTACTACAAACTTTTTTTCGCAAAAAGCTCAAACTTTATTTATGCAATATTTACTTTGTTATATACAATATTTATCTTTCAATATCATATTAGTTTAAAGAGACTTATAAAAAGTGAACTTCAAGATGAATTAATTTATTCTTTCCATATTATTAAGTTTTTAATAATGTTGGCAGTTTTTATTATGATTGCGATGATGTTTTCTCATGTTTCTTTAAATTTTAACAAATAGATTTGTAAGAATCAAATCACCCCAAACAAGCTCCAACCCTTTTCGCCCATCGCATCAATTTT
>JBBRYE010000006.1:0-52660 GCA_038237895.1 Sphingobacteriales bacterium | reverse complement strand
TTTTATCATTAAAATATTATTTATATCAAAAAATTAGTAATTTTTAGATTTATTTGATAATATTATGGTAAAATGTATTGTTTTTGTCTCAAAATATATTCTCTAGGGTAAAATTTATACGTTTATTTAACAAAAGATTAAATTTTTTATTAAAATAAAACTTAAAATGAATCGATATTGTTTTTTTATTTTATATAATGTTTTGTTTATTCTTTTTGCCATATATAAACATTGATTGTCCCTTTTCTAAAAAATGAAATGAACTTATCAGAAGAAGAACGCATTAGATATAGTAAGCAATTATCATTAAAAGGTTTTGGAGAAATTGCACAAGCAAAATTAAAAAGCGCATCAGTACTAGTTGTGGGTGCTGGTGGATTAGGCTGTCCAAATCTTCTATATTTAGCCGCTACAGGCGTTGGCAATATTGGAATAATTGATGGAGATGTGGTTTCCCTATCTAATTTACAAAGACAGGTAATTTTTGATATTGATGATATAGGTAAAAACAAAAGCGAAAGAGCTAAAGATGCTCTTTTAAGGAAAAATCCAAATGTAAAAGTTAAATCCTATCCTTATTTTATTAACGTAGACAACTGCCTTTCTATCTTAAAAGATTATGAGGTAATTATTGATGCTTGTGATAATTTTGCAACAAGTTATTTGCTAAATGATGCTTGCGTAATTTTAAATAAGCCATTTGTTTATGCTGCGCTTTTTGGTTTTGAAGGACAGCTTTCTGTATTTAATTACCAAAGCGGACCTACTTTAAGGTGTTTGTTTCCTAAAATCCCAAAAGAAGGCTTAATTAATAATTGTGACTATAGTGGTGTTTTAGGCACATTACCTGGAGTTATTGGAACTTGGCAGGCACAAGAAACTATAAAAATAATTTGTGAAATTGGAGAAGTTTTAAGTGGCAAGCTAATGGTTTTGGATTTTTTAAATAACGACCTAAGTTTTGTCAATTTTAAAGCAACAGATAAGAATAAAGAAATCAAAGCACTTGGCCATTTTACAATCAGAACTTTTAATCACAATTTAGAAATTGATGCCCATACTTTAAAAGAATGGCTAAATATTGAAGAATTACAGATAATTGATGTGAGAGAGGATTACGAATTTGATGAAATGAATATAGGTGGATTAAATATTCCGCTTTCATTGCTTCAACATCAAATGGCGAAAATCAAAAATCAGAAAACAGTACTGATATGCCAATCTGGTAACAGATCTATAACGGCTTTGCAGATATTAAATAAAAAATTTCCAGAGATGGAAATTTATAGCTTGAAAGGTGGTTTAAAGGTGTTTTAGAATTAATTTAAACTTGCTCAAGAATAAATATGCACATTTGGATCCTTCGTGATTTCTTGACAATTGCAATTACCACCCCATTTTTTTTCTCCATCTGTAAAATATTCACATTTCCATAAAGGCAATTCATGCTTTATTTTTTCAATGATAAATCTGTTTGCCTCATAAGCCTCATTTCTGTGTATCGAAGCTGTAATTACCAGCAGCGCACTCTCTCCAATAAGTACTTCTCCAATTCTATGAAAGGCCAAAACCTGGCATAAATCCCATTTTTCTTTTGCTTCAACAATAATCTGATTCATCATTTTATCGGCCATTTCTTCGGCTGCTTCATAAAACAAATGAGAAACCTCTTTTCCTAAACTTCGTTTTCTTACTGTACCGTTAAAAATCACCACGGCACCTGCATTCTCATCTTCTATGATAGAGCTAAGCGCTAATAAATCTATTTTATTTGTGCTAATATATCTCATATTAACCTCCGCTACTTGGCGGGATTACACTAATAGCTTCATTTCCATTTAATTGATGATTTAACGACACAAAAGTATCATCTACAGCAAATCTACTAAGGTTTAAAATTTCTTTGGCAGACGGATTAATTTCTTCCAACTGGTTTTTAACCTGCTCTATATTTTTCAGTTCTAAAACCATATCGATTACATCAGGAAAGTAATTTTTAAGTATTGCGTAAGTTTTTATTTTCATTTAAATCTGTATTTAAAATTTTATCTCTTTGATTTTAATTGGTTTACGTAATTTTAGCCGCCAATTTCTAACATCGATAATTCACTTCCAGTAAATTTAATATTTTGCTTTTGGCTTAACGCAATTCTTAAATAATGTTCAAATTCTTGGTCAGATAAGGCTTTTGATATTTCAATTGGTTCGTTCTCGCTTAAACATCCATAAATATTTCCCTTATTATCTAACCTTAAACGATCACAATCTTGGCAAAATGGCTGGCTAGTGTTTGCAATTATCCCAAAAATATTTCCATCGGTAGTTTTCCAATAATTGGCTGTTGCCGATGGTTTTCTGGGCAATGAAACAAACTTATGATACATTGCTATTTTTTTTAAAATATCATATTGGGAAATAAAATAATCATCTTTATTTTGATATAAATGACCCATACTCATTACCTCCAAAAAGCGGATAACAATATTTCTCTCGCTTGCAAAATCTAATAAGGGTATAATCTGATCATCGTTTTTGCCTTTCAAAATTACTGCATTCAATTTAACTATTAAACCAGCCCGCAAAGCAGCATCAATACCTTGTTTTACTACCTCAAATTTATCTCTTCTTGTCATCCTAAAAAAAGAAAGGTCAGTAGCCGCATCTAAAGAAATATTTATCTCTTTTAAACCACTCGCTGCCAATTTCTTTACTCTTTTTTCTAATAAAAACCCATTGGTGGTCATCTTTATTTTACTAATTCCGATAAATAAAAGACCTGCAATAAGTTCTTCCAAATCAGAATATAGAAGTGGTTCTCCTCCAGTTAACCTTACAGATTCTAGATTTAAATGGGCGTGTAGTTTTGAAACCTGTTTTATTAAATCTTTTACAGAAAAACTATTTATTTGTGAAATGATGTTTGTTTCATCATCATCTGTACAATAAACACAAGCAAAATTACAGTTATTTAACAAGCTGATTCTTAGATTTTTAAAAGTACGCCCAGTTTGATCAGTTATCATTTTCAAAAAAATAAGAGTTTTACACACGCTACACTCATTAAAGAGGCTAAAACAAATCTGATGGTTTTTTGCTGATAGAGATTGCTACCAAAATAAGCGCCTACAAATCCACCCGATACAGCAGAAACAAACCAAATGGAAGAGAATTCTGTCACAAAAAATGAATGGCTTTTTATAGAAAACAGCCCAGCTAAAGAATTACATAGAATAAAAAATGCAGATGCTGCCGCTGATTCTTTAGCATTTGCCCAGCCCATCAATATCAATACAGGACTTAAAAAAATCCCACCACCAATATTTAATAAACCTGCAAAAAACCCTAAAATGGCACCAGTTAAAATTGCATTAAAAAAGGGAGGTACTTTCTTTTCCTTTTTTTCTGTTGGGGAAATCTGTAATAACCTAAATATGGGAAACAATAAAGCCAAACCCAAGAGCAGGTTATAAATATCGCCCTGCAAAGAAAGTTTTGCACCTAAAAAAGCGAAAGGAATAGATGTAATAAGAAAAGGAGCAATTAATCTCCATCTAAAATAACCTGCATTCTTAAATTGTAAAAATGCCGAGCCTGATACAATGATATTTAGCAAAAGAACTAAAGGTTTATAAATAGGTACGGCCACACCTGCTAAGGAAAAAGCCGCTATATAACCACTCGCGCCGCCATGCCCAACTGATGAGTACATAAATGCCAAAAAGAACAAACAAAAAGCGATGATAATTTCAGTAGTCATATTTTAAATTATTGGCAAATAATACTTTCTTTATTGTGATAAATCGCTTTTATATTTGTATAAAACTTATTTTATCTCCTTTTTTTAACTGTAAAGTTCCAGATTCTTGAATTGCTAATGCATTAGCTTGGTAAGCTAACCTAATATCACCAGAACCATTAATATTTACTTTATTTAAGCACAATCCATCGTTAGTTACAGGAAAAAACTCATCTAATGAGGATCTTTTATTACGCTCAAAATTAATTGGAAGTTTTAAAAACAAATTATGCTTAATTCCAATTGAGTGATTTATGAAGCGCTCTACAAATAATTTATAAGTAACCATTGTAGAAAACGGATTACCCGGCAAAGCAAAAACCAAAGTGTTGCCTTTTTTACCGCACCAAATTGGCTTCCCTGGTTTTATAGCTACTTTATGAAAAAGTTTTTCTACTCCTAATTCTGCCAGTATTTGTGGAATGTAATCCGCATCACCAGCAGAAACTCCGCCCGTCAAAATAAGGATGTCAACATATAAATGATCTTCAATCGCTTTTTTTAACAAAATTTTATCGTCTTTAACATGAATACATTTTTCAGGCTTAATCAAACTTTCTTGTAATAAAGCTTTTAAAGTGTAGGCATTACTATTAAAAATTTGAAAAGATGATGGTTCTTCAAGTAAATTAAGTATCTCATTACCGGTAGTGATGATATTTACTTTTGGTAAACGCTCCACTAAAACTCTTGACTTTCCCAAAGAAGCTAACATCCCAATCAGTGCAGGGTTAATTAATGTTTTTTTTAGAATTGCAACAGAATTTGCTTTTAAATCTTGCCCTAAAAAAGCTATATTTTGATAGATTTTAAAATCTTTTTTCAATAACCTTATATTATCAAACTGTTGTTCAGTGTCCTCAATACGTATAACTATATCTGCATCTTTAGGCACAGCGGCACCTGTCATTATTTTATAACATTCTCCAGATTGTAAACCAAAATAATTGGCTGCACCTGCAAAAACAGTTTCTTTTAATCGAAAATTTTCTATGCCTTTTTCTAAATCTTCAAATTTAACGGCTATTCCATCCATTGCAGATCGATTAAATGGAGGAAAATCTCTTGGTGCATAAACATCTTCTGCCAAAACTCTACCTAAAGCATCCTCTAAATCAATTCCTTCTATCCCAAAAGATTTTTTATTAGATAGGATAATGTTTAGTGCATCTTGATAGAAAATCATTTTTTGATTAAAAATTAAGGAAAATTAAATCATTAAAGAATTAGGGAAAATTGAGGTAAAATAGCTGATTATAATAAACTAATCCGACTACTTACAAAATAAAAAAAACTAATGTCCACCACCTTTCATCATCTTTCTTGCGTGAAAAACGGCAGGCAATATTGCTTGCAAACTTTCTTTAGCACCATTTGTGCTACCGGGCAAAGTTACAATCAACGTATCTTTTACTGAACCCGCAACACCTCTACTCATCATCGCCATCGGTGTTCTTTGTTGTCCAAAACTTCTTATAGCTTCCGTAATTCCGTCAGCATCACGTTCTAAAATTTCTTTTACGGCTTCTACGGTTAAATCTCGAGGGCCTAATCCCGTTCCTCCGGTTGTAAAAATAAAATGAACATCTTCTTTAACCCATTCTAATATTTTTTGCTGGATTTTTGATTTTTCGTCGGGTAAAATCTCGTAATATTTCACATTTGCGTTTACCGCCTCTAACATTTGTTTGATTAATAGCCCACTTTTATCTTCTCTTTTTCCTTCAGCAGTAGAATCTGAACAAACCAAAACCGCACAAACGGGACAATTTGAAAAGTACTTCTCTCTGTCAGATTTTCCGCCTTTCTTTTCTAATAATCTAATATTTCCAATTTCTAGTTTTTTATCTACAGGCTTTAGCATATCGTAAATTTCTAAAGCAGCTATAGAAATTCCAGTCAGCAATTCCATTTCTATTCCAGTTCTACCGATAGATTTTGCAGTTCCTTTTATCACGATTCCAGTTTTAGAAAAAACAGAATTTTCAAATAAATCTTGATGTAAATGTTGATCTAAGAACTCAAACTTTATATCCATGCCGTCTATTTGTACAGGATGGCAATGGGGTAAAAGTTGTGGAGTTAATTTAGCACCAATAAATGCAGCCGCCCTTGCAACATCAAACAAATTACCTTTTGGTAATAACTCTTTTTTAATAAGATCTATAGTTGCAGTAGAACAAATTACCAAACCAATTGCATTTGCTGTTCTTAAAGTAATCTGTTTGTTGCTAATATCTTGCATGATATTGTTTATTTAAAAAGGCAATAAGTTTGTTAAAAATTAAAGTATCAATTTTTTAAGATACGATAGTAATTCGATATTTATTTGATTAGGATATTAATCAAAAATAATCATCCTATAAATTTGTTTTAATAAACCAAAAATCTAGATTAAAAATCATCAAAATTAAAGTGGTTTTTTAGAAGCTTTTTTTGAGGAATATAAGGAAACACAAAATGGGGTGATGTAGGTAAGAATTATTTTTGAGATGCTTTTAACAGTAAACTGATTTGCCAAAACTACATCTAAACTATTAATTAAATTTAAAACTGTACCAATGCAAATTGAAACCAGTAAGGCTGTTCTTACATGTTTATCAATCTTAAATTTAGGTTTTGATATAGAAATCATATTTATTTCTCTTTCGCTTATTTAAAAATCATTAACCTCTATATAAACCCTATTCTCTTTTACAAATATTGGATAAGTCATTATTGTATAATCATCACTACTTAAACAATTTCCACTTTTTAAAGAAAAGCTTTTTTTATGGAATGGGCAAGCTACTTTTGGTTCGCAATCATCCCCAGCACTACCAATCATGCCACGTGATAAAGCCATTTGTTGTTTATGTGGACAAAGATTTTGTGTAGCATACCATTCTCCTCTTCTTGTAAAATTAAAAATTGCAATTTGCTCATCCTTATATTTTACGCAAGCACCACCATTTTCTGGTACATCATCAGTATAACAAGCAAAAAATAAGTTACCAGATTCAAGGGCACTTTCAATTTCTTTATCTAAAATTAACATCTCACTCATTATTTTATGGCTATATTGTTTAACAATCAATTATTTATATTTCATTTAGGATAACCCGAGGGTTATCCCTACCAGGCTTCTGCCTTAATTTGGTCTCTCATAACATCAAATTTAACAGTTGGATCTTTTTCTTCTGGGGCATTTACAAAATGATTGAAACGCTTTTTCATATCTGGATTTTCTATGGCAGCTTTCCACTCGCAGATATAAGTATTTACATGGTATTCCATTTCGGCTTCTAATTCTGCAGCAATTCCCAAACTATCATTTACTACTACGTTTTTAAGATAGGCAATTCCACCGTCCATTTTATCCAGCCAAGTTGCGGTACGAGAAAGTGGTTCGGCAGTGCGTATATAAAACATCAGAAACCTATCTAAATATTTGATACAAGTTTCGCTATCTATATCTGTAGCTATTAATTGGGCGTGTTTTGGTTTAGAACCTCCGTTGCCACAAACAAATAAATTCCATCCTTTTTCTGTGGCAATAATCCCGAAATCTTTAGATTGTGCTTCTGCACATTCACGGATACAACCAGAAACACCTCCTTTTAATTTATGCGGAGAGCGCAATCCCTTATATCTATCTTCTACACGGATGGCAAAACTTACGCTATCATGCAAACCAAATCTACACCAAGTGCTTCCAACACAGCTTTTTACGGTTCTCAAAGATTTACCATAAGCATGTCCGCTTTCAAAACCGGCATCAATCAACCTAGACCAAATAATTGGAAGGTCGGAAAGATGAGCCCCAAACAAATCTATCCGCTGGCCACCAGTAATTTTAGTATAAAGACTATAATCTTTTGCAACTTGTCCAATCACAATTAATTTATCAGGCGTAATTTCTCCTCCCGGGATACGAGGGACAACGGAATAAGTACCTCCTTTTTGGATATTTGCTAAAAATCGATCGTTACTGTCTTGTATGGTGTCCTGTTTTAGTATCAAATCGTTCCAAAGGCTCGCTAAAATACTTGCTACGGCTGGTTTACAAACCTCGCAACCATCGCCTTTACCAAAAGTATCTAGCAATTGGTCGTAAGATTTGATTTTGTTCATTTTGGCCAAATCCAATAACTCTTGACGGGAATAATCAAAATGTTCGCATAAAACATTTTTAACATATACCCCGTTTTCTTTCATAGTACCAAGGATTAAATCTTTTACCATCGGGATACAACCACCACAACCTGTACCAGCTCCGGTACATTTTTTCATTCCATCAATGTTGATTACTTCTAAATTAGTAACCGCATTGCATATTTCGCCTTTAGAAACTGCCTCGCAAGAACAAATCAAAGCATCATCAGGCAATGTCATTACGCCAGAACCAGTTGCGGCTTCTCCCCCACGGTTGCCCAAAATTAAATCTTCTGGGTTTGGTGGTAAAATGATTTTGTTATTTACCGTTTGTAACAACAAATTATAAGCATCGGCATCGCCAATTAAAATACCACCTAATAACAGTTTGCCGTCATTACTGATGTTGATGCGTTTATATATTCCTTTGTTGGTATCTTCAAAAATAATGGAAGTGCAATCTGGTTCAGAAATAAAAGCATCACCAAAACTAGCTACATCTACACCAATTAGTTTAAGTTTGGTGCTCATATCAAAACCATTGAACTGCTTATCTATATCACATAAGAAAGATGCGGCAACCTCTGCCATTTCATAACCTGGAGCAACCAAACCGTAAATCATGTTTTTATAAAGTGCGCACTCGCCTATGGCAAAAATATCTTGATCGGAAGTTTGCATAAACTCGTTGACCATTATACCGCCTCTTGTGCTAACCTCTAAACCTGCTAAACGGGCAATTTCATCTCTCGGGCGAATGCCTGCAGAAATAACCAGCATATCTAAATCAAGTTTGCTATCATCGGCGAAAGCCAAACCTGTGATTTCATTTTCTCCTAAAATAGATGAAGTGTTTTTATTAAGATGAACCTGTAAACCCAATTGTGAAAGTTTTCCTTGCAAAAGTTTGCTACCTGCATCATCAATTTGCCTTGGCATTAAACGAGAGGCAAATTCTACAACATGGGTTTGTTCTATACCTAAATCTAACAATGCTTTTGCAGCTTCTAAACCTAATAAACCACCGCCCATTATTGCTCCAACTTTACATTTGGAAGCATGAGCTTTCATTTTATCTAAATCTTCTATGGTTCTGTAAACAAAAACACCTTCTTTTTCTATACCAGGTATATTTGGTACAAATGGAGCTGAACCTGTTGCTAAAATTAAATAATCATAATGTTTGGTGATACCAGTATGTGAATGGACTGTTTTTTCTGTTCTATTGATTTCTGTGACAGCATCACCTAAAATTAAATCAATTCCATTTTCTAAATACCACTCTTTGGTAGAAAGACTTAAATCTTCAATGGTTTTACCATCAAAGTAAGAACTCAAATGCACTCGGTCATATGCTATTCTTGGCTCTTCTCCAAACACGGTAAGTTGGTACATATCAGTTTTTGAAACCAGTTTTTCACAAAATTTATGACCCACCATTCCATTTCCTATGATTATTATATTTTTCTTACTCATTTTCTTAATTATTTAATCATAAACATGATATAAACCCTATAATTTATAAATATTAATGTCAATTATTATATAATTTCAAAATTTTATTACATTTATCAATTAATATTGAAATATTTATATCATAAATGTATAAAAAACATATCTTTAGTCACATTATTTTATAATTTTTAGTATTATTTTAAATAAATAGCTAATTATTAATGTTTTTTTAGGATTATTTTAAATAAAAAAATGGAAAATTTTAATAATTACATAAAATATCAATAAAAATTAGAATTAAAATAGATGGAAATCATAAAATCAGAGCTAATTATTGTAGGTGCAGGGCCAGGTGATCCAGAATTAATTACTATTAAAGCAATAAAGGCATTAGAAAAAGCAGATGTTATACTTTATGATAATTTGGCAAACAAAGAATTATTAGCTTATGCGAAAAAAAATTGCGAATTGGTTTATGTAGGTAAAACACCCTATCAAGAATATACTACACAGGAAAAAATACATGAATTAATTGCACATTATTTAGAAATTAAGCTGATAGTGTTAAGGCTTAAAGGTGGCGACCCATTTATTTTTGGTAGAGGTATGGAAGAAATGACGTTTGCAAAAGATTTAGGACACAAAGCCTCTTATATTCCAGGTATTACCAGTATGCTTGCCATTGGTTTATGTGATATTTCTTTGACGCATAGGGGTATAAGTGAAGGTTTATGGATGATTACTGGCACAAAAAAAGACGGTAGCCTTTCAAGGGATATTTGTTTAGCCATGCAAAGTAAAACAACCTTGGTAATTTATATGGGAATGAAAAATTTGCCTTTTATTATTCAAGAAGCTATTAAATGCGGCAAACCAGATACGCCTGCAGCTTTGATACAACATGCTTCTTTACCTCAAATGAAAATGATAAAAGGAAAAGTTTGTGACTTACAAAAACTAGCACTAGAAAATGAAATTACCCATCCAGCTTTGATAGTTATTGGCGATGTAGTTGTTATATAATATTTAATGCTAAAAGCAAAATGCACAAAGCCTAAATATAAAATATTCTATAACAGAGTATTATGATTGTGAAATTAATTGATAGGCTCTTTATCATATCATTAATTGAAAGTTTTTAACCAAACATAAAAAAACCGGAAATTAATTATAATTCCCGGCTTCACTAACCTTAAAAAATTCTACTCTGCTACTGCAGCTTCATTAACAAAAGATTCTGCTAATTTAGTTAAAGCAATATCTGTTGCTTTTTCATTTTCCAGTGTTTCGCTCAACAAATCATACACATCTGTATGTCCCATTTGTTTTGCAAAAACCCTTAAAGTACCATAAGTTGCAATTTCATAATGCTCCACTTTTTGTGCAGCTAAAATTATCCCTGCATCTCTAGTCATAGTATCTCTTTCGGTATCTTCAACAATAGAATCTCCTTCTGCTAAAATACCAGCCATTGCTTCACATTTTTTACCTTTAGCTTTTTCTTCTAACAATTCAAAAACTTGTTCAAGTGTTTCAACATGTTTTTTAGTTTCTTCCAAATGTTTTTCAATAGCTTTTGCTAACTCTTTACTTGTTGCTGCTTTCTGCATTTTAGGCAAAGCTTTTACTAAATGAGTTTCTGCCCAATAGATATCTTGCAATTCTTCGATAAAAAATTTGTGAAAATCAGAATCTTTCATTTCTGGTGTTAATTTGTTTGTTTTTTGTTCGTTATTCATGATTTTTGTTTTTAATGGTAAATGATTAATAATGTTTTACACAGGTAGATGTGGTTATTAAAAAGCAATCACGATGCCAAGAAAAATTAACTATAGAAATTTCAATTAATAATTAGTTTAAAGGCGATTTTGTGGTTTATAGTATTTGAATAAATTTCTTTTGTGCTATTTTTTGGTAAAAAATAAAATTTAGGTAATCTGTTTTTATAATGGTAATTAATATTCGGGCATTTTTTCTGTCAGGTATTTCCAATATCGTTTTGGTACATGCAGCAAATGTAACCTTGTATTTTTTCTAACTCGGATATTTGTTTGTGAATAATAAGTTCTCCATAAACTCTGGTACAGCGGCTCGTCTTTACTTAACATTTCTAAACCTTCTTCTCTGTTTCTTTGCTTATTAAACTTCATTTGGATAATTTCTAATTTATACAAATCATAAAAAATTCCGTAGCTTCTAGTCTGATCAAAAATTAACCACTTTTGATCTTGATACCGACTTTTAAAATGCTTTGCAATGATGGGCAAAACATTAAAATCAGGTTCTATTTCTGCAAAATAAATATCATCGCAGGTGAGTTTAAAACGCACAAAAGCTTCCATCCTATGTTTTTCACGATGCACCGACTTTGTATAATTTGCAAGCTGCAATACCGAGGGATGGCTCATATCTTGCATCACATTTACTGTTGGGTGTTTTAAGGCGTATTTTATCACATCAAAAATATATCGCTCACAATATTCTTCTTCGGTTAATAAAGAGTAAATAATTTTTTGGATGCCCAACTCACCCATCAAAGCTTTTAACTTCACATAAACACGTTCGGCTTTTCTAGGATTTGTGCTCACCCGCCTTAAGCCTTGAGAGAAAAGACACATCGGTAAACCTTCTTTTCTAATAATTACACTATTAAGTTTGCGCTCATAAGCCTCAAATACAGCAGAAAAAAAACCTTCTACACTATGATCATAAGTTAGTAAATACATGGGAATGAGATTAGGTGAAAGCTGAAAGTGAAAAATTATATTAGTTTTAAGTTGTAGGTTTTAAGTTTTAAAATAGTGCTAACTGAGGTTGATAATGCTTTTCGTATTTGCTGTTTACCGTTTTAAGAATAATCTCTTTTAGATATTGATGGTGCAGCGTTTGTAGGTTTTGTAATGAGTTGCCGAAGGCGATAAAATGTTTTGCCCTATTTAATGCAACGCCCATTTTTTTGAGATGCCCGGCATTTAACTTAGAAAATTTTCTTCCGCCTATGATTTTCCATGCCGATTTTAAACCCACTCCTGGGATTCTTAAAATCATCTCAATATCTGCATTTTGAATATTGACCGGAAAAAATTGCAGGTTTCTTAAAGCCCATCCCAATTTTGGGTCCACATCCAACTCTAAAAAAGGTTGTTTTGGATCTAATATTTCCTCGGCTTTAAAGCCATAAAAACGCATTAACCAATCTGCTTGGTACAAACGATTTTCCCTTAACATGGGCACTTGACTTTGTAAAGAAGGCAGCCGGCTATCATTAGCAACAGGAACATAACCAGAATAATAAACCCTTTTTAAGTTAAAGTTTTTGTAAAAATGATTTGCAGTATTGATAATTTGTAAATCTGTTTCTGGCGTTGCACCGATGATCATTTGCGTACTTTGCCCACCAGGTGCAAATTTTGGCGTTTTTTTGAATCTCTTTTTCTCGTCTTTATAAATCAAAATTTCGTTTTTCACAAAATTCATCGGGTCAATCATATCCTGACGATTTTTATCTGGAGCTAATAGTTTTAATCCTTCTTCTGTAGGTAATTCTAAATTTACGCTCAACCTATCGGCATAAAGTCCTGCTTCTCTCATCAATTCATCAGATGCGCCGGGGATACTTTTTAAATGGATATAACCATTAAAATTTTCTTCTAAACGCAATTTTTTTGCTACTTGTACCAAACGTTCCATTGTAGTATTGGCATCTTTAAAAATACCCGAACTTAAAAACAAGCCTTCAATATAGTTTCTACGATAGAAATTAATGGTGAGATCAACAACTTCTTGCACCGTAAAAGCGGCTCTTTTAACATCATTACTTTTACGGGTTACACAATAGGCACAATCAAAAATGCAAACATTGGTTAGCAAGATTTTAAGCAAAGAAACGCAGCGTCCGTCTTCGGTATAAGAATGACAAATGCCCATCCCGGTTGCATTGCCTAAACCTTTATCTTTGTTATTTCTTTTGCTTCCGCTTGATGCGCAGGACACATCATATTTAGCAGCATCAGCTAAGATGGAGAGTTTTTCAGTAATCCGGTCGAAATTCATAAACCAAAATTACTAAATATTTTAGTTTTATATGCTAATATTTTTAGTTTTATTGAATGGAAATCCTAATTTTCAACCACAGAGAAAACAGAGAATTTTAACCGCAAAGAGCGCTGAGTCCACAGAGTTGGATGGTGAATGATTATAGTTTTTAAGCAATAATAAAGCTAAGCTTTCTTCAACACTTTCTGTATCTCATCTAACCGCATCAAGGCTTCAACAGGAGTTAAAGTGTTCACGTCTAAATTATTTAAAACGTCTCTAATTTTAATTAAAACAGGATCATCCAAAGAAAACATTTGTAGCTGAACGGGTTGTTGTTGCATTTTTAAAATACTGGCTTTTACATGTTCACCACCGGTACGCTCGTTTTCTAAACGGACTAAAATTTCGTTTGCTCTTTTTAAAACCTGAGGTGGCATTCCGGCCATTTTTGCAACATGGATACCGAAACTATGTTCGCTACCACCAGGAACTAATTTTCTTAAAAAAATGACTTTATTACCGACTTCCTTTACAGAAACATTGAAGTTTTTTACTCGATTAAAAGAGTTGCTCAGCTCATTTAGCTCGTGGTAATGGGTGGCAAAAAGTGTTTTGGCTTTCGCCGATGGATGGTTATGGAGATATTCTGCAATTGCCCAAGCGATAGAAATACCATCATAAGTAGAAGTACCACGGCCAATTTCATCCAATAAAATCAAACTCCTGTCTGATAAATTATTTAAGATACTAGCAGTTTCGTTCATTTCTACCATAAAAGTAGATTCGCCCGAACTTAAATTATCCGAAGCACCAACCCGAGTGAAAATCTTGTCTACAATGCCAATCGTCGCTTCTTTTGCGGGGACAAAACTTCCCATTTGCGCCATCAAGACTATTAAACCTGTTTGACGCAATAATGCAGATTTACCCGCCATATTTGGACCTGTAATGATGATGATTTGTTGAGAATCGTTATCCAAATAAACGCTATTAGTAATGTATTCATCGCCTAAAGGCAAATTCTTTTCAATAACTGGATGCCTGCCGCCTTTAATATCAAGGATTTTTTCGTTGTTGATTTTTGGCTTTACGTAGTGATTTTTCTTTGCTGTTTCAGCAAAGCAAAGTAGTACATCTAACTGGGCAATTAAAAATGCATTGAGTTGTATGGGTTTAATAAATTCGGCAATAGCATTTACCAAATCGGTAAATAAACGAGTTTCAATGGCCAAGATTTTTTCTTCGGCACCTAAAATTTGGTCTTCGTATTCTTTAAGTTCAGGCGTGATGTAACGCTCGGCATTTACCAAAGTTTGTTTACGAATCCACTCTTGTGGTACTTTATCTTTATGGGTATTTGAAACTTCTAAATAGTACCCAAAAACATTGTTAAAAGCTATTTTTAAAGATGTAATTCCTGTAATTTCTGCTTCTTTTTTTTGTAGTTCAAGCAAATAATCTTTTCCACCAAAGGCAATTTTTCGCAATCGATCTAAATCGGCATCAATGCCATCTGCCATTACTTTGCCTTTATTTAAGGCAACCGGAGGGTCTGAGAATAATTCTTTTTCTATTTTTTCACGAATAGAAGCGCAAAGGTTCATTTGCTCGCCCAATCGTTTTACAGCTTCTTGCGGAATATGCTCACATATTTCTTTTACTTCGGCGATAGCCAATAAAGCCCTTTTTAATTGAATTATTTCTCTTGGGTTGGTTTTTTGCAATCCAATTTTAGAAATCAATCGTTCTAAATCGCCAACCTGACGGATAAAACCTTGCAACTTTTCCCTTAAAATGGCATCATCATAAAAAAATTGAACAACCGCTAAACGCTCTTGAATGGGTTTTTCGTTTTTTAACGGCATTACTAACCATTTGTGCAGCATCCTCGCTCCCATGGCGCAAGAAGTATGGTCTAAAACTTCAATAAGAGTTTTGGCATTTTCATTTGTAGAACCAATGAGCTCTAAATTGCGAATGGTAAATCTATCCAACCACATGTATCGATCTTCCTCGATGCGAGAAATATTGCTGATATGCTGCAACTGACGATGTTCGGTCTCGCCCAAATAATGAAGGGAAACACCAGCAGCAACAATCCCAAGATTTAGTTTTTCTATCCCAAAACCTTTTAAAGATTTAACCTCGAAGTGTTTTAGCAACGTTTCTTGTGCATAATCTGATGTGAAAGCCCAATCGTCTAAAGTATAGGTGTAAAAACGTTCGCCAAAATATTCTGAGAAATCTTTTTGTTTTGCTTTAGAAAAAATGACTTCGCTAGGCTTAAAACTTTGGAGCAGTTTATCAATGTAATCAACATTACCTTGGGCAACTAAAAACTCTCCTGTAGAAATATCCAAAAAGGAAATGCCAATGGTTTGCTTTTCGAAATGAAGGGTTGCTAAATAATTATTAGATTTTTGTTGTACAATATTATCACTGTAAGCCACACCGGGTGTTACCAACTCGGTTACGCCTCGTTTTACAATTCCTTTAACCGTTTTTGGATCTTCTAATTGATCGCAAATAGCAACACGTTGCCCTGCCCTTACTAATTTTGGTAAATAAGTATCTATAGAATGATGTGGAAATCCGGCTAATTCTATATGAGAAGCTGATCCGTTTGCTCTTTTGGTTAAAACAATGCCTAATATTTGGGAGGCTTTTATAGCATCTTCACCAAAGGTTTCGTAAAAATCGCCGACACGAAAAAGTAATAAAGCCCCAGGATATTTAACCTTTATTTGGTTATACTGGGTCATTAAAGGAGTTTCCTTATCTTTTTCTTTAGCCAATGCGATGATGGATTTTGAATTGCAAAGTTAAAAATTAAAGGGAGTGATTGTGGTTTGTGGAAAATTTGATAATTGTGGAGAGGGATTGGTAAAATTTGGTTTGTGAGGTCACAAACAAAGGCGTAAAATGTGGAAATAATTTATCAATTAAACTACAAAATACCTCTAGTCATGACGAGATAATACTGTAAACAGGCAATTAAATCGTCTTTTTCTAGTTTGGGATAAAAGGTTAAAATTTCTTCTAAAGAAATGCCTGTTGCTAAATAGTCTAAAATTTCTGCGATTTGTATCTTAGATTTTTTTAAAATTGGTTTGCCATCAGAATGTTTTGAATTAAATACTATTCTTCTTAACAATGGATTATTGATCATTTTATGGATAGAAATTAAATAATATTAGTCAAATGATTAATTTAATTAGAAAGTTCCTTTTTTACTGAAAAATCATCCTCCGTATTGGATAAAAGCCAAAAAATCCTCTTTTTCCAAATCTGGATAATCTATTATTAATTCATCTATTGTCATTCCTGATGCAAGAAGTTCTAAAATATTTTCTACAGGATATCTTAGCCCTCTGATAGTAGGTTTACCGTGACAAATGTTTGGAGAAATTTTAATTCTTTCTAAAATAGATTCCATAAACAGATTTAAAAATACTGTATAAATATAGCAATATAGATTTTCATTTCAGCAAAGTTAGGTTTCACCAATTTAGAAAATTTGGTTTTAACCTTTTATTAAATTGTTTAAAAAACTTTGAAAAAATCATATAATTATGTTTTAGCTTCGCATTATTAATTAAACTATCTAATGAAAAAAATCATATTGAGCATTACAGCTATTGCTACTATATTGATAGCAGCTTGTAATTCTTCCGATTCTAAAACTAAATCTGCAGAAGATGTACAAGATTCTACGATTACTAAATCCTCGGCGAAAGCCAATGAAGAAATAGCGCAACCTGTAAACCATGATGGCAAAAAAATTGCAGATGCAGCTGCCATTTTAGCCCGAAAACAAGTGCCTGTTTTGTGTTACCACCAAATTAGAAATTGGACAGTAAAGGATTCAAAATCTGCAAAAGATTACATCATACCTGTACAAGCTTTTAAAGACCAAATGAAAATGTTGGCGGATAGCGGTTATACTTCTATACTGCCCGATCAATACTATAACTACTTAGCTTACGGCGACCCGCTGCCCAAAAAACCTGTTATGTTAACTTTTGACGATACAGACTATGATCAGTTTGAAGTAGGAAACAAAGAATTGAAAAAATATGGCTTTAAAGGCGTCTATTTTATTATGACGGTTTCTATTGGACGTAATGGAAAATACAGATACATGAGCAAAGCTGATATTAAACAATTATCAGATGAAGGTAATACCATTGGAAGCCACACTTACGATCATCAAAATGTGAAAAAATTATTGGGTGATGATTGGGTAAAACAAATTGATAAGCCAACCAAGGTTTTAGAAGATATTACTGGTAAAAATATAGATCATTTTGCTTATCCTTTTGGTTTGTGGAATAAAGAAGCAATCCCAGAATTGAAAAAAAGAGGCTTTAAAGACGCTTACATTTTAGCTGAAAAAAGAGATGATAAAGATCCTTTATTTACGATTAGAAGAATTATTGCAAGTGGTTATTGGAGCGCTAAAACACTACATAATAGCATGATAAATAGTTTTGGAGAGAAGAGGAATTAAATACAAAAAGGGTTGTTGTAAAATTAGATTCAACCCTTTTTGTGTTTTTTAAATTAGCTTCTTTATTGTTTAATAAACTTTAATTTTTCCTCTCCACTTTTAATAAAATACAAACCAGGATTTAGATTCTGTATATCAAATTCTACCTGTGTTGATTTAGATTTTGATTGTAATACTCTGCCATTAATATCTAAAAGCACCAAATCTTTTTTGGCATTGTTAACCGTGATTTTTGATTGTGCAGGGTTTGGATACAATGTAAATTCTATATTTTTATCAAAGCCTTTTACAAATTTTATTAAATCGTTGTAAACTGTTTCTGTACCGTTAAAATCGACTTGTTTTATTCTATAATAAGTATCTGACTTAAAATCATTATCTAAATATTGATAGTTTGAAACACCAGAAAAATTGCCCTTCCCTGCTATTTGGGTAATTTTTGAGAATGTTTTTCCATCCAAACTTTTTTCTAGGATAAAATGTTTGTTATTGGTTTCAGAAGCAGTTACCCATGTTAATAATGCGCCTTGTGTTTGAGCTTTTGCATTAAAACTAATTAACGTAACGGGTAATGTAATTGGAATAGTAACAATTCCCGCCGTTGTATTCCCCACATCCTCACCATCAAATATTCTTGCTTTTACTGCAGTTCTCAACGTTAAATCAAACGTTTGTGATGGCTTGTAGTTATTAAAAGTTTGACCGCTTACTGTTCCATCAAAAGTTACATTTTTTGCATCTACAGTTAACCCAGTCATAGCCGGTGCAATAATTCTTATAAAATTAGCATCACCACCACTGATTTTGGTATCATTCAGTTCTTTTAAAATAGCTTTTGCTCCAAATATTTGAATAGGATCATAACCAGTTGGAGATGCCCCTGTTTGGTTAATTAAAGTCGCACCTTTTAAGACCATTTCTGATACAAAAGATCCTGTGGATGTTGCATTTTCATTTAAAATACCAGCAAAACCTGAGTTTGTAATTGTTGCTCCATCAATCACTACACGAGTAGAATAATTAGTGTTTCCAGTATTGAAATCATAAATACTAATTCTATTATTAGAATATGTGCCATTTATAATTTTAAATCTATCAGGAAAAAAAGAAGACTTTTTCAATCCAGTTACAAATAAACCATTATCTGCTCCTGTGACGGTATTACTCTCAATTAGAATATCGTTATCCCCAAGTAAATTTGTCAATGAAATCCCTTGCAAAACATTTGTTGTGGGAACAGTGAGTCCATTTGCTGAATAAGTTGAATAATCAGCTTTGCTAATATTGTTATTTGAAAGTATTATTGTTGATGCTGTTGAATTAGAAAAGCCTCTATTTGCTATACCGTATCTATATGCAGAAATTTGATTATTATCAATATTTAAACTTACATTACTGGATATTGTATATTGAACTAAAATACCATAGTCGCATCTGGTAAATCTATTGTAATTGATATCTGCTCCAAAATTAGAACTTAAAATCCCAAAACCCGATCCAACATTATTTATAATATTATCGAAGCTATTTTTATTTATTATCAAATTATTTTGACCATTTGATGAGGATAATGAAATTCCTCTTGAAAAACTTGAAAATTTATTGTTTTTAATATCATAACCATAATTAGAATTGCTTGCTTTGTATATGGCAGTAGCTATTCTATTAGATTGTCCATTAATCACAGTTGGGGTCGCGTCATTAAGTAAATCATTCGTTCCATCAAAACTAATTCCATCTATTGAAACATTATCAGCGTTTAGAGTAATTAAAGCTGTTGAAACTATAGTAGTGGTATTGTTAGGCTTAATGATAGTTGCTGGCTTGCTCCAATTCCAAGGTTCTATTCCAGCATTATTGCCTTCAAGTCTTAAAGATTTTGTGATATTTATTTTTTCAATATAAGTACCAGCTGCAATAGATATAAGGTCGTAATCAACTGTTGTAGAATTGTCTATAGCTGCCTGTATAGTTGAATAACCTTTTTGTTTATAAACATTAATTACAGGAAAATCAACAGTTGTAGTTGGTGTTGTTCCATTATCTGCTAAAAACATAAACTCCCCAAATTTATTATCAGCTAAAGAAAGTGTATTTAAAGAAGTATTTTTAACTAATCCGTTTGATGCAATATATCTTTTAATGGGTGGATTTGTAATTCCATTATATCTGTAAGCAGTTAATTCAGTTTCTGTTAAGCCACCATTAAATGTGTTTTCATCATAACCAAAAGTAGAATTGTAACCAATATTACTTAAATCACTATCTTCAATATTCCACGAAAAACCTGCATATTTAGTTGTTCCGCTTGGTGCATTAGCATTTAAACCTCTAATAAAATTAACATAAACATAACCAATATCAACTCCATTATAATTATCTTCAAATACGGTAGAAGGATTAAGATTTATTGTAAATGGAATACTTCTTTTTACGCCACCAATATAGGTAGCCATAGGGAAAGTAAAACTTAAATTACTAGCGCTATATCCTTTGGTTAATTCAGCATCGTAATTATTATTTACTACAATTGACCCAGGTGTTGGCCCAGTATTATCAATTACTATAGATGGGCCAAAAACTATCTCTGCATCATTTAAGTTATTATTAGTTGTTGAAGATGGATAAATATCACCATTCTTAAGACTTAAATTTAAAAAGACGCCAATTCCATTTGTAACTTCAATTCCCGCAGCTCTGTCAATTATTAGGTTTTTAGCACTTATATAATTTTCTACCTTAGCAATAGTACCATTACCAGAAAATTTAACTGTACCGTTCTCTGCATTTATTTCTCCATCATCAATCAAATCCTCTAAAATAGTTAGCGTAAATGTTTTTACAGCGAGTGAATCAGCTCCTGTTATTCCTAAATTTTTAACAGTTAGGTTTTCTACCATTGCATAATAAGAACCTATTTCTAAATAAAGAGGAACACCTGTAATTTTAGGTAGGTTGGTGGAAGCTCCATTGCCAAGAGACATTCTACCATAATTTCCTGAGAAATAAACATTGCCGGCTGATGTTCTAAGGTCTTTTGAACTCAAGTCTGTATAATCAGGAATAATTAATTTACCATCGTTAACATTTGTTATATTATTGTTTAATTCAAAGTTCCCGAATAAGGTAAGTTCTGCCCCACTATTTATTGTAATATTATTTATTAATTTCACATATCCTTGCCCATATAAACTGAAAGATTTTGAAGTTGTTACACTAGGTATTACACCTCCAGTACTTAAATCTTCTAATAAATAAATACTTCCGCCAGCAGGTACAGCTGCAAAAGCTGCATTAAAAGTGGCATAACCCGTATAAGTACCCGGTGTAAGTTCTGCCAAGTAGTTACCAACTAAATTAGTGTTGGTTATACTTGTTGTGCCTCCGTTACTATTCACATCAGAAACTGAACCTGCAGCAAATGTTGTTGTCACACTTGGATTTTGTATAGTTCCACTCCTTTTGAAGAAAGTATTGTTAATACTCAAATTAGCTGTTGATACATTTCTTATATCAAATTGATTATAAGCACTCGCTGTACCTGAGTTATTATTTATAAAAGCAGAGTTAATAATGGAAGTTAAACCACTTTGAGAATTATTTTCGCCAAGGCCAGTTCCGCTACCATTAAATGATTCTCCTAATCTTAGGCCTGCATTGTTCCCAATAAATAAGCACCTATCTATATTAGTATTTCCGTTCCAAGTTGCTTTTTGAGAAGAAAAAGAGCCAAAATCACGAGCTTTTATTAGGATAGCAGCACCATTTAAGTCTGTCCCACTATTTGGGATTGCGCAATTCTTAAACATGGTGTTTGTTATGGAAACATTACCAGAGTAATTTTGCCATTTTAAATCAATATCTATAGCCGCTGGTTGCCCGGTTGTAGTCACACCTACTGTTTCAAATAACGAATTATTGATGGTTAATCCTGATAATTTTTCGGTTAAAATCCCTTTATATTTTATATTACCAAATTCACAATAATTAAAGGTAACATTACTCACATTTGAAGCTGAAACAGGTGTGGTGGTTTGAGAGGCGTAAAAACCGATACCAGCATCATAAATTTCAACTTTAGTGAAAGTTAAATTACTTGCAGAATAACCATCGGGTATTTTAAAAATTACCCCTCCATTTGCACTATTTGCAATGTAAGCACCTGCTTCGTATTTATTCCAATAGCCTCCAATAATTGTATATTCAAAATTAACATTGGTACAATTGTTTGCAAAAGTAATTACATTACCGTTCCATAAACTAGAGTTAGATGACGAACCGTATATGTCGAGATTACTAAAAATGGTATATGATGGAACATCAACAAATGCATTTGCATAACCTTCTATATCCAAATTTTTAATTGCAATATTATTACCTAAACTGCCTGATGCGGTAAAAGTCATAAATGTACCTCCCGTATTTTTGAATATCGTTTTATTTCCTTTTGTTCCTTGAATGGTTAATTGTTTGCTAAGTATTAAACCGCTTTCAGCAAATTCGCCAATTCCAATATCAATAATATCACCTGCTGATGCCGCAGTAATTGCAGAAGATAATGTTGATAAAGCATAATTAGGTGCTTTTCCATCACCTGTTGCATTTTGTCTGACATACCATGTTGCGGCAAATAATAGTTTACTTGTCAGAACCAAAAAGAGAAAAATAAGGAGTTTTTTGTAATGTTTTTTCATAGCCAATGAAGTTTTATTGATGTTAATATTTAATTAAATAAAAATATACTTATGAAAAACGGGATACAATACCAAGAAAATGGTATTTTTTTAGCTGAAATGCTTTAAAAAAAGTTATGTTTTTAAATAAAATAGAATTTAAAAACGATCACCTAATTATTTCAAAAAGAGATGACAAAGATCCTTTATTTACGATTAGAAGAATTATTGCAAGTGGTTATTGGAGCGCTAAAACACTGCATAATAGCATGAATAATAGCTTTGGAGAAAAGAGGAATTAGTTTTTTATAATTAAACCCGTATTATTTTTGAAATAATACGGGTTTTTATTTTTTGGATATTAAACTAAGGAACTATAATACTTTTCATCTGACTAGTATGCGCACTAAAGTAACCCAAAGCACCATTATCAAAGTTAGATAACGGATTTGATGGCGCAGTTGGCGGCCCTCCGTTACCACTTATTTGAGTAATGGCGAAAAAGTATCGGTAAGTATTATAATCTATACATTGAAAATCTATATTCACTCTATCTCCTTTTTTTAAATCCGGGCTAGATGTAAATAAAGTGTTTTTTACCGTTTTCCCATCATTAAACCTATCCTCATCTACATAATAAGCATTTCTTAACGTATCGTTAACCATTATCACGTAATTATATTGATTTTTTATTGCAGCAGGGTCAATAAAGTTAACTTGAACAAATTTGTTCTTATTAGTAAAGAAAGACAACTCAGTAATTGTTAAAGAATCTAGATTTACTATTTGAGGCATAGTAGAAGTTGCCGTATAAGTTTTGTTATTTGCTTTTACTTGCAGTGTATATTTTTGTCCTGGTTTGCCAATAAAAAAGCTGGATGTATAAATACCTGGCTCAAATTCTGTGAAGGCAATATCTTTAATACCATTGCTTTGTAAAATTGTAACTGTTGCACCTTTAAATGGAGTGGGAGTATTATTATCAGAAAATTTCTTAGTTGTAGAAATTTTGACTGTTTGTTTATTTATGCCATTCACAATGTTTGCCTCAATCACTATTTGAGGTTCTGCATTATTTAAATTCAAATCTATTACATCTTCACAAGATGAGAGAGCTAAAATTGCTAAGGCTGATAAATAATATATGATGTTTTTCATGCTTTAAAATTTAAAGTTCCAGGTAACAGATGGGATTATTCCGAATAAAGAAGTTCTAACTGCCTGCGTTCTACTTGCATCATTAGGATCTTCTCTGAAATCTATAGAAAAAGGATTTTTACGGTTATAAACATTATAAATCCCGAAAGACCAACTAGATTGATATTTGCTATCAGGTTTTATTTTAGGTTCTAAGGTTGCGGAAAAATCTAATCGATTATAAGCCGGAGTCCTATCAGCGTTTTTTTCTCCGTAAGAAAAAACTGTAGAACCATTTAATTGATATTTTCCTGTAGGAAACGTTACAGCAGTCCCTGTACTATAAACAAAAGTTGATGCTAAAGTCCATCTTTTACTTGCTTTATATATCCCTACAACAGAAAGATCATGAGTTCTATCTTGTTTAGCATTAAACCAATTTCCATTATTAATTTGTTCAAACTGTCGTTCTGTTTTTGCTAGTGTATATCCAATCCATCCATTAAAATTGCCAAATCGTTTTTTCAAAAATAGTTCAATTCCATAAGCTCTTCCATCGCCATAAACCAAATCTGCTTCTACATTTTTGTTGCCTCTTAAATCTGTACCGTTTCTATACTCAATTTGGTTTTGCATTTTCTTATAATACACTTCGGCAGAAAACTCATAAGTATTATTCTTAAAATTACTAAAGTACCCTAATGCAAACTGATCTGCAATTTCTGGCTTGGTATTATTGCTATTCATAATGTATAAATCTGTTGGCGATGTTGCCGTAGAATTAGACATTAAATGTAAATTTTGAGTATTACGAGTATAAGATGCTTTAATAGATTTATTGTTTGCGATTTGGAAACTTGCAGAAATACGTGGTTCTAAATTAAAATAATTCACAACAGATTGAGATGATGAAAACCTGGCAGAATCTATCACTTCTCCTTGTGTATTATAATCTTTAAATAATCCTGGACCTAGTAAAGTAAAATTGCTAAACCTACTGCCATATACAAAATGGATTTTTTCTGATAGGTTCCACTCGTCAGAAAAATAGGCAGCCAACTCTACTCCTTTTCTATTTTCAATGGTTGTTTCGTTTACACTCGATGTTGCAGAAGAGGTAACTTTGCCAGGGGCGATGGTGTGATGAATGGCGTTGATACCAAATTTTATATCGTGGTTATTATTTGCTGCATATTGAAAATCTTGCTTGATATTATAATCCCTGATAGATGAATTAACTTGAAAGTTGTTGTTTTCTAACATGCTTTCAATAATATAATTGTAGTTACTGTAAATCAGCGAGGTGTTGGAGAATAACCTATTAGAAAACAAATGGTTATATCTTAAAGTCCCTGTGGCGTTTCCCCACTCAAAACCAAAGCTATTTGCTAAACCCAATTTATCACGACCAAAATATCCAGATAGGTATAAAACATTTTTATCATCTATTTGATAATTAGCTTTGGCGTTTAAATCGTAAAAATAAAGCGTATTGTTTCTAATAGAAGTATCAGACGAAAGTGCTAAAAAAGTATCTGCGTACGTTCTTCTGCCACTTACCATAAAAGAACTTTTATCTTTTTTAAAGGGCCCTTCAACTTTTAATCTAGATGCAATTAATCCAATCCCACCCTCAACAGTATAATCTTTCTTATTACCATCGTTCATTTTAATATCCAAAACAGAGGCTAAACGTCCGCCATATTGCGCTGGCATCCCGCCTTTATAAACAGTAACATCTTTTATTGCATCAGAATTAAAAGTGGAAAAAAAACCTAAAAGGTGTGAAGCATTATAAACAGGGGCTTCATCTAATAAAATCAAATTTTGATCTGTAGAACCACCTCTAACATAAAAACCGCTATTTCCTTCTCCAGCAGATTTAATTCCAGGGAGTAACTGTAAAGTTTTTAAAATATCTCTTTCACCAAATAAAACTGGGATACTATTTATTTCCTTAACATTTAGTTTTTGAACACCCATTTGTGCGCTTACTACATTCTCATCTTTTCTTTCGGCATTTACTACTACTTCAGAAAGCTGGTTTAGAGAAACCAAAGAAATATTGATTTGAGTATCTTTATTTATATCAATATCTTGAGAAATACTTTGATAGCCAACATAACTAAAAACCAATTTATAAACACCTTTTGGCGCACTTAAAGAATAAAATCCATAAGCATTAGTAACTGTACCTATTTGCGCTGCTCCAGATAACTGAACAGAAGCGCCAATTAATGTTTCACCTGTTTCATTATCTTTTATCGTTCCGTTTAAAACAGGATTTTTTTGGGCAAAAGAGGTAATGCTAAAAAAACTTAAAATAATTAGCAACAGGAATTTCATCTTTTTTTTAATATACATTGATTTTAAAACGTTTTAGTTTAGACAATCATATCCGTAATTTGTTGCAAATATGGTTTATTAATAATTATTGAATGTTAATTGGTATAATTTTGATTTGGTAATTTATAATTATTGCCAATTTATGATACAATAGAAACTTTTTAAACGTTATTTTGATTATTAAGAAAAATAATTTTTATGAAAAAGACATTTTCAATGATTGTTGCAGCATTTATGCTTTTTGCTGTAGCTACTCAAGCTCAAACTGATAAAAGCAAAAGACCTAGTCCACCTGCAAAAGTTTCTGAAACGCTAAAGTCTGGCACTATGGTATCTATTGATTATAGCCAACCTTCTTTAAAAGGGCGTACAATTGGTTCTGCAGATTTTATCCCTTACGGAAAAGTTTGGAGAACTGGAGCAAATGAAGCAACCGTTTTTGAGGTAAGTAAAGCTGTAACAATAAACGGAAAAAGTTTACCCGCAGGTAAATACGGTTTATACACTATTCCAGGAGAAAAAGAATGGATTATAATTTTTAACAAAACCTGGAATCAATGGGGCACAAAATACAGCGAAGCTGACGATGCTTTAAGGATTATGGTAAAGCCAGAAAAATCAAAAGATGCAGTAGAAAAAATGACCTTTATGATTGAAAAAGATGGAGATGTACAATTATTATGGGCAAATATAGAGGTAGAATTTAAGGTAAAATAATTTCCTTTTAAGTTATTTTTTTAGGTTATTCTATGTTAAGTGTAATTTTTAACTTAATTTAGAATAACCTTTTTTATTATATTTAGTAAAAGTTTTTGATATGAGCATTGATTACAATTATTTAGAAAAATCAAAAATTCTATTTTATATAAAAACTGACTTAAAAGCAAATTACACTTACTTATCTCCTTTTTTTGCTAACTATTTTGGTTATAATTCAGATAGTTATATCGGCATAAATTCTATGACAACAATTTGTGAAGAAGATCATCCAGTTTGTTTAGAAACCATAAATAAATGCTTAGAAAATTTTGGGAAATCATTTTCTGTTAAACTGAGAAAACCAAGTAAAAATGGCAAAACGCTTTATACTCAGTGGGAGTTTACTTTAGAGACCGATGAAAAAAACCAACCCATTGGATTTATTTGTGTGGGCTTTGACATTACAAAAAAAGTAAATAGAAGAAGTGAAATACAACAACTAACTCAAAAAATAGAAGATAACGAACATAAATACAAAACACTTTTTGAAACATCAACCTTAGGGATTTTACTACACAACACAAACGGAGATTTATTTGATGCTAATCAAGCTTTCTGCGATATAATCGGTATTACTCAAAAAGATATAGAAAAACAAAATATCTCTCAATTTACGCCAGAAGAATATTGGGAAAAAGACAAATTTTTTATAAATGATTTAATAACAAAAGGTACAACTTCTAATTATGAAAAAGAATTTTTTAGAAAAAATGTAGAAAAAATACCCGTTTCTATTAATGGAAAAGCCTTTTATGATAAAGATGGCAATATTTTAATTTGGTGTATTGCAAAAGATATTACGGAAAGAAAATATCATGAGAAACAATTAAAACAACAAAATGAACTGCTTGAACAAACCGCAAACATAGCAATGCTTGGAGGTTGGGAAATAGATTATAGAACGTATATCATAGAATGGACAAAAGAAGTTTATCATATTTATGATGTAGACTTTACTTTTGAAAAAAATCCTGAAAGTGTTTTAGCATTTTACCATCCTGATGATTTAAAAATTGTAACAGATGCTATAAATTATTCCGTTCAAACACGCGAACCATTTGATATAGAAACTAGATTTATTTCTGCACTTGGTAAAAATAAATGGTTAAAAATTTCTGGCGGAGTGATTTTAGAAAATGATTATGTTGTTGGTCTTAAGGGAATTATGCATGATATTACAAAAAGCAAGATTACTGAAGAAACTATAATCACTCAAAATAATCTTCTAAAAGAAATCTATTACTCACAATCACATTTAATGCGATTGCCTTTAGCTAATATTTTAGGATTATCAGAATTGCTAGAAATAGAAACAGATCCAAAAGAATTGGAAATTATAAAGAGTAAATTAAAATGGAGCGCCACTCAATTAGATGAAGTAATTAAAGAATTAGCAAATAAAAAAAGCCTAACTAATCTTCCTTAATAACATTCTTTTTTTGTTTTTCTTTTGCGATATATAAATCCTCTGGCAGCTCCATTGGCTGCATTTTTTTACCCTGTTTTTGCTCCAGCCTTCTAATATCTGCAAGCTCTAAATCTGTACAAAAAGTTAAACATAGTTGATCTTCAATGGTATTATCTTTTATCATCACTCTTTGCAGATATTGCAAACTGTCCTCTGGGATATCAAAATGAATGATGCAAGGAAAATCAACAACATTCATTTCAACAACATCTTCATTTGCAATAACTAACATTCTAGATTTTGTTGACATCTTAAAATCATGAACGTCCTCAAAACTATATTCTGAAATACTACCTGCTTTATAAACTGCTACTTCATCCTTAAAATCTTTATCTAAATTTTTAAAAATGGTTTCTGCAGTAAATCTGGTGTTCACAAAAACTAATACTTTTTCAAAAACATCTTTATCGATTAAAAGTAATTGTAATAGGTTTATTTTGGTGCTAAAATTTGGCACTTGATATATCAATTGCTCAACAGTATTTAATTGTTGGTCGCCCAAATCATCTACCTCAACAAAGTTTGGATTTTCAATTATGGTTTCAACCAATTTCTCTAATCTTTCATGCCAAACAGACGTACAAACTATAAACTGAGATTTCCTTATTCCTCTTGCTAATTCTACGGTTGGCAAAGTCAATCCTTTTTTAACAATTAAATCAGCATCATCAACCACAAAAAGCAAAATTTTATTCAGGTTTAAACCCAATTTTAAATAAGCCGCTCTTGCTCTATCAGGCGTAGCAACAATTACATCTACACCATCTGTCAATTCTAAAACCTGAGTATCAATATTAGAACCATCGGCAAATAACCCTAAAAAACGTAGATCTCTATTCCTGTTAAGCGTATGAAATTTATCCAAAACAGCTTCTCCAGATTCAATGTCTGGCACCAAATACAAAATTCTAGGTGCAATTTCTTCTATAAATTTAATTTTATTTAAAGCTGCTAAAACACAAGTTGTCGTTTTTCCGCAATCATCAGGCCCTATGGCAACCAAATCCTGTCCGCCATTTATTCTTGGAAATAATTTAGATTGTATTTCTTTTGGGGTTAAAAATCCTTCACCAGCCATAGAGGCTAATAATTGTTTGCTTAACTTTAATTTTTCTAAGGTTGCCATAATTTCGGCTAAATTACATCAATTAAAATTTATTGTTTTGATTTAGCTTAAGTTTTAAAGTTTAATTTATTTATTTGGCCGTTTTAAAGCATTTGACAAACATCTCTTGAATATTGTTTTTGTTTTGGGAATGAAAAATAAATAGTGATAGGATTAATATTAATTTAGGCGTTTTAACACGCTTTTCGCTATATCTTTTTTTCCGAAAAAGAAAAAAAGGATGCCGCTTCAATCGTTAACGCAATGCAAAACGCATAAATCCACCTGATTAAAAAATGTTAATTAACTTTAATTTGATTTCCTTTTTTATAGCTTTGAATTTCAATCTCAAATCATTTTAAATTGAGCATTAGCGTACAGCAATTAAGTAAAAATTACGGTAGCCAAAAGGCGGTTGATGAGATTTCTTTTGAAGCTTCGCCTGGTAAAATTTTAGGTTTTTTAGGCCCAAATGGTGCAGGTAAATCCACCACCATGAAAATGCTGACTTGCTATCTTACTCAAACTTCTGGTAAAGCTTTTGTTTGCGGTTTTGATATCGCAAATGATTCTCTTCAAGTTCGTAAAAACATTGGTTATTTGCCAGAAAGCAATCCGCTTTATTATGATATGTATGTGAGAGAGTTTTTATATTTTGTAGGCAACACTTATCATTTACAAAACTTAAAATCTAAAATTGAAGAAGTAATTTTAGCTACTGGGTTAGAGAAAGAGCAGCATAAAAAAATTGCACAGCTTTCTAAAGGTTATAAACAAAGGGTTGGTTTAGCGCAAGCCATAATTCATGATCCAAAAGTTTTAATTTTAGATGAGCCAACATCGGGTTTAGACCCAAACCAATTGATAGAAATCAGAAAATTGATTAAAGATTTAGGTAAAACAAAAACTGTTATCCTTTCTACACATATTATGCAAGAAGTAGAAGCCATTTGTGATGATGTTATCATCATTAATAAAGGAAAAATTGTGGCAAATAATTCTTTAAAAGAACTTTTGGCAGAACACAATGAAACAAGCTTGGAACCTATTTTTGTAAAGCTCACAAAATGAATTTAACCACAAAGCACACAAAGATTTCACAGAAAAAAAATGAGAAATGCTTAATAAAAAAGACAACCATTAAGGCATTAAGCTAAACTCATTTTTTCTTAATTCCTTAATGGTAGAAAATAATAAATATTTCTCTGTGAACTTCGCGTCCTTTGCGGTTAAAAATAAAATCATGTTCTCTGTGTTAAAACTCAGTGAACTCTGTGGTAAAATAAAATGATAACGATATTTAAAAAAGAATTTTACTCCTACCTCAGCTCATTTGTAGCCTACATTACCATCGGTTTATTTCTGGTGGTATTAGGTTTATTTCTTTGGGTTTTCCCCGATACTAGCATTTTAGATTACGGATATGCGTCATTAGATAGTTTATTTAACACCGTTCCTTATCTATTTATGTTTTTAATCCCGGCAATTACCATGCGTTCTTTAGCCGAAGAAAAAAAGGACGGAACTTTTGAATTGTTAGCCACTCGACCTTTAACAGATTGGGATATTGTTTTAGGAAAATATTTGGCCGCCTTAGCACTAGTTTTATTCGCATTAATTCCAACATTAATCTATTACATTTCGGTTTATCAATTAGGCGTAACCGTTGGTAATATTGATACTGGAGCTGTGATTGGCTCATATATTGGATTATTTTTATTGGGAGGAGCTTTTGTAGCCATTGGAATTTTCTCTTCATCACTCACCAAAAATCAAATCATAGCTTTTGCCATTGCAGTGTTTTTATGTTTTTTCGCTTTCAGCGGATTTGAATCTGCAAGCCAGGTTTTATCGTTACAAAAATTTGATAACGTATTAATTAATTTAGGAATAAATGAACATTATCAATCGATTAGTCGTGGGGTTTTAGATAGCCGAGACTTGATTTATTTCTTGAGTTTTATTGCACTTTTTTTATTGATTACCAAAACAATTTTAGGAAGTAGAAAATGGTAAATCAGCAAAAAAAGCAAGATTTTACACAGTTGATAATCGTAATCATTGCTATTATCATCATCAATATATTATCTCAATTTACGTTTACACGGATAGATTTTACCAAAGAAAAACGTTATACCATTTCTGATATCAGCACCCAAATTTTACAAAATTTAAAAGAGCCGGTAAAAATTACCGTATACCTAGAAGGCGATTTACCATCGGGATTTAAAAGATTAAAAAGTGCAACCAAAGATTTATTAATTGATTATAAAGCTTACGCTGGAAGCAACTTAACGTATGAATTTATAGATCCTATTGCCGGTAAAAATCAGCAAGAACAAGAAGAAATTTATAATCAATTACAACAAAAAGGCATTGAGCCCACCAATTTAAGCGTAAAAACAGAAAGTGGTTTATCTCAAAAAATGATTTTTCCTGCTGCCGTTGTTTCTTATCAAGGTAAAGAAATTCCAGTAAAATTATTGCAAACAAGAACCGGTTTAAGCCCAGAAGAAGTATTAAATAATTCTATTCAAAACTTAGAATATGCATTTTCATCTGCCATTAAAAAAGTAAGTTCTGGCGGTAAGCCAAGAGTTGGTTTTACAGAAGGTCACGGCGAATTGGATGACGCACATTTAGAAGATGCAATAAAATCTTTATCAGATGGTTATGAAGCTGGTAGAATTAATCTTTCGCAAATTACTTATGACGGCATCAGTAAATTAAAAGTGATGGTAATTGCCAAGCCAGAAACTCAATTCTCTGAACTAGAAAAATATAAAATCGATCAGTTTTTGATGAAAGGTGGTAAGATTATTTGGTCAATAGACCAAGTAAATGCTGATTTGGATAGCATGAGAAATTCCAGAAAAGGCGAACAACTGGCTTTTCAAAAGAAACTAAATCTTGATGATCAACTTTTTACTTATGGCATTCGAATCAATTATGATTTAATTGGTGATATGAATTGTGGACAAATCCCCGTAAGCACTGGCGAAGTTGCTGGCCAAGCTCAAATACAAATGGTTCCTTGGTTATTTTATCCTATTATTATGCCAGTAAGTTTACATCCAATAGTAAAAAATTTAGATGGTATAAAAACAGAATTCATCAATACAATAGATACCATTGCAACAAAAAATGTAAAGAAAACCATTCTGTTAACAACCTCGCCTTATAACAGAGAGTTAGAAACGCCAACAATCGTCTCATTAAATATGATTGAAGATACACCAGACCCAAAACGCTTCCAAAGTATGCCAAAACCAGTTTCTGTATTATTAGAAGGAAGCTTTAAATCAAATTTTTTAAACAGAGCAATACCAGAAGGTGTAGATTTTCCCATTGCAAATATCAATAAAAGTATAAATACTAAAATGTTAATTTTTAGTGATGGCGATGTTTTTAAAAATGAAGTAAGTGCAAAAGATGGTTCTATTTTCCCATTAGGATATGATAAATATAACCAGCAAACCTATGGCAATAAAACTTTTTTACTCAATGCATTAGATTATTTAACAGACGATTCTGGATTAATAACTTTACGTACAAAAGAAATTAAATTAAGGTTGCTGGATAAAGGAAAATTAATTGCCGAAAAAACCAAATGGCAACTAATAAATACACTATTACCACTCATAATGTTAATAGCTTTCGGTATTTTTCAACATATTTACCGTAAACGAAAGTATGCAATTTAAAATTTCTATTTTTGAATTTTAAAAGCTAAAACTAAAAGAGTAAAATGAGATTCATTGTTTCTACATCAACATTATTAAAACATCTACAAGCGGTTAGCGGTGCATTAAGCAATAGCGCTGTTTTACCAATTTTAGAAAATTTTTTGTTTGAGATAAAAGATAACAGCTTAACTATTTCTGCAACAGATTTGCAAACCAGCATGACAACCTCTTTAGCCGTAGAATCTAAAGAAGGTGGTAAAATTGCAGTTCCATCAAAAATATTACTAGATACTTTAAAAACATTACCAGAGCAGCCAATATCTTTTTCTGTTGATGATAAAACTTTTGCAATAGAAATTAGCGCTGGCGATGGAAAATATCGTTTAAGCGGAGAAAACGGAGAGGATTTTCCAAAAATCCCAACGGTTGATGATGCTTCATCAGTAAACTTACCAGCTTCAGTTTTAGCAGAAGCTATTAACAAAACTATTTTTGCCGTTAGTAATGACGAATTAAGACCAGCAATGACAGGTGTTTATTGTCAGCTTTCGCCACAAAATGTAACCTTTGTTGCAACCGACGCTCACAAATTAGTTAGATATAGAAGAAATGATGCAAAAGCAGATACGGCAACTTCATTCATTTTACCTAAAAAAGCGTTAAACCTTTTAAAATCATCACTTCCATCAGATGATGTGAATGTTTCTGTTGAGTATAACAACACAAGCGCATTTTTTAAATTTGCCAATATCAATTTAATATGTAGATTAATTGATGAACGCTATCCTGATTATGAAGCGGTTATTCCACAAAATAATCCAAATAAATTAACTTTAGACAGAAGTTTATTTTTAAATTGCTTAAAAAGGGTGGTAATTTTTGCTAACAAAACTACACACCAGGTGAGGTTAAAAATCAACGGAAGTGAATTAAATATTTCATCTGAAGATATTGATTTTGCTAATGAGGCTCATGAAAGAATTGGCTGTCAGTATGATGGAGAAGATATGGAAATTGGTTTTAATGCTAAGTTTTTAATTGAAATGTTAAACAACTTATCAGGAGAAGAAATTACGATTGAAATGAGTACACCAAATAGAGCAGGTATTCTTTTTCCTAGCATTAAAGATGATAATGAAGATATTTTAATGTTGGTGATGCCAGTAATGTTAAATAATTACGCATAAATTTTATGGCTGAAAGCTAAAAGCAGAAGGCCGAAAGCTAAAACCTTACACAATTAAATATCATTTGAAATTTTAGAAAAGGCTTGATGTAATTATCGAGCCTTTTTTATGTTTAACCTATTTAACTTTTGATTTAAAATATTAAAATATTAAAGAGTTATATTTGTTATTTATGAATTATCCTAAGTACTTATACAGATCAGAAAATCATTATAAAGTTTATGAATTTATAAGTGAAGGAAAAAATGGTTCAATAAAAAAATTGGTTCAATATTCTGAAACAGGCACAAAAAATATTTATAATCTCGCCTTTGGAGATTATGATGAAGAAAATAAAAACATTAATGATTTAACAATTACTAATAATGGTGACAGTCTTAAAGTTTTAGCAACTGTGGCTTCAACCGTTTATGCTTTTTTAGAGAATTATCCTGATGCTATGATATTTGCAACAGGAAGTACATCTGTAAGAACAAGATTATACAGAATGGGAATAACCAATAATTTGGCGGAAATTAGTAATGATTTTAACGTTTATGGTTTATCAATTATTAATCAAAGTTGGGAAGATTTTATTGCTGGTGAAGATTATGAAGCATTTCTAATAAATAAAAAAGAAAAAATTTGATAATGAAAAATATAGACCAAATAAATTCATCAAAAGTTCCAATTATCGTTTTTGATGAAAAATTAGAAAAATTAAGAGATAAAATTTTGTTTCCTGAAAAGTTAAAAAAAGCTAATGAAATGCTCGCCAAAGTTGGTTTACCAAACAAGCACTAAATTTATTGAAGTCTTTTAATAAACATATATAAATGAAATTAATGGAATTTATTTTATAGTATTAGTATAAGGTTCAACAGTTTACAAAATCATTTAAGACAAAATGTACAATTAAGATTTGCCATCTTATGAAAATATTAAATAAAAACATCTTTTTCATAATTCTTATAATAGGCTATTTATCTGCCTGTACGGCACCTCCTAAAAAAACATATTTAGGTTCTGCTAATTTAAGGATTGTGAACGCAGTGCCAGAACGTTATAACTTAACTTTTTTTGTTAACGATACTTCTAAAACGCCAACTGCATTAAACTTTTCAGATTCGTCAACTAATCAGAAAGTAAATGCAGGCACTTCCTTAATTTATACCAAAGCTAGTGGAAACACCGTAAACAGATCAGATTTGACTTTTCTATTTTTGCCAAAAGAAAATTATACCGTTTTTATCGCTGGTAAAATATCAAAAGATTCTATTTCATACATATCATTTAAAGATAGTTTAAACGCTCCAACGCAAGGTAAGGCAAAGGTAAGGTTCATAAATACTAGTTATAATTCATCTAGTTTAGATGCGCTATTTTCTAGTAGAGCAACCGATAGTGTATATAATTATGGAAATATTGGTTTTAGATCTGGCAGTAACTATTTAGAATTTAAACCGGGGAGTTATTATATAAAAGTAAAGCAAACCGGAGGAAAAGCAGTATTGGTTAACAAAACTGCGATAGATATAAAATCTGGTAAGATATATACGCTTTGGGCTAAAGGTTTAGTTAATGGTACCACCAATTTTAATTTAGATGTTGGCATTTTAAACGATAACTAAAGTTTTTGTGATACACCAAAATCTTTAAAACAATTAAAATTTATACTTTTGAAAAAAAACTACCGTGGAAATAATTAAAAGCATAATCGATTTCATTCTTCACATCGATGTTCATTTAAGTGAAATTATTAGGGATTACCGTATTTGGACTTACCTAATTTTATTCTTAATTATTTTTGCAGAAACTGGTTTTGTAGTTACTCCTTTTTTACCTGGAGATTCTTTATTAATTGCTGCAGGTGCATTAATTGGTGTTGGCGATACCGGATTAAATATCTATCTACTCGCCATTTTATTAATAATTGCTGCCGTATTAGGCAATACTGTAAATTATGAAATTGGAAGATCATTAGGTTCAAAAGTTTTTAAACCCACAAATAGAATCTTAAAATTAGAGTACTATACTCAAACTAATATTTTCTTTGAAAAACATGGTGCCAGAGCAATTATTTTAGGTAGATTTTTACCTATTTTAAGAACAGTGGTGCCATTTGTTGCAGGAATAGGAAAACTAGAAAGGCCAAGGTTTAATTCTTACAATATTATTGGAGGGATAATCTGGATTTCTCTCTTTCTTTTTGCAGGTTACTTTTTAGGCAATTTCCCGTTTTTTAAGAAAAACTTTTCTATAATTATTATCGCTATTTTAATAATTACCATATTACCTGCTATTTACGCAGTTTTGCAAAATTGGCTAACTAAAAGATTAAAAAAAGTAGATTAGGATTTATAATTTTGAAGGATTAAATGATTGAATTTTGAAGGATTGAGTTTTGATTGATAAAATTATTAAAAATCTTTATTCTTTATTCTTTGCTCTTTAATCTAAAATCTTTATTCTTTATTCTTTATTCTTTGATCTTTAATCTAAAATCTTTATTCTTTATTCTTTGCTCTTTAATCTCAATACCCAATAACCAAACCTAGCAATCATTTTTTTCTAGCAACTTTAATAATACTGCAAAATCTTTTGGGTAATCTGCGGTAAATGTTTGGGTATCAGTTTCATTAATTTTAAAAGTAACTTCTTTAGAATGTAATGCAAAGCGCTTCATAATGGGTTGCTCTTCTTCATTTTTGCTCAATCTAAAGTTTCTTTTAATTTTAGAAAGATAGGCAGGTTCGCCGTTGTAAGCTATATCTCCGGTTATAGATGCTCTTTGTGTGGCTAAATGTATCCTAATTTGGTGCATCCTACCAGTTACTGGCCTTGCTTCAATTAAGGTATAATGTTTAAAATATTTTAAGGAGTTAAAATAAGTCTCTGCTCTTTTACCTTCCCCCCTACTTATAATCACTTTTCCTCTGCCAGCATTTACAATTGGCAAATCAATAAAAAGATCATTAAAAGCATGGCTGCCATCCACAATAGCATGGTAAACCTTTTTTACTTGCCTATGTTCAAATTGCATAGATACAAAACGATAAGCCTCTGGATTTTTTGCAATTATCATTGCACCAGAAGTATCTTTATCCAAACGATGGCAAACTTGCGCATCTTCATGATATTGTTTTGCCAGTCTTAAAATGTTAGGTTCTTCGCTCTCACGTTCATCTAAAGAACTAATATATGGCGGCTTATTAACCACTATTAAATCGTCGTTCTCAAAAATGATGATGTCTTGTAATTTTGGGATTTTCATAAAAGGCAAATATACAATTAAGCTTTCTTACAAATATTAATGGGTAAAAATTTTACTTAATGTAATGTTTAATGCTTTATTTTTTGCGTTAACGATAGCAGCGATATCCTTTTATTTTGCTTTTTAGCAAATAAAAGATTTAGCGGATAGCGTGTCAAAACGCCCAAATCATATTAAATAAAATTGATCGTGTTGTCTATAATTAAAAAGAAATCAAAAATTACCTGGTAAAAGAAAGTTCTTTCTGAAAGTTTTTGGCGTATTTACGTTTATCAAATTTATAAAGCTTGGCAGCTCTGTAAGAAACCCCTTTCTGCTTCTCGTCAAGTTCCTTTAAAATATCATAAGCCAACATCTTCTTTCTAAAATTACGCTTATCTAATTTTTTATTCAATACTACTTCATAAAGTTGCTGTAATTGGGTAAGCGTAAACTTTTCTGGTAAAAGTTCAAAAGCTATGGGTTGGTAGCTAATTTTATTCTTGATTTTCTCAAAACTCTTCCTAAAAATTCGGCTATGGTCAAATGCTAATTCTGGCATATCTTTAACCGACATCCAAACTGCTCTTTTAGCAAAATGTGTGGTTGGTAAAGGAGCTACTTCTTTATTACCAGTTAAACGGATCATTGCATAATATGCAACTGTGATAACTCTACCTTGTGGATGCCTTCCTAATGCTCCAAAAGTATAAAACTGCTCCATAAATATACCTTTTAAACCCGTAGATTCAAATAATATACGTTGTGCCGCAGTTTCAATAGCTTCTGTAGGTTCTACAAAATAGCCCGGTAAAGCAAACCATCCGTCAAAAGGTGCTTCGTTTCTTTCTATTAATAAAATTTTCAATTCTCCTTCATCAAATCCAAAAATGACGCAGTCTACTGAAAATAAGGAATCAAAATGCTCTGGTAAATTTTCCAACCTATACTCGTTTATTTATGATGTTTATAAATACAAATTTGGAAAAAATTTTCCATAAATTTGCTTAGTGTAAAAAATACACCTTATATTAGTGATTCTAAACCCAAAGACCTAGAATTTATATGTCTAAAATTAATAAAATAGCTGTTTTTACTTCAGGGGGTGATGCACCAGGAATGAATGCTTGTATTAGAGCGGTGGTAAGAACCAGTATTTATTTGGGATATGAAGTTGCTGGCATAAAGCAAGGATACCAAGGCATGATTGATGATAACATAGAAGATATGAACCATCATTCTGTAAGTAATATCATGCAACTTGGCGGTACTATATTAAAAACTGCCCGTTGTTTGGATTTCAAAACATCAGAAGGAATGCAACAAGCTTATGATAATTTGAAAAAACGAGGAATAGATGCTTTAGTTGCTATTGGTGGCGATGGTACTTTTACTGGTGCCGAAAGATTTTCTGCCATTTATGATATTCCTGTAATTTGTGTTCCTGGAACTATTGATAATGATCTTTTTGGTTCTGATTATACCTTAGGATTTGATACCGCAACTAATACCGTTATTGAAGCTATTGATAAAATCAGAGATACTGCAGAATCTCATGATCGTTTATTTTTTATTGAGGTGATGGGTCGTGATGCTGGCTGTATTGCGCTTAGAGCGGGTATTGCAAGTGGTGCGGAAGCCATTATGTTACCAGAAAGGGATACTGCAATTCCTGATTTGATAGAGCTTTTAGAAAAAGGTGCCGCGAACAAAAAATCAAGCAGTATAGTTATAGTTGCAGAAGGAGATAAAAATGGAGGTGCGTTTGCTGTTGCCAAAAAAGTGAAAGAGACCTTTGATTTTTATGATACAAAAGTAACTATCTTAGGGCATTTACAAAGAGGAGGAAGCCCAAGTAGCTTTGACAGAATATTGGCAAGCAGAATGGGTTATGCGGCCGTAAAGGCTTTAATAAACGGAGAAAACAGAAAAATGGTTGGCTTAAGAGGTAATGAAATAGTTTTAACAGATTTAAAAGAAGCTTTAACCGGACATGAATTTAAATTAGAAGAAGATTTAATGGAAATGTCGACCATATTAGCTTAACTAATGATAGCGATAGTATACAGCGGTTCTAGATATGCCAATTGGCGTTTATCAAATAAAGGAATGGAAGTTATTGAGCTCCGTACAAACGGTATCAATCCTTTTTTTAATGATGAAAAATATATTACCCAACTATTAAATAAAAATGCAGAACTGATTAACCATGCCGAAGAAATAAAGAAAATTTATTTTTTTGGAGCAGGATCATCCTCTGATGAAAGAAGTGATACTGTTAAAATTGCTTTAGAAGGTTTCTTTAAATTTAGCAAAGTATATGTTTCGCATGATTTAGAAGCAGCAGCAAAAGCATCATGTGATGATAAACCAGGAATAATTTGCATTATTGGTAGTGGCTCTAATACTGGTTTTTTTGATGGTAAAAAGGTAGTATCAAATAATTATGGTTTAGGTTATGCCATAGGCGATGAAGGTTCTGCAAATTGGCTAGGAAAAAGTATTTTAAAGGCTTTTCTAAATAAAACTATCCCTCAAAAATTAGCAATTGCTTTCGAGAAAAAATACGAATTAGACAGGAAGCAAATAATGGATAAAATTTACAAACAATCTCATGCATCCACTTTTTTAACCTCATTCTCTGGTTTTTTTAAAGAACACCGAAAAGAAGAATTTATTCAAAATATGATAAAAGATGGTTTTAGATTATTTATGGATACCTATCTAATTCCAATATCTCAAAAATATGGAGGCAAACATCCCGTTTACTTTGTAGGATCTATTGCCGCCAACTATCAGGATATTTTAAGAGAAGTGGCAAAAGAAAAAAACATTAATATAAGTTCTGTAATTAAAGAACCTATCTATAATTTATTGAATTATTACGCAAACAAAAATTAATAAAAATGAAAATTGGAATCAATGGCTTCGGCCGTATCGGAAGGCTAGCCTTTAGAGCAGCAGTTAACAGACCAGATATTGAAATAGTTGGAATAAACGACCTTGTTGAGCCAGATTACATGGCTTACATGTTAAAATACGATTCTACCCATGGTATTTTTGAAGGTACTGTTGAAGTTAAAGACGGACATTTAGTAGTAAACGGCAAAACCATCCGTGTAACTGCAGAAAGAGACCCAGCAAACCTTAAATGGAATGAAATAGGAGCAGAATATATTATAGAATCTACAGGTTTATTTTTAACTCAGGAAACAGCTCAAAAGCACATAGATGCAGGCGCAAGAAAAGTAGTGATGAGCGCTCCTGCAAAAGATGATACCCCAACATTTGTAATGGGTGTAAATCATAAAACTTTAACAGCAACACAAAATATAGTTTCAAACGCATCTTGTACTACCAACTGTTTGGCTCCTATCACAAAAGTTTTGATGGACAATTTTGGTATTATTGAAGGTTTAATGACTACAGTACACGCTACAACTGCAACTCAAAAAACAGTTGATGGTCCATCTGCTAAAGATTGGAGAGGCGGACGTGGTGCTGCACAAAATATCATTCCATCTTCTACAGGTGCTGCAAAAGCAGTAGGTTTGGTTATCCCGGCTATTAAAGGGAAATTAACAGGTATGGCTTTCCGTGTACCAACTCCAGATGTTTCTGTAGTAGATTTAACAGTACGTTTAGAAAAACCTGCAACTTATGAGCAAATTAAGAAAGCCATGAAAGATGCTTCTGAAGGCGAATTAAAAGGTATTTTAGGTTATACTGAAGATGCTGTAGTTTCTACAGATTTCTTAGGTGATGCCCGCACTTCTATCTTTGATGCTGATGCTGGTATTGCATTGAACGATAACTTTGTTAAAGTTGTGGCTTGGTATGATAACGAATGGGGTTATTCTAACAAAATTATTGATTTGTTGCAACACATGGCGACTTTGTAAGTTTTTAAAAGCTAAAGGCTGAAAGCTTAATGCTTAAAGCAGATTATTTAGGAGCTCGGAGATTTTTCTTCGGGCTTTTTTTATTGGGTAATTTGATATTTTGCGATTTTAAATGTTGATGTAAAGTTGGACATATCTCTCTGTTTATTATATATTTATATTTAAGAATTGCACATATATGCAAGTTGTACGTCATTTTAGAGACACCCTAATTAATACAGACTATGCTTAAATAAAAAATATCGACAATCTTCCTTCTAATAGTTTTTAGTTCCTGTAATTCGACAAAAAATATCTCTAAGAAAATTTCATATTCTTCACAAGTAATTGACAAACCAATAATTTTTGCTGAAGGAATAATTTCATCAAACGATAGGAATGTTTTTAATATTGATTTCACACCTGACGAACAAACTGCTTATTTTACCTTACGGAAAAGCAACGAAAAGCAAAAAATATATTACAGTCAGTTTGTAAATCAAAAATGGACTGAACCTAAAGTTGCATCTTTCTCTACTGATAGAGACGAATGTCCAAGTCTGACTTCTGACGGAAAAACAATTTATTTTGGTTCTCAACGACCAATTTTGGGTAAAGAAAGTAAAGGCAATTTTGATATGAATATTTGGCAAACGAATTGGACTAATGGAAAATGGAGTGAACCAACACCATTATCCGAAACTATTAACAAAGTGCAAATTGAAAAAGAAGAATGGCCATCATCAACGGAAAATTCAATTTTTACAAATGATGGCGTAAATTATTATTTTGCAACGATGGTCAGAGGTTCTAAAATGATAGAAATGTATCAAACAAAACTAGAAAATAAAAAATTTATACAACCAGAAAAAATTATTGGCTTATTTGAAGATGATAAATATTGGAAATCTACACCTGTAATTTCACCAGATGGTAAGTATATGATTTTTAATTCTTACGGTAATCCATTAGGTAATGGAGGTGAAGATATTTATATTTCTAAAAAAACAGACAACGGTTGGACAAAAGCCAAAAATATAGGAAACCTAATTAACACTAGTGCGGAAGAAGCGGCAGCAAGATTTTCAAAAGACGGAAAATATTTCTTTTTCGCAAGAGAAATTAAGCAAAATCCTGACCAAGACGGAATTTGGAGTATCTACTATGTTGAAACCAAATTTTTAAACATAGAACAACTTTTTAACAATTAATAATTTATATATGAAATTAGCAAGTTTAATAACAATAATCTTATTTTGCTCATCAACGGCTTTTGGGCAAATAAGTGTTGATGTTTCTAAAACAAAAAAAATCACACAAAATGGGGTAGAACTAACTACCTATGAAGGAAAGCCGATAACAGGCTTTTTAACAGAGAGCTATCCTAACGGGAAACTGAAAACTTGGATAACTGTAAAGAATGGAATTGCAAATGGTTTATGGCAAGAATGGTATGAAAACGGCAAGCTAAAATTTAATGCTAATTGGCTAGATGGCAAAGGACACGGACTTTGGGAATACTATCACGAAAATGGTAATTTACGACAAGAGGAGTTTTATAATTTGGACATACCAATTGGTATTTTTAGAGTATTCTATGATAATGGGCAATTGAAAGGTAAAACGAGTTGGCTTAACGGAAAGAAAGACGGAATTTGGACTTATTACAATGAAGTTGGAATGTTGCTAAAAACAGAAATTTATGGGGACAACAAATTAATTTCAACGACCGAGAAATAAAAACGAACGCACAACAGGCGTTTGGCAAAAGTGGCGGTTCAGTGCACCGCAGACACATTTGTGGTTAATGAAACATTGGTTCACCGCATCAACATTTTTGCTTTTAAATCCGCCACTTCGCAAAGCCCCAAAACGTTAATCACGTTGGAACAATAAAAAAATATATTAAAACTTTCACAAGTTTAATCATCTTTATGAAATTTCCTTTTTAACAACTTTAGAACTGCTAATATTAATCCAATAAACTACCGAAATTTAAATGGCGCATACAGAAATACTGATTTCCGGAAAGAAAAAGCATGTAATAAAATTTAAACATAAAGCAGATAAGCCGGATTCACGAGATTTTCGAATACCCGAGAGAGCTTCCGACCTGCCGCCACTGCCAAAATCTATAGACCTAAGAAAAGATTGCCCGCCAGTATATTTCCAAGGCTCTATTTCTTCCTGCACTGCAAATGCGACTGCGGCGCTCTTAGATGTGGTGAGAAAAAAAGATAAACTTCCTTTTCTCAATCCTTCCCGATTATTTATTTATTACAATTGCCGGGTACTCAACGGTGATCCAGCGGATGATCACGGAAGTTGTTTCCGAGACGCACTTTCTACCATATATGATACTGGGGTTTGTGCAGAGGCAGATTGGGATTATGATCCAAAACTTTTATTTGAAAAGCCCACAGACGCATGTTATACTAAGGCTATTGAAAATAAATTTCAATATTATGCACTAATAGATCAAACCGAAACAGCGCTAAAGCATTGCCTTAACGAAGGATATCCTTTCCTTTTTGCCATCAATTTATTCAGTCATCTAAACGATGATCATATGCTTTTTGAAACAGACATTCTTTCTGTACCAATCCCCGGCCAGCCTAAACCACCTGTACTCGGCAGCCATGCACTTTGCTGCGTAGGATATGATGATGAAAAGCAATTGTTTCTGGTACGTAATTCTTTTGGTGCTGATTGGTGTATGAGCGGCCATTTTTATATTCCTTATTCTTTTATGCTCGATCCTGAATGTAGTAATGGCTTTTGGACACTTCGTACTTCAGGAGAATGGAAAACCGTACAGCTCACTTAAACATCAAATCTTATATCTCAAAAAAACCAAAAAATGAACAAGATGATTTTAGTTGCTGGTGCAACGGGAAACTTAGGTAATAAAATTGTTGATGAATTATTGAAGCAAAAGGCGATTGTTAAAGTATTGGTAAGAGACCAAACCGAGGAAAAGAAAATTCAAATATTGGCTTCAAAAAATGTAGAAATATGTACAGTTAAAAAATATGATATTGATGAAATCTCTAAACATTGCATAGGTGTTGATTGTGTGGTTTCTACTTTGGCAGGCTTTGATAATGTAATTATTGATGCACAAAAAATATTGGTTCAAGCTGCAATTAAAGCCAATGTCCCTCGGTTTATACCAAGCGACTTTAGTACTGATTTTACAAATTTAGTGGAAGGCAAAAACCGTAATCTCGATTTTCGCAAAAAGTTTCATCAGTATTTAAATCAACAACCCATAAAATCTACCAGTATTTTTAATGGAGCATTTATGGAATTAACCACAGGTGATATGCCCCTCATTTTGTTTGGCAAAAACAAAATTTTATGTTGGGGAGATCAGAATGTAAAGATGGACTTAACAACTACATTCAATGTGGCGAGTTATACTGCGCAAGTTGCCATAGATGAATCTACACCGCGTTATCTAAAAATTGCAGGAGAAAGTATTTCTTGTATTGATGTAGCATATATCATGACTCAACTCACAAATTCTAAATATAAAATTTTTAAGCCAGGAGGGATTGGTTTGTTTAATGTGATTATTTCTATCACTAAATTTTTTGATTTCTCTAAAAAAGAATTGTATCCAGCTTGGCAAGGAATGCAATACATGAGAGATATGATGGAAGGTAAAGCTGAAATAAAGCAACACGATAATGATAGATACGCAGTGAATTGGACAAGTTTAAAAGAGCATATTATTAAAGAAAAGCAACTCTAAATATCCCTCTAAGAGTAATTAAAATAATAGCTATTCTTTTATAAAACAGGTTTAACTTTAATCATAAGCATGATTAAGAATCCTTATAAAATTGCTCCGTAATTTCAGTAACGATAATCCCAAATTTTCTAAAAATACTTCTAATGATTAGCGTTTTGCCATCACCCATTAAATACATGTGTTGTGTGATGTTTACATGCTTTACCAAACCTTTATCAGCTAACTTTAAGCGGTAGTTCCAGGTAAAATAATTGCCATAAAATGTCCCGATTGTTTTACCAGTAATATCACTTCCTGTACTTTCTAAATGATGATCATCTATTCGTTTCAATTGAAAACTTCGATGGCTTTTCTCCCCATTTACAGGGATTACATCTTGCTCCATTCTTAAAACCCCATTAGAATAAACCCCTAAATTCTTAGTAAATATTTGTTTTGATGGTTTTCCGTTTCTAGCTTCCATCACACCAGAAGAATATGTGCGACCATTAAAAAACTCCATCAAATCAAGATGAGGTTCACTGCCTTCAAATTTTTCTGGTTTTAAACTAGAACAACTCGCAAAAAAAGAAAGAGTTAATAAGGCAGAGATATATCTGTATTTCATCCTTTCAGATAGGCATTAACCATGCCACCGAGCTAACCAACTAACTACCTAACCACCCAACAAACTAACTAACTAACTAACTAACTAACTAACTAACTAACCACCCAACAAACTAACCAACCAACCAACCAACCACCTAACCACCAACTAATCCCTCCCAAATCTTTACCATTTTATCATCCCCAACAGAGAATAATTCTTTCCCATCAGCGCTCCAGCAGATGTCATTAACTGATAATAAATGCCCTTCTTGAGCTTTATCAATACTTAACTTTTTATACAACGAAAAGTCTTCCAACCGCCAAATTTTAATTGATTTATCTCTACTCGCGGTAGCAAAAAAAGGCTGGTTAGGGTGAATGATGATTCGATAAATAGCAAATAGATGAGCAGCAAAATCATTTTCACATTGCCAATTTTGTGTATTCCAAACTTTTAGATGCGCATCTCTCCCACCTGTAATTAAATATTTACCATCATTAGAAAAAGCTACGGAACCGACACCATTTTCATGTCCTTTAAATTGAGTAACAAAAGTGTAATCGTCTAATGCATAAATTCTTATCAATTCATCATTAGAAACCGTTGCCATAAAATTCAGATTTTTATGATAAGCAATAGACCGAATTTTAACATTTCCAGATTGGAATTGATGGATTATTTTTTTTTCTATAGGATTTATAACTACAATTTGTCCAGAATCAGTACTTGCTACAATTTCATTTTTATGAGCAACAAAATTTAAATCAAAAACAGCACCTTTTACAGCAATAGTTGCTAATAATTGAGTAGTTGCTAAGTCAAGAAAAAGGATGTTTCCATCATTACAACCCGCAATCAGTAAATTTAATTCATCTGCAATAGCTAAAGCGTAAACTGTACTTTTTATTTGGTTAAAAACCCTGTTATGCTTTTGCGTATGTGAATCCCATTCTACTATACCCTTATCGTTACCTGCAGTATAAAACAAGTTTTTGTTTGGATGAGCAATGACAGCGTATATAGGATTACTGTGTCCGGGTAAAGTAGTGGCTTTCATTTTTACGATTTCTTAATTGCCTTACAAAGATAAAATTTGTTCTGTAGCAATTGCTTATTGAGAATTTTGTTAAAACTTAAGAATTTGATTATGTTTATTTTATAGAATAAAAAAGATTTAAAATGGATAAGCAATGTTTAGATTGTGGTAACAGTATTAAAGGTAGAGCGGATAAAAAATTTTGTGACGACCAATGTCGTTCTAATTATAACAATAGGATAAAAGCAACCGAACATCCACAGATAAAGAAAATCAATCAAATTCTACTCAAAAACTGGAAGATATTAACGGCTTTAAATCCAGAAGGAAAAACAAAACTCACAAAAGCCAGATTGATTAAAGAAGGTTATAATTTTAATTATCAAACGCATAATCATCAAACTAAAACAGGTTCTAATTATGTTTTTTGTTATGATAATGGTTTTTTAGCTTTAGAAAACGATTGGTTTTTATTAGTGAGGAATAATGAAGAAGGGTGATTTTTAAAACATGAATATTCTCCTATAACTTCAAATAAATGGCAAATACTTATTCTCAAATTAATATACAATGTGTTTTTGCCGTTAAAGGCAGAGAAAATATACTTAACAAAAATTTTAGAGAGGAATTGTTTAAATACATGTCGGGCATTTTAAAGAATAATAATGCTTTTCCTTTGGCTATTGGTGGTTGGACAGATCATGTTCACGTATTTTTTGAGCTACCTCCGAACTTAAATATTTCTGATTTAATGAGGGATTTAAAAGCAAATTCTTCTAAATGGATTAATGAAAGCAAATTTTTAAAAGGAAAATTCAATTCGCAGGAAGGGTTTGGTGCATTTTCTTATTCTCGTTCTCAACGGCATCAAGTTATCAATTATATTATAAATCAAGAAAAGCATCATAGCAACAAAACTTTTAGAGAAGAATATTTGGAGCTTCTGAAAAATTTTGAAATTGAATTTAAACAAGAATATGTTTTTGAATTTTATGATTGAATTCGATATTCTAAAGATGTGATAAAATTGAATGGTTAATAATGTCGCCCCTCGGGGGCTACCATTATTACATGTTTTTTTAATTACCATAATATCGCCCCTTTGGGGCTACCATAATATCGCCCCTTTGGGGCTACCATAATGTCGCCCCTCTGGGGCTGACGATATACATTTTATTTTGGTTATCATAATATCGCCACTCTGGGGCTGACGTTATACATTTTATTTTGGTTACCATAATATCGCCACTCTGGGCTGAGCACAAATTCCATCAAAAAACTAAATTTCATTTAGAAAATAAAGTAACCTCAGCGGGGTTATATTTTGATAGCCTAATAAAGATTATTTTAGGTAGCCCTAGCTGGGTGATATAAGGTAACCAGCAGGGTTATATTTTGTTACAATAAGAGAATTATTAGGCAACACCAGCAGGGTTATCTTTTGGTACAATAAGAGCATTATTAGGCAACACCAGCTGGGTTCTATTTGGTAGCCCAATAATGGCGATAGGTAGCCTATTGGGGATATTTTGATGCCTAATAAGGGGATATTACCAAGCCCCATTGGGGCGATATTTTGGTAGCCCAAAGGGCGATATTATGGCACAAAAATTTTATTTTTTTTTATAGCCCTAGCGGGGCGACATTATAATTTGCCAGTATATTAGATTTAAAGACAATCATTTAGCGAACGAATAAATAGTCATTTTTAAAACAAAAAAGCCCCACAAAAAATTGTGAGGCTTCAATTATATTAAAGTTTACTAATAAACTTCTTCAAATATATTGATGGCATCTTTACTTTCTAACGAAGAATAACCTCCATTTAAAAACTGATCTACTTTTCTTGCTGCTTCTCTGCCTTCAGAAATTGCCCAAACCACTAATGATTGTCCCCTACGCATATCGCCTGCAGCAAACACCTTTTCTACATTTGTTTTATAATCACCTTCTGTAGCTTTAACATTTTTACGTCCATCTAAATCTAAACCTAATTGCTGTACCATCCCTTCATATTGTGGGTTTAAAAAGCCCATTGCTAAGAAAACTCGCTGACAAGATATTATCCTTTCTGTGCTTTCAATCTCTTTAAACTTAGTTGGGCGACCTAAAAAGTCTGTTTCCCACTCTACATCTACAATTTTTAATTCTTTAAGATTGCCTTCACCATCGCCAATAAATTCTTTGGTATTAATACCCCAAAACCTTTGGCAACCTTCTTCATGAGAGCTGGTAGTTTTTAAAAGCATTGGATATTGTGGCCAAGGCATATTATCATTACGTTCTTGTGGCGGCTGAAACATCAACTCAAATTGAGTAATTGATTTTGCTCCCTGACGGTTAGAAGTTCCTACACAATCAGAACCTGTGTCTCCACCACCAATTACAACTACATCTTTGCCTGTAGCAATTATTTCATCAACTGTAACTGCAATACTGCCAACTCGCTTATTTTGCTGCTTTAAAAATTCCATCGCAAAATAAACGCCTTTTAATTCCCTTCCGGGGATAGGTAAATCTCTTGGAACTGTAGATCCACCTGCTAAAACAACTGCATCAAAATTACTAACCAATTCATTTGCAGATATATCTTTGCCAACTTCGGTATTATATTTAAATTCGATACCGCTTTCCACCATCAAATTTACCCTGCGTTTCACAACGTTTTTATCCAATTTAAAATCAGGGATGCCGTATCGTAATAACCCCCCAGCTGCATCATCCCTTTCAAAAACTGTTACTTTATGCCCAACTTTATTCAATTGAACGGCAGCAGCCATTCCTGCAGGACCAGATCCTACAATCGCAATTTGTTTTCCTGATTTTAAAATAGGTTCATAAGGTTTTACATATCCTTTATCAAAAGCTATTTCAATAATATGTTTTTCAATTTCTTCAATTGCGATTGCTGGCTTATTAATTCCTAAAACACATGAAGCTTCGCATGGTGCAGGGCAAATTCTGCCTGTAAATTCTGGAAAATTGTTTGTAGAGCTTAAGATTTTATAAGCTTCCTCCCAATTCTTTTTATAAACTGCATCATTAAATTCGGGAATTACGTTTCCAAGCGGACAGCCATTATGGCAAAAGGGGATACCACAATTCATACATCTTGCAGATTGTTCATTTAGTGTCTCATCAGAATACATTCCAACAAATTCTTTATAATTTGTCTTTCTTACTTCTGCTGATACTTTCTTTGGAAGCTCTCTCCCAAACTCTTTAAATCCTGTAGCTTTTCCCATCTTAATAAATTGATTCTAATTGCTGCTTTTGTATTAATACTTTCTTAAACTCTTTAGGGAAAACTTTAATAAACTTTGCCGATTCATCATTCCAGTTTTCAATTAAAAATTTTGCAACTGCACTTTCCGTTAATTGATAATGTTTCTTTAAAAGTTTAATGATTAACTCTTCATCTTTCACATTTAAAGGGTCTAAATCAACCATTTCTCTATTGCAGTTATCAACAAAATCACCATCTAAATCGTAAATCAAAGCTATACCGCCACTCATTCCGGCAGCAAAGTTTCTTCCTGTTCTGCCAATAATTAAAGCTATACCACCTGTCATATATTCGCAACCATGATCTCCAATACCTTCTACAACCGCGGTTGCGCCAGAATTTCTAACTGCAAATCGTTCGCCTGCTTGCCCTCTAATAAATAATTCTCCAGAAGTTGCGCCGTAAAGCACCACATTACCTACAATGATATTTTCTTCTGGTATAAAGGTGGCTTCTTTTGAAGGATAAATTGCGATTTGAGCTCCAGATAAACCTTTACCTACATAATCATTCGCTTCGCCTTCTAATTCAAAAGAGATTCCTTTTGCGGCAAAAGCACCAAAACTTTGTCCTGCTGAGCCAGAAAATTTATAGTTAATGGTATTGTATGGTAATCCGGCTGAACCATATTTTTTAGCAATTTCATTTGATAAAAGTGTTCCTACAGTTCTATCGGTATTTTTTAATTCGAAATTTCCGAATACTGGTGTTTTACTTTCTAAAGCCGCTTTTGCAGATGCTAATAATTTCCAATCTATAATCTCATCCATTGCATGGTCTTGAGATTCGCTATTGTAAAGCGTCATTCCTTTTGGATAAACCATTGGGTGTAAGATAGCAGAGAAATCTAATTTTTTAGCTTTCCAATGGGTTATGCCTTCTTTCATTTTTAGAAATTGTACTCTACCCACCATATCATTTATGGTTCTGAAACCAAGTTCGGCCATTATCTCTCTTAACTCTTGCGCTAAAAATTTAAACAAGTTAACCACATGTTCTGGCTGCCCTGTAAACAATTTTCTTAATTCTGGATCTTGCGTAGCCACACCTACAGGGCAAGTATTTAAATGGCATTTACGCATCATAATACAACCGCCAGCAACTAAAGCGGCAGTTGCAACGCCCCATTCCTCTGCACCTAATAAAGCAGCAATTGCCAAATCACGACCTGTTTTTAACTGACCATCGGTTTGTAAAACTACCCTACTTCTTAATTTATTTTTAACCAATGTTTGGTGTGCTTCTGCTAAACCAAGTTCCCATGGTAAACCAGCGTGTTTAACCGAACTTAATGGTGAAGCTCCTGTTCCACCATCATAACCAGCAATTAAAATTACATCGGCATGTGCTTTTGCAACGCCAGCGGCAATTGTACCTACACCGGCTTTAGAAACTAATTTAACATTAATTCTGGCTGCTCTATTTGCATTTTTTAAATCAAAAATCAACTGAGCTAAATCCTCAATTGAATAAATATCATGATGTGGTGGAGGCGAAATTAACCCTACACCTGGTGTAGCATGGCGTACTTTTGCAATCCAATCATCTACTTTATGACCAGGAAGCTGTCCGCCTTCACCAGGTTTCGCACCCTGAGCCATCTTAATTTGCAACTCATCAGCATTGGTTAAATAATTTATTGTAACCCCAAATCTGGCAGATGCAACTTGCTTTATAGCAGAACGCATAGAATCGCCATTTGCCAATTTCTCATACCGCATTTCATCCTCTCCGCCTTCTCCTGTATTACTTTTACCGCCAATTCTATTCATCGCGATAGCTAAAGTGCTATGTGCTTCATGTGAAACTGACCCGAAAGACATCGCTCCTGTAGCAAAACGCTTCATGATATTTTCTGCAGGTTCTACTTCATCAATAGAAATTGGTTCTCTGTGTTTTGCAAAATCCAGCAATCCACGTAAAGTGTACATTTTTTCTTTTTGGTCGTTTACTGCATGAGCATACTTTTTATAAGTTTCATAATCATTCATTTTAGTTGAATGTTGCAATAAATGAACAGTAGTTGGATTAAATAAATGTGCTTCTCCTCTTCGTTTCCACTGATAAATGCCGCCTTCAGAAAGTAAATGTTCTGCATCTCCTTTAAAACCACTGATGTGTTTTGATAGTGCTTCACGAGCAATCTCATCTAAACCTAAACCACCAATACGGCTAACCGCTCCGCAAAAATATTTATCTACAACTTGATTATTGATACCTAAAATCTCGAAAACTTGTGATCCGTGATAAGATTGCAAAGTAGAGATTCCCATTTTAGAGAATATCTTCAACAAACCATCGCAAACTGATTTTACATAGTTCTTATTCAGTTTATATTCTTCTAAATCAGTCTCTAATTTATCATCCGCTTTAAGTGCATGAATAGATGCCAAAGCCAAATAAGGGTTAATAGCTGTTGCGCCAAATGCCAATAAACATGCAAAATGATGAACTTCCCAAACATCACCAGCCTCTACTACTAAACCTACAGCACCACGTAATCCTTTTTTAATCAAGTAGTGATGTACCGCAGAAACAGCTAATAAAGAAGGGATTGGAGCATGTTCAGAATCTAGTGCTCTATC
>JBBRYE010000005.1:0-55668 GCA_038237895.1 Sphingobacteriales bacterium | reverse complement strand
GCATCGGAGGCGAGTTCTATGGCTTTCTTTTCCCAGATTAACGCTTCATCTTTTTTGCCAAGCTTATAGAGTATGTTAGCGTATGTATCAATGAAAGCAGGATTTTGTTCGTTTTTAAAACTGATGCTATCCAATACCAAATAGTAAGAAATCATCAAACAAAAATTAAGCGCATCAACAGAAACTTTATGTGCTTTATAGCCTCCTAACTTATAGCACAACCATTGGATAGGCTGAAAAACAATTAAAAAGAAAAAAAAACCAATATGATGTAGTGGGCTTAAAATATGTCCGATGATTCTTTTCATGTCAGCAAATATAAATCAAAAACCTGCTCTCATCAATTTAACTCTCATGATTCCGGCTACAGAAAGAGAATCTGTAATTTCACCATTAACAACCATTTGATAAGCTTCCTCAAAAGGTATTTTTTTCACTTCTAGTTGCTCAGTTTCTTCTGGTTGCGCTTCAAACTGAGTAAAATCTTTAGCTAAATATAAAATGCCCAATTCATCGCTTACCGAATTGGAGAGGTGCATCCTTAAAACCTCTTTCCATTCTTTGGCAACCAATCCGGTTTCTTCTAATAGTTCTCGCTTTGCCGAATCTAAAGGTTCGCCATCTAAAGGACCACCACCTTCTGGCAATTCCCAGCTATATTGTTTTAAGGGAAAGCGAAATTGCCCGACTAGATAAATCATGTCATCCTCATCAATAGCAATAATCCCAATCGCATAATTTTTAAAATGAATTTCTCCATAAATCCCTTTTCCGCCAGATGGATTAATGACTTGATGCTCGGTTAAACCAATCCACGGATTATCGTATATTTTTTGGCTAGAAATGGTTTTCCACGGGTTATCAGGATTCATTATCCTTCGGGTTGAAGTTTATTATAAGCTATTACCATCTTTTTAACCGATTTAAGATTAACTTTCTCTAAAGCATCAATCTGAGCAGTATAGTTCTTACCTAAAGCAACCTTAAGATTAGCCTTCGATGTTTCTTGCATACTGGTATTATTTCCCTGATAAAGATAGAATTGATGATATGAACTCCCTTCATCCATACCCTTTAAATAATAAAACTCTTTTGATTGATAGCTATTAGCCATTGGATTAGCAGTAGCCTTCATTTCGCTCCAACTTACCTTTATGATATTCATTTTACCTTTTATAATGTAGCTTTTATACATATCGCTACCAGCAGAAATTTGATTATCCCCATCCTTTAAACGATTCACATCTACAGGAAGTTTATAAGTCTGTAAAACAGCTATTTTAGACTTTTTAATAGACTTGAAGCTTTGCGAAAAAGAGGTAAAACCAACGAATAATAGAAAGAAGGTAAATAAAATTTTCATGTTTTAGGTTTAATGATTTAAAACTATAAATAAATTTTGATTAAGACTTACGAAGTTTTTAAAACTTCGTAAGTGTGTAAATTCTTCTTCTACTTCACATATCCTAATCCCATATTCTGGAACATAAAGGCCCATTTATCTGCTTGTTCTTCTATCACTTTTGAAGTTGGTTTCCCTGCGCCATGACCGGCGTTACTTTCTATCCTGATTAAAACTGGGTTGCTTCCTTTATGGTATTCTTGTAAACGGGCTGCAAATTTGAAAGAATGAGCCGGTACAACTCTATCGTCATGATCTGCGGTGGTTACCAAAGTTGCAGGATAATTTGTTCCAGCTTTTAAAGCTGAATAAGGCGAATATTTATACAGATAATCAAACATTTCTTTGGAGTCTTCTGCTGTGCCATAATCATAGGCCCATCCCGCCCCAGCGGTAAATTTGTTATAACGCAGCATGTCCATTACACCTACAGCAGGAAAAGCAACTTTAAAAAGTTCTGGTCTTTGTGTCATGGCGGCCCCAACTAAAAGGCCCCCGTTTGAACCGCCTGAAATGGCTAAATAAGGTGTTGAAGTGTATTTTTGATCAATAAGGTATTGCGCTGCCGCTATAAAATCATCAAATACGTTTTGCTTTTGCATTTTAGTACCGGCAATATGCCATTTCTCTCCATACTCGCCCCCACCACGTAAATTTGGGACTGCATAAATTCCTCCTTGTTCTAATAAAATAATATTTGAAGTAGAAAAGGCAGGTGTTAAACTGATGCTGAAACCGCCATAAGCATAAAGCATGGTTGGATTTTTCCGATTTAGCTCGATACCTTTTTTATAGGTAATGATCATCGGAATTTTTGTGCCGTCTTTTGATTTATAGAAAATCTGTTTAGATTCATACTTTTCAGGATCAAACTCAACGCCAGATTTTTTGTAGATTTCTGATTGTCCGCTTTCTATATTATACTTAAAAATTGTGGGTGGATACACGTAAGAAGTGAAGGTAAAATACAGTTCTTTCTCCCCTTTTTTAGCACCAAAACCAGATGCAGTACCTATCCCCGGAAGGGCAATTTCTCTTTCTTTTGTTCCCGACATATCAAATTGAACTACCAACGAAGTGGCATCTTTCAAATAATCGGCAAATATTTTGCTTCCGCCAGTACTTGCTGTCATTACATTTTCCGTTTCCGGGATGATGTCTTTCCAGTTTTCTTTTGATGGATTTGCTGCATCAACAGTAACTAACCTGTAATTTGGTGCATTATAATTAGTGTAAATATAAATTATGCTGCCATTGTTGGCGATAATGTTTTGCTCGGTATCAAACCCACCAACTATTTTTACGATTGTGCTGTTGGGCTTGGTTAAATCTTTAAAATAAAGCTCGTTGCCTGTGGTCGAATTTGCAGCGGTAATCAACAAAAATCTTTCATCTTCAGTAAGGTAAGCGCCAATATATCTACGTTGAGTTTGGTTACCGCCAAATATGAGTTTATCTGCAGATTGTGGAGTACCTAATTGGTGGAAATATAATTTATGGTATTGGGTTAAACCCGATAATGAAGAGCCTTCTAATGGTTTATCATAACTGCTATAATAAAATCCTTCTGTGCCACGCCACGCTAAACCAGAAAATTTAACATCCGTTAAAGTATCGCCCACGCTTGTTTTGTCTTCTGTTTTTATCACGATAACTTTACGCCAATCAGAACCACCTTCTGATAATTGATAAGCCGCTAAATTTCCATTTTTAGAAAACTCTATCCCTGCTAAGGATGTTGTTCCATCTCCAGAAAATTCATTAGGATTTAGGAAGATTTCTGGTTCGCCATCTGCTAATTGTCGGTATAAAACTGATTGATTTTGTAAACCATCATTTTTATAAAAATAGGTGTAACGCCCTTCTTTAAATGGAGCTGAAAATTTTTCATAATTCCATAAAACTTCTAATTTCTTTTTAATGGCGTCCCGATAAAGAATTTGAGAAAGATAATCTTGCGTTACTTTATTTTCTGCAATTACCCAAGCTTTTGTTTCTACCGAAGTATCGTTTTCCAACCAACGGTAAGGGTCGGCAACGTTTGTTCCGAAGTAATTGTCGGTTACATTTCCTTTTGCGGTTTTAGGGTAAGGCAAGGTTTTAATGGTATCGGCGGGAGCTATCATATCTTCTGAGGTGGCTGGTTTATTGTTGTTGCAAGCTGATAATGTGATTACTGAAAGAATTAGGGTTGTTAACTTTTTCATTATTATTAGATTTTGATTTTGTTTTAAAGCTAGTGAAAAATTGTTGTTTACCACAAAGTTGGTTGCTAGAAAGAGGTTGCCACTAATGCACCAATAAAAGCACTAATCTCAATGGAAATTAATTTCACTAATCTAAATTATTTAGAAATCTCATTTATCCTAAAATCGAGTAAATCAAGATTCGGACAATTTTTACCATTAAGGCATTAAGGAAAGTTAAGAAAATGTGATAGGCTTAATGTTTCTTAACTCCTTAATGTTTTAAAAACTGGTATTAAGAATTTATAAAGGCAACTCAATCTCCTCTGCGTTCACAAAATTGCCGTCAAAATTAAAAAGAAAACTTAAAGGCTTTTCTGGATTTTTAATAATCTCTAACAATAGAAAGCCCCATCTTTTCCAAAAATTCTCTACTACTTGTCCGTAAGTTCTAAATTGCCAGGTATCAAAAATAGGTTTGTTGTTCATGCCACGTAAAGGCATCGCTTCAATAAAAATTTGTTCTTCCGTTGGGATAATATGGTATTCTGGCAAACGGTTAAACAAATATGCCGAATAAAAAACCTTGGCACAAAGCTCTTCAAACTGGATAGGGTGTAATGTTTTTCCACTTAGTTTTCCCCAAACTTCTTCGTGATAAAGTTTATTTGCTCCATTATCTTGTAAATTAATCAGGATTCCAAAATCCTTCATCCTTAAAGAAAAAGTAAGCGTGTTAATTTCATCGCGATAAGCAAATTCATTCTCTACATTATTCACTTTCGTGATAAAAAGGGAGTAAGGTTTAAAGTCCTCAAAAACAATTGGCTGATTTACTTTTTGCAACATGGTATGCAATAGGCTAAATTTATGTATCAAGCCTTGCGACATGTTAAAGCCTTCTGCAAAGTTATTTTGTTGTTTAATTGCCGATTGTATCTCGTTAAAAATTACCCCGTAAATGGTTTTTGCTACCCATAAAAAAAGTAAATCTTCCTCTAATTTTATAACTTCATCATAACCTACCTCAAAAGCTTTTTCAATTTTCTCTTCTAAATTATTTAACAGATTGGCAACTTCAGCACCGCAAGGAACTTTAATATCCGAGTAGGTTTGTATTGTTTCATCTAACATTTTAAATGGCATATTTTTTAAATGATAGGTTTCTGAAAGCCAATTTGCAAAAATAGAATGTTTGTCTTTTTTATCAATTTTTTCCCCACTTAAAAAACAATGCTCATCATCAAACTGCATTTTATTAAAGGGTTGGTATAATTTGGGTTGCATAAGCGGCAAAAATACGATAGGTTTTTTTAATAATCACAGCGTTAATCAAGATTATAATAAACTTAGCAGAAATTAAAAATGCTTTAATGTTTATTTATTATTATACAGGATTTAAAATGTAAACCCAAATCTGTGGATAGGCCTTAATATTAATTTTACAGAATTAAACCTTACAAATGCAGATTAGTGAATTTAGTGGCAAAAAAAAATCACTAAATTTGAAAGATGCAAAAGAATCAAATTTTCTTATCGATAATTATAGCTTGTTTAGGGTTTTCTGCTTGTAATTTAGCGCCAAATCCACAAAAAATAGTTGATCAATCTATTCATTTTTATGGGATGGATGTACTTCACTTTAAAGATGTATCGTTCGATTTTAGAAAATCTCATTACTCTGCATCCTTAAATGATAAGTTTTGGTTTTATCAACGGTCTTTCACAGATAGCACTTTAAATAATATAAAAGATCAACTTTCTAACCGTGGTTTTGTAAGAGAGGTAAATGGATTAGTTACACCTTTATCATCAAAAGATTCTTTAAAATATGCCGAATCTGTAAATTCAGTAGTCTATTTTGCACTTTTACCTTTAAAGTTAAACGACGATGCGGTAGAAAAAAAATATTTAAAATCTGTAATGGTTAAGGGAAAGGCTTATGATGAGATTGAAGTAAAGTTTAAGAAAGAAAATGGCGGTTCACATCATGATGATATATTCTATTTTTGGTTTGATGGCGCAGATCATAGTATGGATTATTTTGCTTACAGTAAAGGTGGAAATAGATTTAGGGCAATTGATGGTTTACAAAAAGTAGGGGATAAATATTATTTCCAGAACTATGAAAATTTTGAGTACAAAGGAAAAGAAAAACTTCCCCTTTCAGATTATCACATTCTTTTTGAGCAGGATAAATTGACCAAGCTATCAGAAATTATTTTAGAAAATATTAAGGTTAAATAGTCGCTATTCGTATCGCAAAGCGTCTACTGGGTCAAGTTTTGAAGCTTTTGAAGCAGGAATAATCCCTGAAGCCAAACCTGTACCTACACATGCAACTAAACCAATAAATATCCATAACCATGGAATTAAGAATGAAGCTCCCATAGCAATAGCTAAAAGATTACCCATCACAATTCCTAAAAAAATACCAACGCCGCCGCCAATTAAACATATCACAATTGCTTCGTACAAAAATTGTTTACGGATTAAACTTGGATTTGCACCAATCGCTTTTCTCACTCCAATTTCACGCGTTCTTTCGGTAACAGAAACCATCATGATATTCATTAATGCAATCGCTGCTCCAATTAAAGTGATTAATCCAATCGCAATTCCAGCAATTTGAACAAACTTAAGGTTGCTTATCAACGTTTCTGCAATGGCATCACTTTTAGTAATTTCAAAATTACTATCCTCTTGTATGGTTAAATCCCTAATTTTCCTCATCATAGAAGTAGCTTCTCCGCTGGCAATATCCATTTGTGTAGGATCATCAACCATCACAGAAATGGTGTAGGTTGGATTTGGATTTGCCATAATTTGGCGACCTTTAGCTAAAGGAATAACACAAACTTTATCCCCACCAAAACCAACACTAGATCCTTTTGCTGCAAAAACACCAATTACTTTAAATTTTGAGCTACCAATAGTAATAATTTGATCAATGGCAGAATTATCCTTGGCAAAAAACTTTTGCTTAATTTCATCACCAATAATTACCACACTTGCGCCAAATTCCATTTCGCTATTAGAGAAATTTCTTCCTTCGGCAATTTTATAACCACCTGTAAAAACATAAGCAGCATCGGCACCTAAAACAGAAATATTAGGGTTTGTTTTATCATTTTTAAATTTAACTGTAGCCCCAAAACTTGCAAAAGTGTTTACAGATACTATAGAAGACATAGAAAACCTTTCCTTAAAATCCATTGCCTCACGATAGGTAATAACTGGCCAATTTTTAGGTCTGCTGCCATTCCCGCCTATTCTAATCCCTGTTCCACGGTTACGGATGGTGAAAGAATTTGCACCCATGCTTGCAAAAGTGTTATTTAATGAACCCTTAATAGCATCAATAGAAGTTAAAATACCAACCAAAGCCATCAAACCTATAGCAATTATTAAGGCAGTTAAAAAAGTTCTTAATTTATTACCCTTTATAGATTGAAGGGCAACTTTTACGATTTCTATATTATCCATTTAATTAAGCTAGCAGCTAAAAATACAAATTGTTTGAAGTTAAGACATCTTAATCCTATAAATTGTTACAGCTAAAATATTTATGCATACAATAACAAATGAAGATTTAAAATCAATAATAAAATAAATATTATTAATTGGGCGTTTTACACAGTATACACTTGTAATCCTCATGCATTTTCCATCCGCAAGCTAGCTAAGTGTTCTGTTCGCTATCGTTAACATAATAAATTAGCAAAACGATTTGTAAATGAAGTAGCAAATTTTATGCAATTTGCTACTTATAAACCTTTCATTATCAAGTTATTTATCATCTAATTAAAACCCTTAGCTAAAAAACACGTTAATATTTTATGAAGATTCTTTTAACAGGGGCAAACGGTTACATAGGTACAAGACTATTACCCTTATTAATTGAGGCTAATCACGATGTTTATTGCTTGGTTAGAGATAAAAGAAGATTTAAAGAAGAATCTGAATTAGAGTCAAAAATTAAAGTCATAACCGCTGATTTGTTAGATGAAGATTCATTAAAATCAATTCCTAATGATATTGATGCAGCCTATTATTTGGTACACTCTATGGGAAATTCCCATGCAGATTTTAGAGCATTAGAAGAGCTTTCTGCTAAAAATTTTGTGACTGCAATTTCCAAAACTAATTGTAAACAAGTTATTTATTTAACCGGAATTGTTAACGACGAAGGATTATCAGAACATTTAAAATCACGTTTAGGTGTAGAAAACATCATAAAAGAAAGCAAAATTGCATATACTTTTTTAAGAGCTGCAATAATTATAGGTTCTGGGAGCGCATCTTTCGAAATAATTAGAGATTTAACAGAAAAACTTCCTGTAATGATTGCCCCAAAATGGCTCAAAACAAAGTGCCAACCTATAGCAATTAGAGATGTACTGTCTTATTTAAAAGGAGTTTTAGGTAATGAAAAGGCTTTAAACCAAACCTTTGATATTGGTGGTCCAAATATTTTGACATATAAAGAAATGCTTTTGGGATATGCAAAAGCAAGAAAATTGAAAAGATATATTTTTACGGTTCCAATACTCAGTCCAAGACTTTCCTCCTATTGGTTAAACATTGTTACTTCTGTAAACTATAACATTGCGAGTAGCTTAGTAGAAAGTATGCGAAATGAGGTTATTTGTCATGATGATAGAATAAAGCAAGTTGTACCCATGAAGTGTTTTACTTATCAAGAAGCTTTAAAGTTAGCTTTTGTTAAGATTGAGCAAAATTCAATTGTATCAAGTTGGCGAGATGCTTTAAATAAAGGCTATTTAAATACTTCATTTATGGATCAGGTAAAAGTACCGCAAAATGGCACTTTACACTATAAAGTAAAGAGAGAATTTGAAAATGATGTTGATATAGTTTTAAGCAATATTTGGTCTATTGGAGGTAAAAGAGGGTGGTATTATTTAGATTGGTTATGGAATTTGCGTGGTTTAATTGATCAATTAGTTGGCGGTGTTGGCACAAGGAGAGGAAGAAGAAGTGGAAACCAAATTGCAGCTGGTGATGCATTAGATTTTTGGCGAGTAATATTAGCAGATAAAAACAATAAAAGACTTTTACTATATGCCGAAATGAAATTACCTGGAGAAGCTTGGTTAGAATTTAAAGTGATTGAAAGGCATGAGAAAAAATTTTTAAGTCAAGTTGCTACTTTTAGGCCAAGTGGTTTATGGGGAAGAATTTATTGGTGGTTAATGTGGCCATTTCACCTTTTTATTTTTAATGGAATGGCTAAAAATTTAATTAATTATAAATCTTCTTAATTATAAATCTGTTTATTTTAATCGATATTAATTGAGTTTGTTTTTTTACCTTTTGATTTGTAAGTTTTTTTACCTTAATTTATAAATACCAAAACAACCTGATTATGATAGCAGTACATCAAATTTTATCTCAAAAAGAAGGAAGATTAATTACCATACATCCAAAATCTATGGTTTATGAAGCCTTAGAAATCATGAACAGTTTTAATATAAGTGCCATCATGATTGTTGAAGAAGATAAACTACTGGGTATTTTTACTGAAAGAGATTATGCTCGCAAAGTGGTATTAAAAGGAAGATCTTCTAAAGAAGTAAAAATAAGTGAAGTAATGACGCCTAATCCTAAAACTATCACGCCTAAAGATAGTTTAGATCATTGTATGAAATTGATGACAGACATGCACATTAGGCACTTACCTGTAGAAACTGATGGAAAACTATCTGGAATGATTTCTATTGGCGATGTTGTAAAATACATTATTGAAGATCAAAAACAAACTATCAAAAATTTAGAATCCTACATTAATAGTTAAATAAAAAGTCAACTTTTTAAGGTTGACTTTTTAGAGAGATTAATTATCGACTTTATTTTATTTCTTGTACCAGTCTTTAAACTGAGTACCTCCAGATGCAGCCCAAGCACTAAAATTTGGATAAGCTATATTTACTGGCACTCCTTCTGAAGGATAATTAAAAGGTTCTACAAAACTTAATGCCCAAGGCCAGTTATTTTCACCTATATAATATTTCCCTTTTGCTGGGTTTGATAAATCTTGCAAAGAACCAAAGAGATTTTTATCTGCCAAACTAGTAGGAGTAAAGCCTGGTAAATGTATTTCATAACTTCTTCTACTATCGCTAATTAAAAATGGGTTATAAGGTGCCCCATTTAATATATTTATAGATTGAGGTTTTAAGAACTCTATAATTACCCTAATAGGTTCAGAATAATTTGCATTATTATCAAAAATTAGTTTTTGATTATCAAAAGGAATAATTACTGCTTTTGCTTGCCCAGCCTCGGTACCGTTCTGATTATATTTTATGTATTTCCCACTATTAATATACCCTCTAACATCATCAATAACATTCTGATTAATTGGTAACTCTACCCCAAACCCATTTTTGTAAAATGCTAAAGATTGATTTACTTTAAAATCAGCCTTCATTTCTACCACTTCATTGCTGGCGTTCACGTTATAAGAATAACGATAGTTAACCACCAAATCGTTCATATCGTAATCTCCTTTTGCTGGCCATAAATCTTCAAAGGCTAAAGTGCCCCAACCTGTTTGTGAAGGAAAGAATAAATTATATGCCTTTTTAGAATCACCAGGGAATAAATCTGAATCATCAGAAATACCGTCTCCATCACTATCTATGGGTTCTGCTAATTCTATTATATTTTGTTTATTTATAGCATTTGGTGTACTAGTTTTAATGTATAATACAATATCATTGAAATCATTATCAGAATTTCCAGTTTCACGATTTGTATCTTCAAAACCAACAACAACTAAATCTTCTTTATCATAAGAAAGAAAAACAGAATGTTGTTTCAAGTTTAGGTTATTATCATTTTCAGGATTTAGATTTTTATCAGAAAAAAAACTTTCATATTTGTTAGGATTAACAGTTTTAGAAACATTATCCCAAGCATTACTCAATAAAACTAAACCTATAGAAGTACCAGCATTAAAATTACCTAAACTAATTCTATCTCCAGAAATTAATCCACCTCTAGAACCCAAGCCAGATGCATTAGGGAAAATATATTTAATTTCACTTATTTGGGAAGTGGATGTTGGTTTATGTCCGGTTTGATAGGTGTAATAACCCATTGTATTCTGGTAGTTTGCACCTTCAGAAACATAAGTAACAAACACTTCTCCATTTTTAATAATATCTAAATCGCGACTAGCAGCAGGTGATAAATATACCAAGTGCTTATCTATAACGTTTTTTTCTTCTGGTAAAGAAGCATTTAAAAAACTAAGCAATTCTGCACTAACTGCTCCTGGTGTGGCAGTTCTATAATCCGGACGGCCATTAACATCATAAGTTCCTAAATAAGAAAAATTTGAACTTAAAGTTTTATAGAAATTACTAGATAAAGTTTTAAGTTTAGCATCCTGATTGCTTGAGAAACTGCTTAAAATTGCATTTCCACTTAAACCATTAATACCTCCAATAGATAAGTCTAAATTATTTTCTTTAATAAATGCATTAGCTTCTTTTATTAAACCAACATAATGTGGTTTAACAACCATTTGCTCAACATAACTTGGTATCGTTAATTTAGAATTAATTATACCGTCCTTATTTGTTAATGCCGTAAAAACGATAGTTGTGTCGTTTACAAAACAAAAATTAACAGGTACACCTTTTATAGGCTCACCAAGATTTGAAGATAATTTAACATTAATGTTAATGCTTTTAGAAGTACCAAAGTTAAAACCATTTGGTGCAATATTGTTTGGGTTTAAACTATCAGAAATATCTTCCTTTTTTTTACAATTTGAAAAAGTTATAGAAGCAACCACTAAAAATAATAAATATTTTTTCATCTTTTAGGCTATGGATTTTAGATATTATTTTCCATTAGCTTAAATAGATATACTATATATATGCCGTGTTAGATTTAAGAATGATAATTAATATTTATTTTTTCGGATAATTCAAAAATCATTGCTTTGCGTAGTTCTAAGCAGCTATATCTGAGTTTAAATATGATATGGGTAATCCTATATTTAGAAAACAATTTTTTATACCATAAAAAATATTGTGAAATTTAATTCTCATTAATGCCTTTTATGAGTAAAATTTCTACAATATTCTACAGCATTTTAATTTTAGTTTTTAAAGAATGCTTTTTCTGCTTTAAGCTTGCTTTTTTGAACTTTTAAAGAAACAAAAATGCTTAATTCGTAAAGTAAAAATAAAGGCAAACTTACTGTTAACATTGTAGGTATATCTGGAGTAGGGGTTACAATTGCAGCAATTACTAAGATGATTACTACAGCATATCTTCGTTTTTCCCTCATAAAAGCAGGGGTCATAATTCCTAATTTAGAAAGAATAAATATTACAATAGGGAGTTCAAATACTGCTCCAGTACAAAGAGTTAAGGTGGCTACAGAAGAGAAATAAGAATCTATGGTAATTGTATTTTCTATTTCTGGGCTTATACTGTAATTTGATAAGAAGTTCACAGAAAGTGGTGCAACAATAAAATAACCAAACGAAAGGCCTATCAAAAATAATAATGAGGCATAAAAAACAAATCCAGTTGCAGATTTTCTTTCCGAATCTTTTAAAGCAGGCTTTACAAATCTCCAAATTTCCCATAAAAGATAGGGTACGCCTAAGGCAACACCTGTCATCAAAGCAGAATTAATTTGTAAAGTAAACTGCCCCGCCATTTCTGTATTGATGATTTTACCAGGGATATTTGTGATACAAAAACCTGATTTATGGAAGTATTCCCCAACTTTGCACATCATTCTGTAGGTCCAAAATGTAGGCTTATGTGGTCCCATTATGATATTATCGAAAAGAAAATCATAATAAATAAAACAAACTATGGTCATTAAAATAATAACAATTGATGATCTTATTAAATGAACCCTCAGTTCTGATAAATGGTCAAAGAAAGACATTTCACCTTCCATGCTTTTACCCTTATTTTTTATAGCTTGTATTAAATCTGTTTTTCTTTCTTCGGCCATCTTATTTAAAGCAAAAATACCACTTTGGTTTTTCAAAGTGGTATTGTAAGATACGTTATTTTTATATTTTAGTTTTCTTCCGTTAAGTCAAAAGTTTCCATAAACTTTGTGGTGAAATTACCAGCCCTAAAGTTTGGGTCTTTTAACAATTTTAAATGAAAAGGTATTGTTGTTTTTATTCCCTCAATAACAAACTCACTTAGTGCTCTTTCCATTGTATTTAATGCTTCTTCCCTTGTTTGAGCCACACAAATCAATTTCGCAATCATAGAATCATAGTTTGGAGGAATGGTATAACCTGCATAAACATGTGTATCAACCCTTACTCCATGCCCACCTGGCGAATGAAAATGAGTAATTTTTCCTGGAGAAGGTCTAAAGTTATTGAAAGGATCTTCTGCATTTATTCTACACTCTATAGCGCACATTTCTGGGGTGTAAGATTTACCTGTAATAGGGATTCCTGCTGCAACCTTTATTTGTTCTTTAATTAAATCAAAATTAATAACTTCTTCGGTTACCGGATGCTCTACTTGTATCCTGGTATTCATCTCCATAAAATAGAAATTACGATGTTTATCTACCAAAAATTCTACAGTGCCAGCACCTTCATAATTCACTGCTGTTGCACCAATAATAGCTGCAGCGCCCATTTTTTCTCTTAATTCTGGGGTCATGAAAGGAGAAGGAGCTTCTTCTACCAATTTTTGATGACGACGCTGTATAGAGCAATCTCTTTCTGATAAATGACAAACTTTTCCAAACTGATCTCCTATTACTTGGATTTCAATGTGGCGTGGATCTTCGATATATTTTTCAAGATACATTCCATCATTTCCAAATGCGGCAGCAGACTCTTGTCTTGCAGAATTCCAGGCATCTTCAAAATCTTCGTCTTTCCATACTTGTCGCATTCCTCGGCCCCCGCCACCTGCAGTAGCTTTTAAAATTACGGGATAACCAATTTTGTTTGCAATTTGAATACCTTCCTTAACATCAGTCAACAATCCTTCCGAACCCGGAATAGTTGGTACACCAGCTAATTTCATGGTATCTTTTGCAGATGCTTTATCTCCCATTCCGTTGATTTGCTCTGCAGTGGCACCAATAAATTTTATTCCGTATTCTTTACAAATGGCAGAAAACTTGGCGTTTTCTGATAAAAATCCATATCCAGGATGTATTGCATCTGCATTGGTTAATTCTGCTGCAGAAATTATATTAGGTATATTTAAATAAGAATCTTTACTAGGTGGAGGACCGATACAAACAGCCTCATCTGCAAAACGTACATGTAAACTTTCCCTATCTGCAGTAGAGTACACAGCTACTGTTTTAATTCCCATTTCCTTACAAGTACGGATAATCCTTAATGCAATTTCTCCTCTATTTGCGATTAGTATTTTTTTGAACATTTTTATACAATTTGACGATTTGATAATTTAATCATTTTCCAATTTGATTGACAAATGGGTTCATTTTCTTATAGACAAATTGATTTACGATGGATCTACTAAAAATAAAGGTTGATCATACTCTACTGGTTGAGAATTATCAATCAAAACCTTTACAACTTTACCAGACACTTCAGATTCAATCTCATTAAAAAGCTTCATTGCCTCAATAATGCAAAGTACTTGTCCGTTTGCTACCTCATCACCTACATTTATAAAATTTGGTTTATCTGGAGATGAAGAACGGTAAAAAGTACCAATCATTGGAGATTTTATAGTAATATATTTAGACTCATCATTATTTTCATTTGTAGTTGATGAGGGATTTGCAGGGACATTAGCTGCTACTGCTGGAGGTAAATTTTGTACAGGTTGTTGTAATTGTGGTTGAGGAACTGTAGCGGTTACATAAGTGGGTTGCTCAGTAGTTTTTATAGTAATTTTAAAATCTTTTTCTTCTATCGATACTTCATTCACTCCTGATTTTGATACAAATTTAATCAAGTCTTGAATTTGTTTAATATCCATTCCCATGTTGGTGTGGTTTAAATGTGATTAATTTAGAAATCTAATATAGTAATAATCTGCAAAAATGCTAATAAGCCCATTTCAAATAAATAGAACCCCAAGTAAATCCTCCTCCAAAAGCAGCTAATATCAAATTATCACCTTTTTTTAGTTTACTTTCCCATTCCCATAAGCAAAGTGGGATTGTTCCATTAGTGGTATTTCCGTAACGCTCAATATTGATCATTACTTTTTCTGAGCCAATCCCCATTCTATTTGCAGTTGCATCTATAATTCTTTTATTTGCTTGGTGAGGAACTAACCAATCTACATCTTCTGCAACGAGATTGTTTTTTTCCATAATCTCGGCAGCTACATCTGCCATATTTGTAACTGCAAATTTAAAAACAGCTTGTCCTTCTTGGTGTACGGCATGTTCTTTAGCGTCAACGGTTTCATGGGAGGCAGGCCTAGCAGATCCACCGGCTTTTTGATGTAAAAAAGGTTTTCCAGAACCATCACTTTTAAGTATAGAATCTACTATACCATATCCTTCTGTATTTGGTTCTAATAAGGCTGCTCCGCAACCATCGCCAAAAATAATACAGGTTACACGATCCTCATAATTGATAATTGAAGACATTTTATCACCCCCAACTATTAAAACTTTTTTGTGTTTACCAGATTCTATAAATTGCGAACCTGTTGCTAAACCAAACAAAAATCCTGAACAGGCGGCCTGCAAATCATATCCCCAGGCGTTTTTTGCTCCAATCTTATCTGCTAAAATATTTGCACTTGCCGGAAATGGCATATCTGGCGTAGAGGTGCAAAAAATAATCAAGTCTAATTCTTCTGCAGTTATGCCTCTTTTCTTTAATAATCCTTCTACAGCAGGCACTGCCATATCGGTAACCCCTTTTCCTTCTCCTTTTAAAATTCTTCTTTCTTTGATCCCAGTTCTACTCGTAATCCACTCATCATTAGTTTCTACCATGGTCTCTAATTCTTGATTGGTTAAAATATAATCAGGAACGTAACCATTAACAGCTGTAATTGCAGCGTGAATTTTACTCATAATTTTAAGGTGTGTTATGAATTGAAAGCGTTTTGAAATCGCTCAATTATTTTAGATTCTACCATGTTTTTAGACTGTAGAATCATATTTTTTATTGCTTCGGGGCTGGAAATACCATGACCTATCATTACAGGAGCATTAACTCCTAAAATTGGACTTCCGCCATATTGTTCATAATTAAATCTGTCAAAAAACTCATCTTTTAAACCCTTTTTTAGGGTAAGCACATAAAAAGATTCTGCAAGTTTTAAAATAATATTACCTGTAAATCCATCACAAACTATAACGTCGGCTTTATCATTAAATAAGTCTCTTCCTTCTATGTTTCCGATAAAATTTAATTCCTTACATTCTTTTAAAAGAGGATAAGTAGTTTGTGTTAATAGGTTACCTTTTTCTGCTTCTTCACCTAAATTCATTAAACCTACTTTAGGCAATTCATTGTGATATACATATTTCGAGAAAAGGCTTCCCATTATCCCAAATTGTGTTAAATGCTCTGGTTTACAATCTGCATTGGCGCCGGCATCTAATAAAATTGCAAAACCACCTTTTTCTTTTGGGATGATAGCTGATATAGCAGGCCTTAAAACGCCTTGGATAGCCTTAACACTAAACATTGCACCAACTAACATTGCACCTGTGTTTCCAGCTGAAGCAAAAGCATCTATTTTGCCTTCTTTTAACATTTGGAAGCCTAAAGAAATACTAGAATTTGGTTTTTGTACTATGGCTTTTGTAGGATGCTCTCCCATGCCAATTACCTCTGTTGTATGTACAAATTCGAAATGATCGGGATTAAAATTTTGCTCTTTTAGTATTGGGATAGCTAAGTCTTTATCTCCAAAAAGCACCAAATGCTGTTTTTCTGAAAGATTTTGATGTGCTGCTATTGCTCCTAAAACTGTTGCTTTGGGAGCGTAATCTCCACCCATGATATCTAAGCCAATCTTCATTTAGATAATTGAGATAAGTAAGAATATGTGCTTAAATTCATTTATTTATGTTTAAATAACTGTTAAGCGTTTAACAAAAAACAATTCATAAATCTTTTGAATTATTTTTTGTGTTAAATAAAGAATCCTTGTGTAAATTTTCTTTCTCTTTGAAAGTTCACACAAGGATTATCCATATATTATATTAAGCAATAGAAGTATTTTCTATTAACAACTTACCTTTAAAGTAAAGATTACCATCTACATTGTAAGCTCTGTGTGGTAAATGTGTTGCACCGGTTTCTTTATCTACCCATAAGGTTGGTGTTACTGCTTTATAATGAGTTCTTCTCTTATCTCTTCTTGATTTGGAGATTTTTCGTTTTGGATGTGCCATTTTTTCCTATTTTAATTTTTTCTAATACTTTTTAATATATCCCACCTAGGATCTTTATCATCACTATCTTCATCTGATGTAGAAAGCTCTTTTAATTTAGCAAGAGTTTCTTGATCACAAGCATTTGTATTCCCCGGATCATCACAAACATTTACGTAAGGGGCGGCTAAGTTAATGATTTCATATATGAATGAAGAAACATCAATCTCTACATCTTTTTCACCTAATGTTACAACTTCTTCGGTATCGTTCAATTCATCAGTTTCTATGAATTTAGCAATTAACCTATCTTTTGTTTCAATTACAAAAGGGAAATCTGATAAACATTTATCGCAATTAACCTGAATTGTGCCCCAAACATGAAAGTCTAAAACCATTAAAGTTTCTTGTTTTTCTAAAAACACATCCACTTTTAAAGATCCGTCTTTTACCAAAGAATATTCAAATTCTTTAAAAAATGAGCTACCCACTTCATAATTAAATTCATGATGCCCAATTTTTAATCCCGTATGTGGGATAGAATATTGTTTTAGCGATTTCAAAGTCCGACAATTAAGCCTGCAAATCTAGGAAAATTAATTGAGGTGTAAAGTTTTTTTAAAAAAAGGATTTTATAGCTATTTAGTTGCGTTAACAATAGAAACAGCATCCTTTTTTGCACCAAAACACTTTGCAAATTGCAAAAAAAGTAAAGAGTATATTCCCAAAAAGGTCATTTTGAGACGTGTTAAAACGCCCAAAATACATGCACTTTAAAATTCTATTAATCTCTATCTCTACTATGTCTTGAAAAAAGCAAAGTATTTTCTACTAATTCTGTTTGCTCTCTTCTCCTTCTAATAATGTGGCAAGCTTCAAACAAAGCATCACGAAAAGAACTTGGAGAGGCCATATTTTTACCTGCAATATCATAACCTGTACCATGATCTGGCGAAGTTCTTACTACTGAAAGACCTGCTGTGAAATTAACACCGTGATGAAAAGAAATAGATTTGAAAGGAATTAAACCTTGATCATGGTACATTGCTAAAATAGCATCGAATTGATCAAAAGCTCGGTTGCCAAAAAAACCATCGGCGGGGTAAGCTCCAAATGCAAAAATTCCTTCTTCTTTTGCTTTTTCTATGGCAGGTAAAATTACTTCTGATTCTTCCTGACCAATTAAACCATCATCACCAGCATGTGGATTTAAACCTAAAACTGCAATTTTTGGTTTTTCTATCCAAAAATCATATTTTAAGGAGTGGTTCATTAACCTTATTTTAGAAAGAATGGATTCTTGGGTGATGCTAGATGATACATCTTTCAATGGAATATGGCCGGTAACAACACCTACTCTTAAAGTATTGCTTACTAAAAACATCAAAGAATCTGGTGCGCCCGCAATTGATTGAATGTATTCTGTATGTCCATTAAATTTAAAATCATCGCTTTGTATATTGTGCTTATTGATAGGTGCGGTTACCAATGCGTCTAATTTTCCTGAAATTAAATCTTCAGTGGCTCTTTTTAGTGATAAAAAAGCATATTTCCCCCCAATTTCGTTTGCAGTTCCTAAGTCAATTTTTACATCTTCTTCCCAGCAATTAACCATGTTTGCTTTCCCTTGATGCGCTTGATCTGGACCCTGAATGACCTGAAATATGAATTCTTGAATGCCAGCTGCTTTTCTATGGAAAGAGGCAACTTTTGTATGTCCGTAAACAATTGGTGTACAATATTTATAAACCTCAGATTCTGAAAGTGTTTTCATGATCACTTCTAAACCTATTCCGTTTACATCGCCAATAGAAATTCCAACCTTTAACAACTCGCTCATACAAAAATGCTTTTTATAAATTTTGTTGCAAAATAAAGATTTTGAAACTAATGTTGATTTTAAAGATTAAACTTTCCGTAATTTGTAGCTCATCTTTACAAATAAATGAGTGTAGTAAAAGCGAAAAAGCATCTGGGACAGCATTTTTTAACGGATAAAAATATCGCCGAAAAAATTGTAAACAGCTTAATCCATCATGATAAATACCAACAAGTTTTAGAAGTTGGGCCAGGAATGGGAGTGCTTTCTGATTTTTTATTACAGAAAAAGGATTTTGAAACTCACTTGATTGATATAGATACCGAATCGTTTTTATTCCTTCAAAAAAAATATCCAGAATTAGGCGATAAACTTTTAAATGAGGATTTCTTAAAACTGAATTTTGAGGCTATTTTTTCTTCTTCATTTGCGATAATTGGCAACTTCCCTTACAATATTAGCTCGCAAATACTCTTTAAGGTTTTAGATAACAGAAACCAAGTGCCAGAAGTGGTAGGCATGTTTCAGAAAGAAGTTGCTGAACGCTGCACCGCAAAACCAGGAACTAAAGAATACGGAATTTTGAGTGTTTTTTTGCAAGCTTATTATAGATGCGAATATCTATTTACGGTTAAACCTGGCGTTTTTAATCCGCCACCAAAAGTTACTTCTGCTGTAATTAGATTAAGCAGAAATGAGGTTAGAGATTTAGGTTGCGATGAGAAATTATTTTGGCAAGTTGTTAAAGCAGGTTTTAATCAAAGGAGAAAAACATTGAGTAATGCCGTTTCGGGGATTATCCCAAAAGAAAAACAAGACGAAAGCAAGGTTTGGACATTAAGAGCAGAACGTTTAAGTGTGCAGGATTTTGTGGATTTGACGAATTTGATTACAGAAAAATTAAAAGCAATATAATCAAGTCCTTCCCGGCCGGCTGGCGGGGAAGGATTTAGGATGAGGTAAAATGAAAAAAATATTAATAGTAGATGATTTACATCCAGCTTTTAAAATTGCTGCAGAAGAAATGGGTTTTGAGGTGGACGACCGTCCGTTGATAAAAAAAGTAGAGGTTTTAGAGATTTTGAAGAATTACGAAGGCTTAGTAATCAGAACAAAATTTAGGGTAGATAAAGAATTAATTGATGCTGCTCCAAACCTAAAATTTGTGGCTAGGGCTGGTGCCGGGATGGATAATATTGATGTTGCTTACGCCAATGAAAAAAATATCCAATTGATTAATGCTCCAGAAGGAAACAGAGACGCAGTAGGAGAACATTGTGTAGGAATGTTGCTTTCACTTATGAATAATTTTAAAAAAGCAGATACTGAAATAAGAAATGGGATTTGGGAACGTGAAGGAAACCGTGGTTATGAATTAATGGGAAAAACCGTGGGGATTATTGGCTATGGAAATAATGGTAGTGCTTTCGCGAGAAAATTGAAGGGATTTGATGTTAAAGTTTTGGCTTATGATAAATATAAAACTCGTTTTACAGATGATTATGCTTTAGAAGCCAGCATGGAAGAAATTGTAAAATATAGTGATGTAGTAAGTTTACACATCCCTTTAACAAGAGAAACCAAGCAACTCATTAACGATGAATATTTCCGGTATTTCCGTCGGCCTTTTTTCTTTTTAAATGCTTCAAGAGGAGAAATAGTAAACACGCAATCGGTTTTAAATGCGACAAAAGAAGGGAAAATTTTAGGAGCAGGATTAGACGTTTTAGAAACAGAAAAATTTCCGGTTCTGGCTGATACTCAATTTTATAAAGAATTAATCGATAATGGAAAAGTGTTGCTTACTCCTCATATCGGCGGTTGGACATTTGATTCATACCGAAAAATATCAGAGGTTTTAGCAGATAAGTTGAAAAATTTGGAAATATAAAATCAAAATTTATATCTTCGTGTAACAACAAGAGCAAGACTATGTATGCGAAAAGCACATGTAGTCTTGTTTGTTTTTTAGAGCTTGGCATTGTCCGGGCTCTTTTAGTCAATAACCATTATAACAAGGAAGAAGATGACGGATGTATCCTATTTTACACAAGAAGGTTTAAATAAACTTAAAGAAGAATTACATTACCTAAAAACAGAAGGTAGAAAAAAAATATCTGCCGCAATAGCAGAAGCTAGAGATAAGGGCGATCTTTCTGAAAATGCAGAATATGATGCAGCAAAAGAAGCCCAAGGTTTACATGAAACTAAAATTGCACAATTAGGCAATACATTAGCTTTTGCCCGTTTAATTGATGAGTCTAAGTTAGATTTGACTAAAATTTTAGCACTTTCAATTGTTAAAATTAAAAATGTAAAGAACGGCGCTACCATGACTTACCAATTGGTTGCAGAGAATGAAGCTGATATGAAAACCGGAAAAATATCTGTAAAGTCGCCAATAGCACAAGGTTTATTAGGTAAATCTGTTGGTGATAAAATTGAGATTATGGTGCCAGCAGGTAAAATGGAATTTGAAGTTTTGGAAATTAGTCGTTAGTATTGAGATAAAAGAGTCAAAAATCAAGTATCAAGAATCAAGTATTAAGACACAAGACACAAGACACAAGAATTAAGACTAACAACCTAACCAACTATCCAACTAACAACCTACCTAACAAACAAACTACCTGAAAAAAATGAGTATATTCAGTAAAATAATAGCAGGAGAAATACCTGCCCATAAAGTTGCAGAAACAGAAGATTTTCTTGCTTTTTTGGATATTAATCCGCTAAGGGAAGGGCATGTTTTGGTTATCCCAAAAATTGAAGTTGACTATATTTTTGATATGGAAGACGCTAATTATGCTGGTTTAATGATTTTTGCTAAAGTTGTTGCAAAAGCAATAAAACGAGCGGTGCCTTGTACTAAAGTTGGTGTTGCGGTTATTGGTTTAGAAGTGCCACATGTTCATATCCATTTAATCCCGATGGATAGTGTTGATGATATGAATTTTAGCAAACCAAAATTAAATCCCACAGAAAAGGAATTAAGTGAAGTTGCTTTGAGGATTTTAGAATGTTTTGAATAGTTTTCTTGATTGGATAATATGTTTTGCCGCAGATTTCACAAATTACCGCTGATATAATTCTGCGAAAATCACCGAAATTTGCGGGAGAAATTAACCACAAAATCTCCGAGAAAAACCTACTTTATCCTTTTTGTATTATCCTTTGCAAAAGCCTCCCAACCACTATAAGTTTTCCCACTTCCTGAGCTAGATATTTTTTGAAAAGAATGACAAACTGCAACACCTAATCCGTCAGTTGCATCTAAAAATTCGGGAGTTTCATCAAATTTTAAAAGCTGCTTTAACATAGCTGCAACTTGTTCTTTTGTCGCATTTCCGTTTCCTGTAATAGATTGTTTAATTTTCTTTGGAGAGTATTCAAATATGGGTAAACCTTTAGCTAATCCGGCAGCCATTGCAACACCTTGTGCTCTTCCTAATTTTAACATTACTTGTATATTTTTGCCATAAAAAGGAGCTTCTAAAGCAATGCAATCTGGTTTATATTGCTCAATTAATAAAGTGGTACGTTCAAAAATGCGTTGAAGTTTTAAAAAATGATCATCTAAATGAGTCATCTTAACCACTCCTAAACTAATTAATTCTATTTTGCTACCAGTCTCTTTTAACAAGCCATATCCCATTACGGCAGTTCCGGGATCTATACCTAAAATTATTCTTTCTTTGGATTTTTCTCGCAACATTGGGGCAATATTAAGCTAAATTCTTAACATTGCATTAAATCCACGAGAGGTTTGACCAAGCATCAAAAAAAAATATTAGGGTATAGTATTAAGATAATTATAGTTGCTTTGGCGGCCTATTTTATCTATCATAAGCTTTCTGATAATACCAACCTTACAAATTTCTTAAATTTAATAAACCGTTTAAATAGAGTTAAAGTTTGGATAACTATAATTATCATACTTCTATTAATGTTTACAAATTGGTTATTAGAGAGTGCCAAGTGGAAATTTTTAATTGGTAAAATAGAAAAAATCAGTTTTTACCGGGCTGTTGAATCAGTTTTTTGCGGTTTAACCTGGGCTATTTTTACGCCAAACAGGATTGGTGAATATGGTGGTAGAATTTTCTTTTTATCGCCAAGAAAAAGAATAAAAGGGATGGTTGCCATGAGTGTTGGGCAAATTGCACAAATGGTAATTACTAATGTTTTAGGGGCTTTAGCTTTATTATGGTTCATTTATAATTTTAAACCATTAGATCAATGGTTATTTGTTGCTATTTGTGTGTTGGTATTGGGATTCTGTTTTTTCTTTTTATTATTCTATTTTAATATCAACTGGTTAGAAAAATCCCTAAGTAGTATTGGATTTTTAAAAAGATTTAAAAGTTTTTTTAGTGTTTTAGGAGAGTATCATAGGTTAGAACTGGTAAAGGTAATGCTGTATAGTTTGGCCAGATTTACAGTCTTTACTACACAGTATCTGATAGTTATCCATTTGTTAATCCCTAATATTCCATATCATGAATCTGCTTTGATGGTTTTCTTATTGTTTTTTGTGCAATCTGCTTTACCTTCGTTAGATTTGCTTGATGTTGGTGTAAGAAGTTTAACCGCTACTTATTTTTTTAGTTTTATAACTCACCAAGAAATTGCGGTTATGGCTGCCGCAGCATTAATTTGGCTAGTAAATTTAATTATCCCTGCTATTTTAGGATCTTACTTTGTTTTTAAACTCAACTTCTTTGATCATAATAATACTTAGTTTCTGCTCATTAGCACTTACTTTTTTCTACGCCTTTTTAATTCTGTTCCTCCGGAGCGGATGGCAAAAAATTCCATATTTCAATAAAAATAATATTGTTCCACAGACAAAAATTTCAGTCTTAATAGCAGCTAGAAATGAAGAAGAAAAAATTCATTTAACCATTGAAGATATACTTGCTCAAAATTATCCAAAAGAATTAATAGAGATTATTATTGTTGATGATCATTCTACAGATAAAACCTCAGAAATTATAAGTAGTTATGCTGGCCAAGGTGTAAAACTGATTAAGCTCAATGAAAAAGAACCACTTAATTCTTACAAGAAAAAAGCTATTGCAGAAGCCATAAACCTATCTGAAGGAGAATTAATGGTGGCTACAGATGCAGATTGCCGTATGAAACCCGATTGGCTAATTACTATTGTAAACATGTTTGAAACTGGGGGTTACAGCTTAATAAGTTCTCCAGTAGTATATTTTGAGGAAAAATCTTTATTAGAACGTTTACAAACTCTTGAGTTTTTATACTTGATAGGCTTAGGTGCAGCTGGGATTGGTAATAAAATGCCTTCTACTTGTAATGGTGCTAATTTAGCTTATAAAAAATCTGTTTTTATAGAGCTTGGGGGCTTTAAAGGAATTGATGAATTAGCTTCTGGAGATGATGAATTGTTTTTACATAAAGTGGCTTCTGCACATCCTGGGACTATTGGTTTTTGTAAATCTTTGGATGCAATAGTTTATACCCATGGCAAACCAAACTTGAAAGAGTTTATCCAACAAAGAAAAAGGTGGGCTAGCAAAAGTGTAAAATACAAGGATAAAAAATTGATTTTTGTAGCGGTTGCGGTTTGGCTTTTTAATATTTCGTTATTAGTTAATTTTATATTGGCATTCTTTTATCCAGATTTTTTAAAATTGGTTGCAGTACAATTTATGATAAAAGCTATCTCAGAACTTTTCTTTTTAGATTTACTTGCCAATTTTATAAAAAGGAAAAATCTTATATCCCATTTATTTTTACTTACATTTCTTCATCCTATCTATCTTATATATATTGGTTTTGCTGGTAATTCTGGTAAATACAATTGGAAAGATAGAATGGTAAATTAATCTGGATAGTTTGGAAAACAATCAATCGTCATGGAGAAAATTCTGTAAAAATAAGCTTTCGCTTTTTGGGTTAATATTTATTGTTTTTGTAACCACTATTGCCATTTTAGGATATTTAATTACACCAGATGATAGCCCAATGGCTAATCAAATGAGCCTTCAATTAAATATTGAAAAACCAGGCAAAACCGTTATGCTTTTAAAAATTCCTAAAAATCCCCAACCTGCAAAAGTTAATTTTTTAGAAAAAATGCTTTTTGGGCAAACATCAAGGTATGATTTCATCCCAATTAATAATTACCAATTTATTGAAGATAGTATTAATTATCAAGAATATGTTGGAGCCAACGAAAAGGGGAATTTAAAAAGTATCGATTTAAAAAATTTCCATTCAAAGGATATACAAAAAATTAAAAGGGATGCTGTTATTGAAAAAACCTTTTGGTTAGGAACCGATGTTTATGGTAGGGATTTAATGAGTAGGGTAATTATTGGCTCAAGAGTATCACTAATGGTTGGTTTTGTAGCAGTATTAATTAGCTTGTTTTTAGGGGTTTCTTTAGGCGCAATAGCAGGTTATTTTGGTGGCAAAGCCGATGTTTTTATCAGTTGGTTAATGAATGTTTTATGGTCTTTACCTGCATTACTATTGGTAATTGCTATTTCCTTTGCATTAGGAAAAGGATTTTGGCAAGTATTTATAGCAGTAGGTTTATCCATGTGGGTAGAGGTTGCAAGATTGGTTCGCGGACAAGTAATGTCCTTAAAAAACGCACAATTTATTGAAGCCGCTAAATCTTTAGGTTTTTCAAATTCAAGAATAATTTATAAGCACATATTGCCTAATATTTTAGGGCCTATTTTAGTGGTAACAGCATCAAATTTTGCATCTGCTATTTTATTAGAGGCAGGTTTAAGCTTTTTAGGATTTGGGGCACAACCCCCAATGCCAACTTGGGGAGGCATGATTAAAGAACATTATGGATATATTATTATGGATGGGGCATATTTAGCGCTGGTTCCGGGTTTAATGATTATGTTAATGGTATATGCCTTTAACCTTGTAACCATTGGGTTAAGAGATTTGTATGATATTAAATCTCAAAATACTAATGTTTAGTTGCGTTTTTATGGATATATAATTACATTAGACTTATAAATTCATCACCACCTAAATGCAGGATCAAAATCCCTTTTCAGAAACAGACTCTCAAGTTGATATTGTTGAGCTTCTTTTAAAAAGGCAGGCTGAGTTAAGCGCACTATTAGAAGTCACCAGAGCGATAAATAGCAACGTTCCCAGCCAGAGTTTAATAGAAATGCTGGAGATGATTATGCAGAATAACTTAAAAGTTAAAAAGTTTAGGTTGATGCTGAAGAATATTGACCAATTTTATTGTGTATCTAACTTTGGGGATGAATTAGAAGAGTTTGAAGATTTGCAATTAATTGCAGATCAACTTTTGCCCAGTAAAGTACCCCAACAATTAACCAAACATCCAAATCCTATATTTAGCGCATACGATTATTTTATCCCTGTTCATCATAAAGAAGAAACACTAGCTTTTGTATTGGTAGGGAAATTTAAAAATGAAGAAAAATTATTAGACAATAGCGTAGATTATATCCAAACCCTTATTAATGTTATTATAGTTGCTTTTGAAAACAAGAAATTGTTTAAAGAACGTTTACACCGAGAGCGTTTAACAAGAGAAGTAGAACTTGCCCGTCAAGTTCAAAACATGTTAATTCCGCAAGAGTTACCAAATAACCTTTTTTTAGATGTTGCCTCTGTATATCGTCCCCATCAAAGTATTGGAGGCGATTTTTTTGATTTTATCCAGCTTAATAACGATGAATTTTTATGGTGTGTAGCAGATGTTTCTGGTAAAGGAATTTCTGCCGCGTTAATTATGGCAAACTTTCAGGCTAGCTTAAGGGCATTAGTTTCCTTAGATATTGGCTTGCCAGAATTGGTAAAAAGATTAAACACAAACGTTTATAAAAACACTAAAGGAGATAGGTTTATTACGCTTTTTATCGGAATGTATAATGATAAAACCAGGCTCTTAAACTACATTAACGCTGGGCATAATGCATCTATAATCATCGAAAAAGATAAAATAGGTACACTTGCTAAAGGTACAACCATGATTGGGGCTTTTGATGAACTCCCTTTTGTAAACCAAGGTGTACTTATTCTTGAACCAGATACTATAATTTTTAATTATACGGATGGAATTGTTGAATTTGATGGGGATGAAGAACAATCATTAACGGAAGAAAACTTATTAAATCTTTTGTTCGAAAACAGACATAAACCACTAAAAGAGCTCAATAATTTCATTATAGAAAAAATTGAGGAGTTGCGCCATCAAGAAGAAGCTTCAGATGATATTACCATACTTTCTTTAAAGATTAATTAGTAGAAGATTGCCTCAAATTCAAAGAAGTTGCCATTCCTAACATTGCCCAAACCAAAACGGCAGCTTTATCCTGGTCTAAAAAATCGTTCATTAATCCATGGAAATAATAGGTCAATAAACTCAATAAAATAGCCAAACTATACATTTTGATAGTCTCATCTTTAGGATGATAATAAAGTTTCATCAAAACAGAAATCGAAAATCCGAAAAGTAAAACCACTAATAAAGAACCTACAATCCCACTTTCTATTAAAGGGCCAAAATATTCGCTATGTGCATTTCCCATATCTCCATGGGTAGTGCTAATACTGGTCATTTGATGTGATTTTTGATATGCTGAGTATTGAAATTGATAAGTTCCTGGTCCAAAACCTAAAAACGGTTTTTCTTTAAACATTCTGTAGCCAGATTCCCATCTATTCAATCTTTCTACATTAGATTCATCATTATTAATATTTGAGATAGATTTTATATCGCCAACTAAATTTTTTCCTGAAGCCGAATTGTTGAGTCTAATTCTTTGATAAATCTCATTTTTAAAGATGAATGCAAAACATATTAATATTGCCACCAAACCAGCCAATGTTTTGAATCGGATTTTTAATTTTAATAATACCGCAAACATCAAAACAAAAATTAGACTTAATGCTGCGGCTCTTGAATAAGAAAGAAAAACTCCAATTAAACAAAATGAAGCAATTGAAAAGAATAAAAATTTATCCCAAAACTTATTCTTAAAAAAAATTATCACCACAGAAAAAGCCAAAACCATGCAACATACAGCACTATAAACGGTATGATCATCCATTAAAGGTTTCATTACTAACATGGCTTTTTTTTGTGAAAAGCCAAAACCATAATGATGATAAGTGCTATAAACCACCACCACACATAAGCCCAAACCAAAGGCTAATAAAAAGCTTTTCATATTTTTTGGATTCTTAAAAATTAAGGCTCCCCAAAAATATCCGAATGTAACTGTCCATAATCTGGCTAATAAAAACTTAAAAGATACTAGCGGTAAACTACTGGATATAGAAGTTATTAAAATCCATATTAAATTTAATAGAAGTATAAAAGTTAATGGCTGTTTTAAAATCGGTTTAAAAAGATGAGGTTTTTCTACCAGTTTTATGATAAAGAGCAGCATTAATGCAATCATCAAAGGTTCATCTGGTAAGTTTATGCCAGAAGTTCCAAATAAATACTTGATAGAGAAAGGAGTAGAAAAAGCAACGATTAAAAAAACACTTTCAATAGATAAAATAAATAAGCCAACAATTAAAACTAAGGTTGGTATGATAAGGATGAAATAAATGGGGAAAATATAAGCAGTAAATGCGCTAACTAAAAGCCCTAAAATGCTTATGCCATAAAGTTGTTTAATGTCAGCTTTTGCTACCATCAACTATTGAAATTTTGGGCGAACAATCTCTAAATAACAGATGATTAAGAGGGCAATAATAAAGGCTGAGATTGCAAAAAGCAACACAACTAATGTTTTATTTGGATAAGTGCTTTTTTCTGGAACACTTGCTTTTTCTATCAAAAATTGTTGGGAAATAGCAGCTTTAAAATCAACTTCGGCACTTTCTAAACGTATTTGTAAATTAGCTAAAGATTCTTTTTCTTTCTCATAAACAGCTTCCAGTTCCAAATATTTACCGCTTTGTTTCCCAAAATTATTAACCGTTGGTTTTAAAGATTGATAGGTTGCTTTTGCCGCGGCCAATTTTCCTTTGGCCTTTATCATGGTGGTATCGGGCAATTTAGACTCGTAATTTTGATAAACTTTTACCCTTGCTTCTTCTGCGGCAACAGAAGTTTCTGCATTTACAATTGCTTCACTTAAAACCCGAGATTGTTCTGTATAATCATAAACACCAGTTTGTCTGATTGAACTTAATTTATTTAGGATAGAATCAACTTCTATCTGCTTTTTTTGATATTGTTCCTTAATAATGCCATAAGCCTGTTTTGCCCTGCCTTGTTGGATATTTGTACGAATACTATCTAGCGAAAGCGAAATATAATTAGCCATTTCTGCTGCTAAAATTGGGTCTTCATCCTTCACGGATATTTTAATGGCTAAATTATCTGTGCGCTTAAACTCTGTATTACTTTCAAACTGATTTCTAGTTTTTGTTTTGGGATATTTTGAGGCTGTATCAATTCCGTAATGCAGACTTAAATTAAATTTCCTGATTACTTTATCCTTCAAATTATCAGAACTCAACATTTCTAAAACCTGATCAATTTGATCTTCATCGCCATAACTCATAAAATTTTCTAAGTTATTTTCTGCCAACAGCGATTTTGATATGGAGTTATTTGCCGGAGTATAAAAAATAGTATAAGCTTCGTATTTTGGTTTAATTATAAAACATACGGCAACCCCAATTGCAGCACCAATCAGTGTAATTATTAAAATATGCTTTCGGTTTATAATGCCAACTTTAGCAACTTCAATAAAGTTTAAAGCTTTTTCTGGTTCCTCCATTATTTAATTTAGGACGTGAATTTAGTTATTTATTTGAATTATGATGATTTTAACCTTTTACATTTAATATTCCTTTTAAAACTTTATAATCAAAAAGTTTTAAAATTAAGGCAATAACTATGGCAATAAACATAAATGCAAAGAATTCTAAAATCCAAGCAGTATTTAGATAACCGATAAAACTTCCCAATAACATTAATAGAAAACCAAATAACAAAACTTTTAGCCAAATTTTTAGATGATTTTGCTGCTTAAAATATCGATGGTAAAAAAATAGCTGAATTAATCCAATAAAAAGAAAAGTGAAAAATGTGGCGATTGCTGCGCCCAAAGCACCATAAATAGGGATTAAAATAATATTTATTAAAATATTTAAAGCCAACCCAATGCTTGATGTGATATTTAAAATTTTGAGATTATTGTTTGCTGTAAGTACCGAGCTGTAGATATAGTAAACAGAAATTAACGGAGCGCTAAACATTAATAAACCAAAAATATTCGCTAGTTCTTTAGTACTTTTTGCTCCATAAAAAAGGGACATTAAATTTTCTCTGTAAAACCAACTTCCACAACAAATAATTAAGGAAAAAGCCATTAAAAAGCTTAGTGCAGGCTTTATAAAATCAGCACTGTATTTTTTTTCTTTAATATGCTTACTCACTACCGGATAAAATAATGTTGCAAATAAAATGGGCAACATATTACTGGCATCTAAAAAACGGTAAGCAGCTGCATAATTGCCAGTTGCTAATGCGCCATTTGGTAATAATTTTTGAAGGAGAATTACATCAATTTTATTATAAGCTAAAACCAAAAAAGCAAATATGGCAAATGGCATTAAAGGTTTTAAAACAGTTAAATTAAGCTTAAAGCTGATATTGAAAAGCATATTGATTTTATGCTTAATCAAAAATAAATAACATATAATAATACTGATTAAAACTGCTGTCAACTGACTTAAAGCATATAAATTGATGGTCCAGCTAATGTTTTTATTTAGATAAAATAGAGGGATAAGAGTAACAATTAATAAAGATTTATCTAAAATAGAGAAAAATACTTCAGCATTTAGAAACTGATACCCCTTTAAAAATCCCCTCATATAAATTAAAAAAGACCATAGTATTTGATAGCTAATTAAGATGACAACAAGCTGAAAATTAGAATACCCACTTATAAAACTTATTAGTAAAGTCAGCAATAAATAAACCACAGAAAGTAAAATTTTTAAAAAAAATAAATCTGCTACCTGCGATAAATCTTGGTTTTTTGATGCGAGAAACCTAATAAGATAATTAGTTAATCCAGGGTCGTTGATGATGCCTAGGATTAGTGTAAAATTAAAAATGCTGTAGTATAAACCGTAATTTTCAAAGCCAACCAGCAATTGAATTTTACGCTCGATAAAAAAAATCCAAATCAGCTTAACTATTAAGTTTACAACTATAAGTAAGCTTACCTGACCAGCAAATTTTTTAGCAACCATATTTAATTTCCAAAGTAAAGAAATAAATTAAATAGCTCGTTCTAATATATTTTAAATGATTTATATTAGCCATTAACCAAATATTAAAACTTTGCGAATAGCTATAAATACTCGTTTATTACAAAAAAACAAACTAGAAGGTATTGGTAGGTTTAGTTATGAAACTTTAAAACGAATTGTTTTAAGGCATCCAGATGTTGAATTTATTTTTTGTTTTGATAGGCAATTTGATCAAGAATTTATATTTGCTAAAAACGTAAAACCTATCATTATTTCGCCGCAAGCAAGGCATCCTTTTCTATATTACATTTGGTTTCAATTGCGTTTACCAGCAATCTTAAAAAAAGAAAAAGTCGATTTATTTCTTTCTCCCGATGGTTTTTTGCCTTTAAACACCGATATAAAAACAGTTGCTGTCATCCATGATATCGCTTTTGAGAATTATCCAAACGGAGTAGATTGGATAACCCAAAAATATTATAAACATTTCTTTCCCAAATTTGCTCAACAAGCAAACAGAATTGCAACAGTTTCAAATTTCACTAAAAACGATTTGATAAAAACTTATGGAATTGACGATCAAAAAATAGATGTAGTTTATAATGGAGTTTCATCTGTTTTTAAACCTTTAATTGAAAAAGAAAAAATCGAAATCATAGAAAAGGAAGCAAATGGAAATCCATTTTTTATATGTTTAGGAAGTATTCATCCTCGTAAAAATAGCATCACTTTATTAAAAGCTTTTCAGAAATTTAAAACGGAAAATCCTCAACATCCGCATCAATTAATTTTTGTAGGAAGGAGGGCTTGGAAAAATTCAGAAATAGAAGAATTCCTAAAATCTATGAATTTCAAAACAGATGTTATTTTTAAAGGAGTTTTAAAAGATGACGAACTTTCTAAAATCTTAGCATCTGCAACAGCTAGTATTTATCCTTCTTTGTTTGAAGGTTTTGGGCTACCAGTTATAGAATCCTTAGCTTGTGGCACACCTATAATTACGAGTAAAGGCACATCCATGGAAGAAATGTCAAAAGGTGCAGCTTTCTTATTTGAGCCATTAAGTGTTGATGAATTAACTGAAAAAATGATTTTCATTATCGAAAACAAAGAAATCAAAAACGAAAAAATTGTAAAAGGTTTGGCTGTCGCCGAGGAATATAATTGGGATAAAACCGCCGATTTACTTTGGGAAAATATATTAAAGGCTAAAATTTGTTAAATTATTCAACCTATTTTGGTAATTAAATATCTTTCGGAAATAAAAGCTAATCTTGTTTAACATCATCACTAAGCAAACCAAAAAATTAAACTTAAATTAGCAAAAATGCTACTCCCATATTTTCAAAATCAATTGATAGAAGCAGGTTGCGATGAAGCCGGGAGAGGTTGTTTGGCAGGGCCAGTTTTTGCGGCTGCTGTAATATTACCTCAAGATTTTCATCATCCTTTATTAAATGATTCTAAGCAAATTAAAGAAACCGACCGATTTAAATTACGAATAGAAATTGAAGCAAATGCAATTGCATTTGCAGTAGCAATGGTAGATCATCAAGAAATTGATAAAATAAATATCTTAAATGCTTCTTTTTTGGCGATGCATCGGGCAGTAGAAAAGCTAAACATTCAACCTCAATTTTTAATTATTGATGGTAATCGTTTTAAAACCTATCCAAATATTAACCACGAGTGTATTGTAAAAGGCGATGGAAAATATTTCTCCATAGCAGCCGCATCTATCCTGGCAAAAACTTACCGAGATGATTTTATGCATCAAATTGATGAAGAGTTTCCGGTTTATCAATGGAAAAAAAATAAAGGTTATCCAACAACGTATCATAGGCAAACAGTTTTCGAAATAGGGTTTAGTCCTTATCATCGCAAAACATTTAGGGTTACTAATCCACAATTATCTATTTTTTAATTAATTTGCCTACTATGCGAATATTGATGCTGACCAATCGTGTCCCTTTTCCTGCCGATGGTGGTTACGCAATTGTGGTTCATAATACAATAGAAGCATTATTAAACCAAGGTTACGAAGTACATCTCTTTAGTTTAAATACCACCAAACATTATATAGATACAAGAGATATTGAGGATCCTATTTTTCCCAGAATAAAATTTTATCAATATAAAATTGATAATCGAATTAAAATTAAGGATGCTTTTTTAAATCTTTTTAGCAAGCAATCTTATAATATTAGTAGGTTTTTTAATACGGATTGTGCCAATAGGATAATACATCTTTTGAAAAATAATCAATTTGATATTATCCAATTTGAAGGATTGCAGGTTACGCCATATTTAGATATCGTAAAAGCAAATTCTGCTGCTAAATTGATATACAGAGCACACAATATAGAATATCAAATCTGGAAAAGACTTACACAACAAGAAAGTTTCATAGCCCGTAAAATTTATTTAGGAATTTTAAGCAAACGTCTTAAACGTTTTGAGTATAATATCCTTGGTAAATTTGATACCATAATTGCCATCAGTTTTGTAGATCAACATTTTTTTGAAAGTTTAGTCCAAAACGTACCCGTTTATTCCATGTCGGTTGCCTTAAATCTCAAAAATTATGAAAACGATTACATGTTAAGTCCTGATAAAAGTGTAGGCTACATTGGTTCTATGGATTGGCGACCAAATATTGAAGGCTTAGATTGGTTTTTAGATCAGGTTTGGCCAAATATTTTACAATTAGGGTCTGGTATAACATTTCATTTGGCTGGTAAAAATATTCCGAAACAATATCAGATAATGGGTAACGAATCCTTTATAATGGAAGGGAAAGTGGATAATGCCTTAGAATTTATTAGTAGGCAACATGTTTTAGTTGTTCCATTACTTTCTGGCAGCGGTATGCGAGTGAAAATTATCGAGGCAATGGCTTTAGGCAAATGTATCATTGCCACATCTATTGCTGCAGAAGGAATAAATTATCAGCATGATAAAGACATTTTAATTGCTGATAAATCAGATGATTTTTACAAGCAAATTTTAAGATGTTTCACCGAAAAAAGCCTCATTCATCGTATTGGTGAAGGAGCGAAAAAGTTGGTAGAAAAAAATCACGACCAAGCTAAAATGGGTTTGTCACTCATAAAAATTTATCAGGATTTATCGGCGAAGCCAAATTAAAAAATTCTTATTTTAGCCGTAATTAATACTAAATACTGGTTACTTTATACTCATTACTTACTACTAAAATTTTACATCTAATAAAAAATGAAAACAACGGCTTTAACAGATAAACATATTTCTTTAGGTGCTAAAATGGTTCCTTTTGCGGGTTATAATATGCCTGTACAATATGCTGGGATTAATATAGAACATGAAACGGTAAGAAATGATGTTGGTGTTTTTGATGTAAGCCACATGGGCGAGTTTATTTTAAAAGGCGATAAAGCTCTGGATTTAATTCAAAAAGTTTCTTCAAATGATGCTTCTAAATTATTTGACGGCAAAATTCAATACGCTTGTTTGCCCAATGCTACCGGAGGCATTGTAGATGATTTATTGGTTTACAAAATGGACGATAAAACTTATATGTTAGTCGTTAATGCTTCAAATATCGATAAAGATTGGGACTGGATTGCTTCCTTAAATACAGAAGGTGTAGAGATGAAAAATATTTCCGATCGCACTTCACTTTTAGCTGTTCAAGGTCCAAAAGCGGCTGAAGCTTTACAATCTTTAACTGATGTTGATTTAGGCAGCATGGAATATTATACTTTTAAAAGAGGGAAATTTGCAGGTGTTAATAATGTAATTATTTCTGCGACAGGTTATACCGGAGCAGGTGGTTTTGAGCTTTATTTTGATAATGCTCATGCAAATGAAATTTGGGATGCCATATTTCAGGCGGGCGAACCTTTTGGGATAAAGCCTATTGGTTTAGCAGCAAGAGACACTTTGCGTTTAGAAATGGGCTTTTGCCTTTACGGAAACGATATTGATGATACCACTTCTCCAATTGAGGCAGGTTTGGGTTGGGTTACAAAGTTCACTAAATCTTTCACCAATTCAGATGCTTTACAAAACCAAAAACAGCAAGGCATGTCAAAAAAACTAATAGGTTTTGAAATGATTGATAGAGGAATTCCTCGCCATGATTATGAGATTGTAGATGCAGATGGAAACAATATTGGTAAAGTAACTTCTGGTACACAATCGCCATCTTTACAAAAAGCCATTGGCATGGGATATTTACAAGCAGATTTAGCAAAAGAAGGACAAGAAATTTTTATCAAAATTAGAGATAACAAGATCAAAGCTAAAGTGGTAAAGTTCCCTTTTTATAAGAAATTGAATTGAATTATGCCTTCTAAAAACAATTTTATTAATGTAAATGGCAATTCTATTGCAATAAGTTTTATTAATAAATCTGACTATATATCTTTAACTGATATAGCAAGATTTAAAGATTTAGAAAGGACAGATACTATTATTCAAAATTGGCTTAGAAATAGAAATACCATTGAACTATTAGGCTTTTGGGAATTACTATATAATTCTGATTTCAAACCCATCGAATTCGAGGGGTTTAGAAAACAAGCCGGATTAAACAGTTTTACACTTACACCTAAGCAATGGATTGAGAAGACCGATGCAATAGGTTTAACTTCAAAAGCTGGTAGATATGGTGGAACTTTCGCTCATAAAGATATTGCTTTTGAATTTGCTTCATGGATTTCTATTGAATTTAAGCTTTATATTATTAAAGAATTTCAGCGTTTAAAAGACGATGAAAATGATAGATTAAAATTAGACTGGAATTTACAAAGAACTTTAGCAAAAGTCAATTATCACATACATACAGATGCAATTAAGCAAAATTTAATTCCTAAAGAACTATCAAAAGAGTCAATAGCGCTGTTATACGCAAACGAAGCAGACATTTTAAATATGGCATTATTTGGGTTAACGGCTAAGCAATGGCGTGATAATCAATTAAAAATAGAAGGAAATATAAGAGATCAGGCAACTTTAGAACAATTAGTTATACTTTCTAACATGGAAAGTATAAATGCTATTTTTATAAAACAAGGCCTATCGCAGAGTGAAAGGTTATTTCAACTTAATCAAATAGCAATTACACAGATGGAATCCCTTTTAAAAAACTCTATATTCAAGAAATTAAAATCTACATAAAATCTATGCAAAAAAGAAAATTGGAAGTTTGCTACACACCAGCTTTGCTTCCATTATATGATATAAAAAATTCGATTGTAGTTGTAATAGATATTTTTAGGGCAACCAGCTCTATTTGTTACGGAATTGAAAATGGCGCTGTAGCGATTATTCCGGTTGCAAGTGTAGAAGAATGTATAAGTTTTGAAAAAGAAGGCTATCTATTAGCTGCAGAAAGAGATGGAAAAGTGGTTGCGGGATTTGATTTTGGCAATTCTCCTTTTGCTTACGCAGAGGATAAAGTAAACGGAAAAACCATCGTTTTAACCACCACAAATGGCACTCATGCTATTGACGAATCTAAAAAAACAGCCCATCAAGTTATAATTGGCTCGTTTTTAAATTTAGATGCGGTTTGTAATTATCTAAAAAGTCAGGATAAAGATGTGTTTCTTTTATGTGCCGGATGGAAAAACAAATTCAATTTAGAAGACACCTTATTTGCAGGTGCAGTTGTAAATCAGCTTAAAAGCGAAGATTATTTTTTAGATGATGCAAGTATTGCCGCTGATGATTTATACCAAATTGCAGAAGGCGATTTGAAGGCTTATACTGCAAAAACATCTCACAGTGAAAGGTTAAAGAAATTAGGAATTGAAGAAGATATCAAGTTTTGTTTAAACCTTAATATCGTTAAGAGCATCCCAGTTTTAAAGGATAATAAGTTGGTGAAAATGTAAATAATTATAAAAACATCAGTATTTTAAAACCTAAAACCTAAAACCTAAAACCTAAAACCTAAAACCTAAAACCTAAAACCCAACATGTCATTATCAGAAAATAAAATAGCTATTATAGGTTTAGGATATGTTGGCTTACCGTTGGCAGCAGCTTTCGGCAATATTTATGAAACAGTAGGTTTTGATATTGATATAGAAAGGGTAAAGCAATTAGAAAACGGAATCGATATCACTAAACAGTTAGAAATATCAGAAATAGAAGAAAGCCATCATCTTTCCTTTTCCAATGAAATAAACAACATATCAGGCTGTAATATTTTCATCATTACAGTACCAACACCAATCAATCAATTTAAAGCACCAGATTTAAGTTTTCTTTTAAAAGCAACTTCAATGATTGGCAGCTTGCTCAAAAAAGATGATTTAGTAATTTATGAATCAACGGTTTATCCGGGTTGCACCGAAGAAGATTGTGTTCCACTACTAGAAAAAGTAAGTAACTTAACATATAATCAAGATTTTTTTGTGGGATATTCTCCAGAGCGTATCAATCCTGGAGATAAAATAAATACGCTAACAACTATTTGCAAAGTTACATCTGGTTCAAATCCCATAACTGCCCAAAAAGTAGATTCACTTTATAAGACCATCATCAAAGCAGGGACTTATTTAGCACCATCGATAAAGGTTGCAGAAGCTTCAAAAGCTATAGAAAATGCGCAAAGAGATGTCAATATTTCTTTTGTTAACGAGTTGGCATTAATTTGCGATCGTTTAAAAATTGATACTAATGATGTTTTAGACGCAGCAGCCACTAAATGGAATTTTTTAAAATTTAAACCAGGTTTAGTGGGCGGCCATTGTATTGGTGTTGATCCCTATTATTTGGCGCACAAGGCAGAATCTCTAGGTTACCATCCTCAAGTTATTTTATCAGGCCGACGTGTTAATGATAATATGGGAATGTTTGTGGCCAATAAGCTGATTAAACTAATGCTTAAAAAAGAACATAAAATAACACAAAGCAAAGTGCTTATTTTAGGTTTTACTTTTAAAGAAAACTGCCCTGATATTAGAAATACAAGGGTAATTGATATTTATAAAGAACTAATTCAATTTGATTTAGCTGTAGATATTTATGATCCTTGGGCAGATGCTAAAGAAGTTGAAAAAGAATATCATATTAAATTAATTGATGAAATCGATTTAGATATATACCAAGCAATAGTAGTTACGGTTGCTCATCAGCAATTTTTAGATTTAGATTATCAAATAGTAAAAAATAACAATGGAGTTATTTTCGATACCAAATCTGTAATCGATAGAAATTTAGTTGATGCAAGATTATGAGCCATAAAATCCAAATGATTGATTTGGCTGCCGAATACAAACTTTTGCAACCTATTTTACAGTCAAAAATTAACCAAGTTTTAGAAAGTGGCAATTATATTCAAGGACAAGAGGTTAAACTTTTTGAAAACGAACTAGCTAATTATTTGGGAATAAAACATGTAATTTCTTGCGGAAACGGAACAGATGCGCTCCAAATCGCCTTAATGGCAATAGATATTAAAGTTGGAGATGAAGTTATAATTCCTGCTTTTTCTTATGTCGCTGTGGCGGAAGTTGTTTGTCTATTAGGAGCAATACCCGTTTTTGTAGATGTTGATGAAGAGTATTTTCAATTAGATAATGACTTAGTAGAAAATGCGATAACCTCTAAAACAAAAGCCATCATTCCAGTCCACCTTTTTGGGCAATGTGGGGATTTAAAAACTTTATTAGAAATCGCCGAAAGGCATCAAATTTCAATTATTGAAGATACAGCACAAGCTTTAGGAGGAAACTATTTATTTGATGATAAAAAAGTGTTTTTAGGGGGTTTAGGAAAAATCGGTTGTACCTCATTTTTTCCCACAAAAAACCTTTCCTGCTTTGGCGATGGTGGTGCAGTTTTCACCAATGATGATGAGCTAGCAAAGAAAATCAGAATGATAGCCAATCATGGACAGGCTGAGAAATACAATCATCAAATAGTTGGTATTAACTCTCGTTTAGACACTTTACAAGCGGTAATTTTATCAGAAAAGCTAAAAAATTTAGATGATAATCTATCAATAAAAAAGAAATTAGCAGGTTTTTATCATCATCTATTAAAGGATGTTTCTCAGTTAATATTGCCTTTAGCTCATGAAAATGCAAATCATACTTGGCATCAATATACTATCAAAATTGATGAAAATAAACGGGATAATTTAAAATCCTATTTAAAACAAAAAGGAATTGATGCCATGATTTATTATCCAATGCCCTTGCCAAAACAAAATGCTTATTCCAATTATCTACCATCGGCACCAATTGCAGAAAAATTATGTACTTCGGTATTGTCTTTACCAATTCATCCTTTGTTAAAACAAGAAGAGATAATTTATATTTGCAATTCAATTAAACATTTTTTTGATGTCTCAAACTGATATTTTTATCCATTCAACTTCCATTATTGATGATAATGTAACAATTGGCAATGGGACAAAAATTTGGCATTTTTGTCATGTTTCTGAAGGCGTAACCATTGGAGAAAATTGTTCTTTTGGACAAAATGTTTTTATAGGCAAAAACGTAAAGATTGGCAACGGAGTTAAAATCCAAAATAATGTTTCAGTTTTTGAAGGTGTAGAAATTGAAGATGATGTTTTTATTGGTCCTTCAGTCGTTTTTACCAATATATTAAACCCTAGAGCGTTCATCAATCGTAAAACAGAGTTTCAGAAAACTGTTATTGAAAAAGGAGCATCAATAGGCGCAAATACAACCATTATTTGTGGAAATAAAATTGGTAAATATGCTTTAATAGGAGCGGGAAGCGTCATTACTAAGCTTGTAAAAGATTTTGAACTTTGGTTTGGGAATCCCGCTATAAAAAAAGGAACAGTTGATAAAGAGGGAAATAAAATTTAATATGTTTTAATTTTTCCGCTTGATAAGGCGTTAACGATTGAAGCGATATCCTTTTTTTCTGTCATCCTGAGCGAAGTCGAAGGACAGAAAAAAAGATTTAGCGTAAAGCGTGTCAAAACGGACAAATAACAATTATATTAAAAATCACTGCATAAAAACAACTAATAAAAATAATAAATTAGTCAGGATATTGAAAAACAATGGACAATAGACCATGGACGATAGGCCATGAATAATAGACTAGAAACCATGCAAGAAGAAAGAATAATGATAGAAGTGGGAGGGCATTTGGTTTCAGATGAACTCGCAAAAGAAAATTTTATTTGCAATTTAGATAAATGTAAAGGCGCTTGTTGTGTAGAAGGAGATTCTGGAGCACCTTTAAATGAAGATGAACTTCAGATTTTAGATGAAATTTATCCTAAAGTAAAACACCTGATGACTCAAAAAGGAATTGAGGCAATAGAAGCGCAAGGCACTTTTGTAAAAGATTTAGATGGCGATTATACCACAACCTGTGTGGGTGGAAATAAAGAATGCGCTTATGTAACCTGGGAAAATGGCATTACAAAATGTGCCATTGAAAAAGCGTACGAACAAGGAATTGTGGATTGGAAAAAGCCTATTTCTTGCCATTTATATCCAATCAGATTAACCCAATATCCAGATTTTGATATGTTACACTATGATAGATGGAGCATCTGCAGTCCAGCTTGTTCTTTTGGGGATGAGCATAAAGTGAAAGTTTATCAGTTTTTGAAAGAACCTTTGATCAGAAAATATGGAGAAGAATGGTATAAAGAATTAGAGTTAAACATTGATGCTTTAAATCAGGCATAAATTTTTTACATTTGCAACCTATCAAGAAATTACATAGTGAAAGGAATCATATTAGCAGGAGGAACAGGTTCAAGATTACATCCGCTAACATTAGCAGTTAGCAAACAAATGATGCCGGTTTATGATAAGCCGATGATTTATTATCCATTAGCCACTTTAATGCTAGCTGGTATAAACGAAGTTCTTATCATTTCTACACCTCATGATTTGCCAGGGTTTGAAAAATTATTAGGAGACGGAACCAACATGGGCTGCAAATTTTCATACGCAGAACAACCTTCTCCAGATGGATTAGCACAAGCGTTTATTATAGGAGCAGATTTTATTGGAAATGATGCAGTTGCTTTAGTTTTAGGGGATAATATCTTTTTTGGTGATGGAATGGCTAAATTGATGCAGGCTAATAATAATCCTACAGGAGGTGTCGTTTTTGCATATCCAGTTCATGATCCAGAAAGATATGGCGTGGTAGAATTTGATGAAAATAAAAATGCAATTTCGATAGAAGAAAAACCAGAAAAGCCAAAATCAAATTATGCAGTTCCCGGACTTTATTTTTATGATAATACGGTAGTTGATATCGCAAAAAATATTAAGCCTTCACCTCGTGGAGAGCTGGAAATAACAGACATAAACAGAGTTTATCTGGAAAAAGGTTTGTTAAAAGTAGGTTTGTTAAGCAGGGGAACAGCTTGGTTAGATACTGGGACATTTGAATCTTTAATGCAAGCTGGAACTTTTGTCCAGGTAATAGAAGACCGTCAGGGTTTAAAAATCGGTTGTATTGAAGAAATTGCTTATCGCATGAATTTTATAGATAAAAATCAATTGAGAAAATTAGGTGAACCTTTGGTGAAAAGTGGATATGGCAAATATCTTATAGACATTGCTGATGGTAAGATTTTATAAAAAACAGGAGTTGACGGACTGAAGAAAATTAAATTATTCTTTCCATCGATCATTCAAAATTAAAAAATTAAAAAAAGTAGTAAGGAATATTCAATCATTCATTACTTTTCTCATTCAAAATTAAATACGGATGTCTAAAATTGCATTAATAACAGGTATAACAGGACAAGATGGAGCATATCTTGCAGAGTTTTTACTAAAAAAAGGATATGAAGTTCATGGTTTAAAACGTAGAACATCGATGTTCAATACGGACAGAATTGATCACTTATATCAAGATCAACATGAATCTGGAGTAAAACTGACTTTACATTATGGCGATTTAACAGATTCTACCAATCTGATTCGTTTAATCCAAGAAATACAGCCAGACGAGATTTACAACTTAGCGGCGATGAGCCATGTTAAAGTAAGTTTCGATACTCCTGAATATACCGCTAATGCAGATGGAATTGGTACTTTAAGAATTTTAGAAGCAGTTAGATTGTTAAATTTAACCAAAAAAACAAGAATATATCAAGCTTCTACTTCAGAACTTTACGGATTGGTGCAAGCAGTTCCACAATCAGAAACTACACCTTTTTATCCGCGTTCTCCATACGCAGTAGCTAAAATGTATGCTTATTGGATAACGGTAAACTATAGAGAAGCTTATAACATGTTTGCCTGTAACGGAATTTTATTTAATCACGAAAGTCCGATTAGAGGAGAAACTTTTGTAACACGTAAAATTACTAGAGCAGCAGCAAAAATTGCAATGGGCTTACAATCAACAATCTATTTGGGAAATCTTTCCTCTCAAAGAGATTGGGGACATGCAAAGGATTATATTGAAGCGATGTGGTTAATCTTACAACAAGAAAAGCCAGAAGATTTCGTTATTGCAACTGGAGTAACTACAACAGTTAGGGAATTTGTGAGAATGAGCTTTGAAGAACTTGGAATTGCGGTTGAGTTTTCTGGAAAGGATGATAACGAAAAAGGAGTAATTATTGACGTTGATCAGGATAAAGCAAAAGAATTAGGCTTAAACATAGAGGCATTAAAACTAGGCCAAACTGTTGTTAAAGTAGATCCTAAATATTTCCGCCCTACAGAAGTAGAACTTTTATTAGGCGACCCAACAAAATCTAAAGAAAAACTAGGATGGAAATTAAAATATGATTTACCTGCTTTGGTTAAAGATATGATCCTTTCAGATTTACATTTAACTAAGAAGGATCAATATTTAAAAGATGGTGGTTATCAAACCATGAATTATTTTGAATAATCTTTTGTCATCCTGAGCGGAGTCGAAGGACGGGATTTTAAATAAGAATTAAAACATGAAAGACTGTATCAACATCGTAAAAGAAATCGTACTCAAAAGAGTACCTTTGGATGAATATTCTGTCTTTCTGTTTGGAAGTAGGGCAGTAGGAAATAATCATGAAATGTCTGATATAGATGTTGGTATTTGGGGAGAAAAGCCACTTAATGTTGTTATCAAACTTAATTTAGAAGAAGAATTAGAAGAGTCTGATATTTTATTAAAAGTTGATTTAATAGATTTTTATCAAGTTAGTGAAGATTTTAAAAAAGAGGCTTTAAGTAAGATTGAAACGTGGAACTATCAAGAAAATTTAAAGAAGATTTGTTAGAGTACAATAAGGCTTTTAAAGGTTTCGAAAAAATACTTGAGCTTATTCCTGAAAATTACACAGAGGTTGAGTCTGACGCTATAAAAAATGGCTGGTTACAAAAATTTGAATATTGTACAGAATTGGCGTGGAAAGTAGGAAAAGTATTTTTGGAATTGCAAACTGGTCAAATTGTTAGTAATCCTAAAGGAGTATATAGAGAACTATTTTTATCAAAATTTATTGATCAAATTCTTTGTGATGATTTATTTCAAACACTTAATGATCGAAATAAAATGAGTCACATATACAAAGAAGAAATGTTTCAATTTGTAATAGACAATATTCAAAACCACAAAATTGCTTTATTTAAAATTAAGAACTTTTACGGTTCTTACATTTAAAACACAAATATTCTTTTAAAAATGAACATCAAAAAATACCTATTACTTTTAAGCTTAATATTCGCCTTTGCTATAATTAATAATATTCAAGCGCAAACCATCAACCAGCAAAACTTTAGCAATGTAAGGGTAGATGATTTAACGGATGATCAAATCCGTCAAATCATTAAACAAATACAATCATCTGGCCTTCCAGAATCTCAATTAGAACAAATTGCGGCCTCTAGGGGCATGCAACCATCTGAAATAGCAAAATTAAGAGCAAGAGTTGAAGCAGTTAATGCAAAAAGTTCTGCTACAGGAGCAACTGATGCTACGGTTAAAGGAAAAGATGGTAGTAAATCAAGAAGTTTTGAAGGTGAAGTAGAGAATATAGGTAATAGTGATGATAAAAAAACTGAAAATGAAGCTGATGCCGCCTTACAAACTTTAAAATCTAAAATTTTTGGAAAAGAATTGTTTGCTAATGCTTCAACAACGTTTGAACCAAATTTACGTTTAGCTACACCTTTAAATTATATAATTGGGACTAGTGATCAGCTTTTAATAGATATTTACGGTTATTCTGAGGTAAGTTATAATTTAACGGTTAGCCCAGAAGGCACTATAAATATTCCTTATGCAGGAATTGTGCAAGTTGGTGGTTTAACTGTAGAGGCAGCAACTTCAAGAATTAAAAACAAATTATCTGGAATTTACAGTGGGCTTAGCTCTGGTAATACTAAACTAAGTGTTACCATTGGAAATATCAGAAGTATAAAAGTGATTTTAACAGGTGAAGTAATGAAACCTGGAACCTACACACTTCCGTCTTTGGCAACATTGTTTAACGCATTGTATTCTTCAGGTGGGCCTAATGATAATGGTTCTTTTAGAAACATAGAAGTAATAAGAAACGGAAGAAAAATCGCTTCGTTGGACGTATATGATTTTTTGCTGCGTGGGGATTTAAAAAACAACATTCGTTTGCAAGATCAAGATATAATCAGAGTACCAGTCTATTTAAAAAGAGTAGAAATTGTCGGAGAAGTTAAACGCCCTGCTATTTTTGAGATGAAAGATGATGAAAACTTTAATAACTTATTAGATTTTGCAGGGGGCTTTACAGAAAGAGCTTACAAAGCTAGGGTGAAGGTGTTGAGAAATACTGATATAGAACGTAAAATCGCAGATGTAGTGGCTAATGATTTTGACTTTTATCAATTAAAGAGCGGAGACAAATATTTTGTGAACGAGATTTTAGACAGATTCTCAAATAGAGTAACTATTGAAGGGGCGGTTTTTAGGCCTGGCCAATATGAATTAGACTCTACATCTACGGTCAAATCGTTAATTCAGAAAGCTGAAGGTTTAAAAGAAGATGCATTTAAAAATAGAGCTTATATTACCCGTCTAACAGACAACTTAAATACAGAGATAATTTCTTTTGATTTAGCTAAAATATTAAATGGACAATTTGAAGATATACCTCTAGAAAGAGAGGATTTGGTTAGTATTAATTCAATTTTTGATTTAAGAGAAATTTATTTTGTTACAATTAATGGCGAAATAAGATTTCCGAATCAATTTAATTTTTCAGAAAACATGAGCTTAGAAGAACTTATCTTAAAAGCAGGTGGATTTAAAGAATCTGCCACACCGCAGAGAATTGAAATATCAAGAAGAGTTAAAAACTCAGATGCTACTTCTACAAAAGCAATAATAGCAGAAGTGTTTCAGATAGATATTGATAGAAATCTTAGTTTAGAAGCAGCTAAATTTGTTTTACAACCTTTTGATATTGTTACAGTTAGGTCTTCTCCAGGATATGAAATTCAAACACAAGTTAAAATAGAAGGTGAAGTTTTATATCCCGGATATTATACCATTAGAAAAAAGGACGAACGTTTATCTGATTTAATCAAAAGAGCAGGAGGACTAACTGGTTTAGCATACGCAGACGGCGCCTCTCTTAAAAGGGCTGGCAATTTTGGAAATCAATTGGATGTAGAAAAAGAGAAACTGAAATTAGAGCAATTCAAAAAGACTCAAAAAGACACAAAAGACTCAGCATTAATAGATTTAGAAAATGTAATTACTCGTAATAATTTTGTTGGAATTAACTTAGAAGAGATTTTATCTAAACCTGGGAATAAGAAAGATTTGTTTTTGCAAGATGGAGATATCATTAACGTACCTATTCAGCTTCAAACAGTAAAAGTAAGTGGAGAAATTTTATCTCCCAACACGGTAATCTACAGTAAAAACAAAACTTTCAAATCATATATTTCTAATGCTGGAGGTTTTAGTATAGATGCTTTAAAAAGAAGGTCATACATCATTTATGCAAATGGGTCAGTTAGGAGCACTAAAAAGTTTTTTTTATTTAATAATTATCCAATAGTTAAAACTGGATCAGAAATTTTTGTGCCAAAAAATTTAGACAAGAGAAAATTGACAGCTGGTGAAATTGTGGGTATCACCTCGGGCATTGCTTCATTTGGAGCCATTCTTTTAGGAGTATTGAATTTATTAAAATAGTTTTATCTAAATCAAGACAATGTCGCAAGGCAAAGAACATAAAGATCAAAATCTTCATAATGTAGAATTTAGAGAAATCTATTCTAATGCTAATTCTATTCATCAAGATGATGGGATTTCATTAAAGGAATTGATAATTAAATTTCAGACATGGTGTAAATATTTATATAGCAAATGGTTAATCATCTTACTCATGGGAGTTAGTGGAGGTGCATTAGGATTAACTTATGCTATTATTAAGAAACCAATTTATATGGCTCAGACTATTTTTGTTTTAGAGGAGAGCGAAGGAGGCGGTGGTTTAGGCCAATATGCTGGCGTTGCTTCTATGTTGGGTGTAGATTTAGGTAGTGGCGGCGGTGGGATATTTAAAGGAGATAATATTCTAGAGCTTTATAAGTCTCGAAAAATGATTCAAGAGGCCTTATTAGCAAAGGATACCTTTAAAGGTAAGCCACAATCTTTAATTGATAGATATTTAGAATTTAATAAATTAAGAGAAGAATGGGAAGGAAATCCAAATCTTACAAATATTCAATTTAATAATCCACAAAATTTTAATAGAACACAAGATTCCATAATAGGCAATTTAATATTAGAAATCAATAGTGAGATTCTTGATGTTATTAAACCAGACAAAAAATCATCTATTATAAATGTAACGGTAAATTCAGAAGATGAATTGTTTGCCAAAGCTTTTGCAAATAATATTGTTAATAAAGTAAATGCGTTTTATGTAAATACAAAAACAAAAAAATCTACTGAAAATGTACTTATTTTACAAAAACAAGCTGATAGCGTAAAAAGTGCTTTGAATGCAAGTATTGGAGGAGTAGCAACAGCGGTGGATGCAAATCCAAATTTAAATCCTGCTTTTCAAAGGTTAAGAGTTGGATCACAAAAAAAACAGGTGGATGTGCAAGCGAGTGGAGTTATCTATCAAGAAATTGTTAAGAATTTAGAAATGGCTAAAATTTCTTTAAGAAACGACAAGCCGCTGATTCAGGTAATTGATGAGCCAGTTTTACCGTTAAAAAAACAAAAAATCGGTAAGTTTAAAGGTATTATTTTCGGTAGTATTATATTTAGTTTTTTAACCATTTTGTTTTTATTGTTTAAAAAAGCAATTGTCGATATTATGTAAAGATATTATGAGAATATTTACATTAAAAGTTGTCGAAGTTAAAAATGAAACACACGATACCATAACACTGCGTTTCAAACAGCCAGGGCTCAAAAAAATAAAATATTTTGCTGGTCAGTATCTAACTCTAATTTTTAGAATCAACGGGAGACGTTATATCCGTCCATACTCTTTTTCGTCTGCACCAATATTAGATAATCTTTTAGAAATAACAATTAAAAGGGTACCTAATGGCATCGTATCTAACCATATTCATGATGTCGTTAAAGTAAATGATATGATTGAAGTAATGTCTCCGATGGGAGATTTTATTATTCCTGACAAAATTAAATACAAAACTATATTTCTTTGGGGAGCCGGTAGTGGAATTACGCCCTTAATTTCAATAGCAAAATCATCTTTATTTACTATCCCAAATGTCAGTATCAATTTAATATTCGGAAACAGAAATAAAGAGAGTGTAATTTTTGAACAGTTAATTAAAAGCTTGGAAAATCAGCATTCCAATTCTTTCAAATCTTATCATTTTCAAACTCAATTAAAAGTTGATGAATCATTACCAAACGTAATACAAGGTAGAATCAATCCTGAAAAAGTTTTAAAAATTATAGATCAAAAAAATTTAAATGATAGCATTCATTTCATATGCGGTCCAGCAGGCTTGAAAACTTCAGTTAAAGAAGTTTTATTTGATAACGGAGTTCATAAGTTTAATGTTTTTTCCGAAGACTTTGAGTTGATCAAAGACCCTAAAGATTTTGAAGATATTGAAACAAGATCAATAAATTTATCATTTAAAGGCGAAAATTCTATACTTGAAATAGCAAAGGGCAAAAGTATTCTAGAGGTTGCTTTAGATGCTGGCTTAGAATTACCTTACTCTTGCCAAACAGGAAGTTGCAATACCTGTAAAGCAAAATTAACTTCAGGTGCTGTTAAAATGATAGGATTAAATAAAAAAAGAGATGATTTATTGGCTGATGAGTTTTTGCTCTGCTGTAGCCATCCATTAAATAACCAAGTTTACTTAGAAATATAAAATAAATATGAAAGTTGTTTTATTGGCTGGAGGCTTAGGTACCCGCTTATCAGAAGAAACGGTATTGAAACCTAAACCCATGGTAGAAATAGGCGGAATGCCTATCATCTGGCATATCATGAAAATTTATGCCGCACATGGTTTTAACGATTTTGTAGTTTGTCTCGGTTATAAAGGTTACGTAGTAAAAGAATATTTTGCAAATTATTTTCTACATAAATCTGATGTTACTATAGATATGTCTGATAACTCTATTAAAGTACACGATTCTCAAGCCGAGCCTTGGAAAATAACATTAGTAGATACCGGAAATGATTCTATGACTGGTGGCAGAATAAAAAGAATTCAGTCGCATATCGGGAATGAGCCTTTCATGTTAACTTATGGAGATGGCGTGAGCGATGTTAATATTGCTGAATTGGTGAAATTTCATCAGTCTCATGGCAAACTTTGTACGGTTACTGCTGTTCAACCATCGGGCAGGTTTGGTGCTTTAAATTTAACCCAAGATCAAACCGTAGATTCTTTTTTAGAAAAACCAAAAGGTGATGGTTCTTGGATAAATGGAGGCTTTTTTGTCTGCCAGCCCGAAGTTTTTGATTATATAGAAGGCGATGCTACTGTTTTTGAAAAACAACCGATGGAACAAATTGCTGCTAATGGCGAAATGAAAGCATTTAATCATTCAGGTTTTTGGAAACCAATGGATACTTTAAGAGACAAACACGAATTAGAAGAAGATTGGGCTAATCAAAAAGCAAAATGGAAAATCTGGTAATATGAGTTTTTACAATATCTATAAAGGGAAAAAAGTTTTAATTACTGGGCATACAGGCTTTAAAGGCTCTTGGTTAGCTATTTGGCTAAAAGAGCTGGGTGCAGAAGTTTATGGCTACGCATTAGCTCCATATTCAGAAATGGATAATTTTGTTTTATGTAATCTTGAAAATGAAATTAATCATAAAATTGGAGATGTTAGAGACGGTGAAGAGTTAAAAAAATATTTCCAAGAAGTTAATCCAGAATTTGCTTTCCATTTAGCGGCTCAACCTTTAGTTTTATTATCTTATCAAGATCCATTAAATACGTTTAATACTAATTTAATGGGTACCGTAAATTTTTGGGAAGCAATAAGAGCAACTCCATCTGTTAAAGCGGCAGTGAATGTAACTACAGACAAGTGTTATGATAATAAAGAATGGGTTTGGGGTTATCGTGAAAACGATGCTATGGGAGGTAAAGACCCTTACAGCGCTTCTAAAGGTTGCTCAGAATTAATCACAAACGCATATCTAGAATCATTTTTTAAAACTGAGGGAACTTGTAATATTGCATCAGCTAGAGCTGGAAATGTAATTGGAGGAGGAGATTGGGCAGCAGACAGAATTATTCCTGATTATTTTAGAGCAGTGAAAAATGGCCAAAAATTAGAGATTAGGAATCCCTATGCTACTAGGCCTTGGCAACATGTATTAGAGCCATTAAGTGGCTACTTGGCTTTAGGGGCTCAACTTTTTTCTCAAGGTAAAATCTTTAGCGGAGGATGGAATTTTGGACCAGAAGACAATGCTAACTATTCAGTAAAAGAGTTGATTGATGAAATTCTTAATTTAGATAACTCTGGAGGTTATACCATACCAAAAGAAACGGCGAAACCTCATGAAGCTGTATTGTTAAAATTAGATATATCTAAAGCAGTTAACTATTTAAAATGGAAACCCGTTTTAAGTTTTAAAGAAACTGTTTCTTTTACTTTAAATGGGTATATGGATGACATTCAACAAAACGCTAATTTACTTAAAGCGAGACTTCTACAAATTAACTCATATAAGCTTATTGCAAAACAAAAAACTTTGGATTGGGCAATATGAAAATAATAGAAACAGATATTGAAGGGTTATTTGTATTAGAATACAATTGCTTTAATGATCATAGAGGTAATTTTGTTAAGACCATACATCAAGAAACATTTAATAATTTTGGCTTAGACTCAGATTTCAAAGAGAGTTTTTATTCTATTTCAAAAAAAAATGTAATCAGAGGGATGCATTTTCAAATTCCTCCTGACGACCATTCTAAATTAGTTTATGTGGTCTCTGGTAAAATTTTAGATGTTGTGTTAGATATAAGAATAAACTCTAAAACATTTGGTAATTATTTCTCAATTGAAATAGATAGTAAAAAACCAGTCGGAATTTATATTGGAAAAGGACTTGCTCATGGATTTTTATCACTAAATGATGAAAGTATAGTTGAATACCATACTACAACACCACATAGTGCTTTAAATGAAACTGGGATAAACTACGATTCTTTTAATTTCAATTGGAATGGCATTAAAAATCCAATAATATCTGATAGAGATTTGAATTTTGAAACTTTTAAAAATTATAAAAGTCCTTTTTAAATGAATATTTTATTAACAGGCGGATCTGGTTATGTCGGTAAAAATCTGATAAATCAACTTGCGAAGAATACATCATTTAATATTTTTTCAGTTATAAGAACTAAGATTGATTTACCGAAAAATGTAAAAGCAATAAATTATGATTCTAATTTCAAAGAGAACATAATTAAATCAAATCCTGATATTATTGTTCATTTAGCTTCATATTTAACTTCTTCTTCTGAAATTGAAGAAACAAATAAATTGATACAAGCAAATATTACATTTGGCACTGTATTATTAGACGCATTAAAAGCATGTAAAATTAAACTGTTTATAAATACTGGATCTTTCTCTGAATACCATTTTAATACTGGCGATTTAAATCCTACATATTTTTATTCGGCAACTAAGACTGCTTTTAGATCTATATTAAAATATTATTCTGAGTTAAAAAAGTTTAAAGTTGTACATGTAATTCCATATACGATTTATGGAGGAGTGTATACTAAAATGAAAATTTTAGATATTTTATTTGGGTCTTTGGATAGCAATGAAAAAATTAAGTTATCTTCTGGACTACAATTATTAGATTTTATTCATATTTCAGATGTCGTAGATTTTTATATTCATCTAATAGAAAATTCACATATTTTACAGCATCATGAAAATTATCATTTAGGCTCAGGAAGAGTAATTAATCTTCAAGAATTAGCTATAAAAATTGAACAACTTACAGGAAAAAAAATACAAGCACAATGGGGAGCGCAAATACAAAGGGAACGAGATACCATATATGCTTGTGCACCAATTGCAAATCTTAAAGAAACCTTAAATTGGAATCCAAAAATTTCTTTGGATGAAGGTTTAAAAATGTACTATCAAAATATTATTAAAAATGAAAGAAGTAACAATAAAGACTAAACTTAATATTTTTAAAAAGCCTATTGCAGGAGTGAATTATATACCTGTTACAGGAAAAATTATCGAAGAGGATGATCTAATGCTTTGTATAGAATCTGTTGCCGATGGATGGTTAACTGCTGGAAGATTTGCAAACGAATTTGAATATGAGTTTGCTAAATACTTTGGAGCTTTAAAGGCATTATTGGTAAACTCTGGTTCATCAGCAAATTTGGTAGCATTCTATGCCTTAACCTCCCCTAAACTTGGCGATAGGGCAATTAAACCTGGTGACGAGGTAATTACTGTAGCAGCAGGTTTTCCTACAACGGTAAATCCAATTGTACAGTTTGGAGCCATTCCAGTTTTTGTTGATGTAGATATAGCTACACATAATGTTCAGGCTGATCAAATTGAATTGGCCATTTCGCCAAAAACAAAAGCGATTATGATTGCGCACTCTTTAGGCAACCCATTTGATTTGGATGAAGTAATGCGAGTAGCAAAGAAATATAATCTTTGGGTGATAGAAGATGATTGCGACTCTTTAGGCGCAACTTATAACGGTAAAAAAACAGGTACGTTTGGCGATTTATCTACATTTTCGTTTTACCCAGCTCATCACATGACAATGGGCGAAGGCGGAGCTGTAATAGTGAATAATCCTGAATTGGCAAAAATAGCCGAAAGCTTTAGAGATTGGGGACGTGATTGTTATTGCGAACCTGGAAAAGATAATACCTGTGGTTGCCGTTTTGGACAACAATTAGGCTCACTACCTTATGGATACGACCATAAATACACTTATTCTCATATCGGCTTTAATCTAAAAGTAACTGATATGCAAGCTGCTTTAGGTGTTTCTCAACTTAAAAAAATAGATCGATTTATTCAAAGAAGAAGAGAAAATTTTAATGCGCTTTACGAAAGAATGAAAGAATTTGAAGATATTTTTATACTCCCTAAAATTACTCCAAATTCAGACCCATCTTGGTTTGGTTTTCTATTAACGCTTCGTGAAGGAGATGCAGCAGATCGCCACATGTTAGTACAACATTTAGAAGAAAATAAAATAGGAACACGATTACTTTTTGCAGGTAATTTGTTAAGACAGCCAGCCTACGCAAATGTTGAACACAGAGTAATCGGCGATTTAAAGAATACAGATATCATCATGAATCAGTCTTTTTGGTTAGGTGTATGGCCTGGATTAGACGAAAGTCATTATGATTATATAGCAGATGTAATAAGAAAATATATTAATAGTTAGTATGATTCTAATTTTGGGTGCAGGTCTTTCGGGAATAAGTTGTTCTTATCATCTAAATCATGATTGTATGGTTATAGAAAAGAATAATCATGCTGGAGGACATATTTTTTCTAGAAAAATTAATGAATTTATATGGGACGAAGGTCCGCATGTTTCGTTTACTAAAAATCAATATGTAAAAGACTTATTAGCACTTAGTTTGGATAATGAATTTTTGGAGTACCCTGTTTTTCCTGTTAATTATTATAAAGGCAATTGGGTACCACATCCTGCGCAATCAAATTTATTTTCAATTCCTGAACCAATAAAATCTGAAATGCTCAAAGATTTTTTAGCAAGTAGAGCAAACATTAACAATGATACATTACCAAAAAATTATCAAGAATGGCTTGAAATGGCTTTTGGAAAGGTATTTGCAAACGAGTTACCAGCAAGTTATACAAGGAAATACTGGACTGTAGAGCCAAAAGAATTAAGCACAGACTGGGTAGGAGAAAGAGTTTTTTTTCCTGATGTTGAAACAGTTGAAAAAGGATATTTAGAAGCTCCAGATTCATCAAATCATTACATTACCTCTGTTAGATATCCTAAAAATGGTGGATACTATTCTTATACAAATTTGCTGCTAAAGGGTATCAATATTCAATACAATAAAGTAGTAAAAGAAATATCTTTAGGAAAAAAAATAGTTTATTTTACTGATGGTTCTTTTCAAAACTATGAAAAGTTAATAAATACATTGCCTTTAGACAATTTTGTTAAATTCATTAATGCCCCAGACGAAATAAAGTTAGCGGCAGAATCTTTAAGTTGCTCAGAACTTTTATTGATAAATTTTGAGGTTAATCATCCAGCGCAAATAGATTCTCATTGGCTATATGTTTACGATGAGGATAAGTATGCAACTAGAATTAATTTCACGGAGTTACTTTCATCTAATAATGCGCCACAAGGTAAATGCGGAATACAAGTAGAAGTATATTTTTCGAAATTTAAACCACAATTAGAATCAACAGAATTAATTATTGAAAAAGTGACCAATGAATTAATTGAAATGGGTTTGTTGAAAAGTATAAACGAGCTTAAAGCCACCAATTCTAATTATGTAAAATATGCGAATATAATTTTTGATCATCAGAGAAAGGAAGCGCTGGATTCAATATTAAATTATTTGTCGAAAAATGGATTAACGAGAGAAGTAGATGATTTAGAGCCTACTTCAAATTGGGATAATCTTATGGCTGACAAGATTAAAACAAAAAAGTGCGATTTATTTTTGGCTGGACGCTTTGCACAATGGAAATATTTTTGGACAGACGATTGTATTTTAAGGGGTAAATTGATTTCTCAATATTTAAATAAAAAATGATTTAGTATATAAAAATTTTTGGTGATATGTTGGAATTTAATTAGCCAAAAATATCAAAACTAACTTTATTTTAAAATTAATGTTCAAAAAGTATACTCTTTTTAAATTTCAAAAATATTAAATGATAAAAGACTTAACATTAGTTATCCCGACTTATAACAGAAATAATTATTTGGTTAAGTTACTAAATACAATTCCTCCTGATTTCCCGGGTCAAGTTATAATTAACGATAATGGAAATTATGTTTTAGACAGTATTAAATTAAAATATCCTAAATATATTTTTTATACGATTGAACCGCAACTAAAAATGTTTGAAAACTGGAATAACGCTATTTCTAAGGTTCAGACAAAATATTTTATGATTCCATCCGATGATGATCTATTTCTTGAAAACACATTCAGTACGATACAGCATGTTTTCTTTGAGTTTGAAAATTACGACATTTTAATATTTGGACATTTTTTAATAAACGAAAAAGATGAGAGAATAGGATCGTGGCAACCAAGTAGCACTCAAGTGTTAAAAAATATAGATGCGTTTAAAATTTTTTCAAAAGGAGTAAACGCTAGATTTCCATCTATAATATTTAAAAAAGAAAAAGTTGTGGAGATGGGGCTTTTTGATAAGAATTATGAATTCACGGCGTCAGATAGTTTTTTAATTCAAAAATGTTTATTGTTTGGAAAATCAGTTTTTGTGGCTGAAATAATATCATCCTATAGAATATGGCAAAACAACTTTACTAATAAGCTGATTTCAACACAGGCCTGGATGGATAATATAAAAAAATGGACTAATGATTTGAGCTTCACTTTACATGATATATTCAGTAAAGATTTTACAAAAAAAGAAATAATGAATATATCCGATGAAATATTAGCAACTAACATGCTAAGTTCTTTACTAAAAATAAAAAATGAAAAGGGATTGAGAGGGGTACTTAATTATTTCAAATTTAATGGCTACCCTAAACATGCTTCTTTAAGAACACAATTTCAAATTTTTATAACATTAATAAAGTGACGATAAATTATAATGTCTTAAAGTCAATTATTGGTTCTGTTTTTTTTAAAATTGCATCCTCTCTCGTTTCATTTATTTCTATCCCACTACTTTTAGCCCATTTAGGAAAAGTCGACTATGGAATTTGGGTTACATTAACTGCTTTAGTTGCATGGTTAAATCTTTTTGATTTTGGTTCTGGTTACAGTTTGAAAAATAAGGTCACTGAATCTTTAGTTGAGGAGCAAAAAGACAACTTAAACATACTGATTGCAGGTACTATTCAATTCTACCTAATATCAACATTCGTAATATTAGTCGCATTTTTTATTTCCACGTTTTTTATTTCTGCGTTTCAAGATAATTTCAAATTGTCTTTATTAAT